>NZ_JBICYR010000004.1:0-316165 GCF_043201175.1 Streptomyces sp. NPDC048337
ATCCACCGAAGTGGACGGGGTATCAACTTCTGGCGTTGATTTTTGGCACGCTGTTGAGTTCTCAAGGAACGGACGCTTCCTTCGTACTCACCCTCGCGGGCTTTCCTCCGGGCTTTCGTTCTGTGTTCTTGCGTTTCCGACTCTATCAGACTCTTTCGGGCCCGATTTCCTCGGTGCTTTCCAGGCTCTTCGCTTTCGCGTTTTCCCTTTCCGGCGATTCCGACTCTATCAGATCCTTTCGGGCCTGACTCCCAGTCAGCGGGCTTCGCTTTCGGGGCCGTTGGGCCCTTGCGGCGAGTGAGACAGTAGCGGATTCCTCGCCCCCGAACCTAATCGGCGGCTGCGCCCTCGGACGCGGATTCCCCATTCGCAAATACGCATGAAAACGAGACGACGGAGTGCGTCGTTCGTTCGAATGTGTGGTGCGGGATGGCTGTCCGGGGACCGACCGGGGTCGGCGTCTCACTTCGGACAACTCGAAGAACCTTACGGACCTCGCCCAAGTGTGTCAACTCCAGGACAGGCGTCACCCGTAGGGCTAGCCTGGTGTCCATGACTACGCATGCGCTCACGCCCAGCCTTCGCTGGTGGGCCGCCTGACGGCGGCCGACCTACCACGCGAGCACGCATGCGCTCACGGCCGCCGCTACGGCGGCCGTTCTTGTTTCTCCCCTCCCGGGAGTGGCTCGGTCGCCCGACGCGGCGGCCTCGACACCACTCACACAAGGGAGAACAGGACATGACGAGGATCTTCAGCGGGGTCAAGCCGACCGGGCATCTGACGCTGGGGAACTACCTGGGGGCCGTGCGGCAGTGGGTCGCCGCCGACCAGGAGCCGGACGAGGCGTTGTTCTGCGTCGTCGATCTGCACGCGCTGACCGTCGAGCACGACCCGGCGCGGCTACGCCGGCTCAGTCGGCAGGTGGCGACGCTGTTCCTCGCCTCCGGGCTGGATCCGCAGCGGTGCACGTTGTTCGTGCAGAGCCACGTCGACGAGCACACGCGGCTGGCGTACCTGCTGGAGTGCACCGCCACCGACGGCGAGCTGCGGCGGATGATCCAGTACAAGGAGAAGGCGGCGAAGGCACAGGTCTCCGGGGAGGGCGTACGGCTGTCGCTGCTCACCTATCCCGTGCTGATGGCGGCGGACATCCTGGCGTACGGCGCCGATGAGGTGCCGGTCGGTGAGGACCAGCGGCAGCACGTCGAGCTGACCCGGGATCTCGCGGTGCGGTTCAACCAGCGCTACGGGCACACCTTCACCGTGCCGAAGGCGACCCTTCCGGCGGTCGCGGCGCGGGTCATGGACCTGCAGGACCCGACGTCGAAGATGGGGAAGTCGCACGACAGCGGTGCGGGGATCGTCTACCTGCTCGACGAGCCCGGGGTGGTACGCAAGAAGGTGATGCGGGCCGTGACCGACAGCGGGGACGGCGGTGTGGTCTACGACCGGGAGGCGCGGCCCGGCGTCGCGAACCTGCTGGACATCCTGGCGGCGTGCTCCGGGGGCGATCCGGCCGCGCTCGCCGAGGGGTACAGCGGTTACGGCGCGCTCAAGCGGGACGTCGCCGACGCGGTGGTCGAGCTGCTGCGGCCGGTGCAGGAGCGACACGCCGAGCTGGCCGCCGATCCGGCGGAGGTGGAGAAGGTGCTGCGGGAGGGGGCCGGGCGGGCTCGGGAGCTGGCGCGGCCGGTGGTGGACCGGGCGTACGAGGCCATCGGGCTGCTGCGGCCCTGAAGGGCGCGGAGTACGGGGGTGCGGGGGTATCGGCTGCTCCGCTCGCGCGGAAGGCCGTACCCCCGTACCGCTCGGTCAGCTGTTGCCGGAGGCGAGTTCGCGGCTGCGGTCGCGGGCCGCTTCGAGGGCGGCGATCAGGGCGGCCCGTACGCCGTGCTTCTCCAGCTCGACGATCGCGTTGATGGTCGTACCGGCCGGGGAGGTGACGGCCTCACGGAGCTTGACCGGGTGCTCGCCGCTGTCACGGAGCATCACGGCGGCGCCGATGGCGGCCTGGACGATGAGGTCGTGGGCCTGGGCGCGGGGGAGGCCGAGGAGGATGCCGGCGTCGGTCATCGCCTCGACGAGGAAGTAGAAGTACGCGGGCCCGGAGCCGGAGAGGGCGGTGGCCGCGTCCTGCTGGGATTCGGGGACCCGCAGGGTCTTGCCGACGCCGCCGAAGATCTCCTCGGTGTGGGCGAGGTGCTCGGCGGTGGCGTGGCTGCCGGCCGAGATGACGGACATGGCCTCGTCGACGAGGGCGGGGGTGTTCGTCATGACGCGGACGACGGGGGTGCCGGGGGCGAGCCGCTCCTCGAAGAAGGAGGTGGGGATGCCGGCGGCGCCGCTGATGACCAGGCGGTCCGCGGGGACGTGCGGGGCGAGTTCCTCCAGGAGCTTGCCCATGTCCTGCGGCTTGACGGTGAGGATGAGGGTGTCGGCGCGCTTGGCGGCCTCGGCGTTGGAGACGGCCTCGACGCCGTAGCGCGTACGGAGCTCCTCGGCGCGTTCGGCTCGGCGGGCGGTGACGAGGAGCTTCGAGGCGGGCCAGCCGCCGCGGATCATTCCGCTGAGCAGGGCCTCGCCGATCTTGCCCGTACCGAGGACTGCGACTGTCTGGGTCATGCCCGATTCACCTCGCCGAAGGAACGTGGGGTCGTACGGGATCATCCTCGCACCGGGGGCGGGTGGCGGGGGCCGGTGTCCGGTGGGTGGTCAGGCCGGGCCGCGTCTCAGGGCGTGCGGCGGCGGAGGGTGGCGGCGCCGAGGGCGAGGACCAGCAGGGCGCAGGCGGCGACGACGAGGGCGTCGCGGACGAAGTCGGCGGTCATGTCGGTGTGGGTGAGGACCTGGGTCATGCCGTCGACGGCATAGGACATGGGCAGGACGTTCGAGATGCCTTCGAGGACGGGCTGCATGGTGCTCCGGGGCGCGAAGAGTCCGCAGAGGAGCAGCTGGGGGAAGATCACCGCCGGCATGAACTGGACGGCCTGGAACTCGGAGGCCGCGAAGGCGGAGACGAAGAGGCCGAGGGCGGTGCCGAGCAGGGCGTCGAGGAGGGCGACGAGGAGGAGCAGCCAGGGGGAGCCGACGACATCGAGGCCGAGGAGCCAGAGGGCGAGACCGGTGGCGAGGAGGGACTGGACGACGGCGACGGCGCCGAAGGCGAGGGCATAGCCGGCGATGAGGTCGCCCTTGCCGAGCGGCATGGCGAGGAGGCGTTCGAGGGTGCCGGAGGTGCGCTCGCGCAGCGTCGCGATGGAGGTCACCAGGAACATCGTGATGAGCGGGAAGATCCCGAGGAGGGACGCGCCGATGCTGTCGAAGGTGCGGGGGCTGCCGTCGAAGACGAAGCGGAGCAGCGTCAGCATCAGGACGGGGACCAGGAGCATCAGCGCGATGGAGCGCGGGTCGTGGCGGAGCTGGCGCAGGACGCGGGCGGCGGTGGCGGTGGTGCGGGCGCCACTCATTGCGGAAATGGAAGTCATCGGCTCTGCTCCCGGGTGAGTGCGTTGGCTTCGTCGACGAGGCGGAGGAAGCCCTCTTCGACGGTGGCGGAGTGGGTACGGGTGCGCAGGGCGTCGGGGGTGTCCTGGGCGAGGATGCGGCCCTCGCGCATGAGGAGCAGGTCGTGGCAGCGCTCGGCCTCGTCCATGACGTGGGAGGAGACGAGGAGGGTGGCGCCGCGGGTGGCGGTGAGTTCGTGGAAGAGGTTCCACAGGTCCCGGCGCAGGACGGGGTCGAGGCCGACGGTGGGTTCGTCGAGGACGAGCAGCTCGGGGGTGCCGAGGAGGGCGACGGCGAGGGAGACGCGGCTGCGCTGGCCGCCGGAGAGGTTGCCGGCGAGGGCGTCGGCGTGGGTGGCGAGGTCGACGTCGGTGATGGCGCGGGTGACGGTGGCGGCGCGGCGGTCGGCGGCGGCTCCGCGGCCAGGGTCGAGGATCGCGGCGAAGTAGTCGAGGTTCTGCCGGACGGTGAGGTCGTCGTAGACGGAGGGCGCCTGGGTGACGTAGCCGATGCGGGAGCGGAGCTCGGGGTGGCCGGCGGGGCGGCCGAGGACGTCGAGGGTGCCGGTGACGTGGGCCTGGGTGCCGACGATGGCGCGCATGAGGGTGGACTTTCCGCAGCCGGAGGGGCCGAGGAGGCCGGTGATGCGGCCGCGGGGGACGTCGAAGGCGATGCCGTCGATGACGGTGCGGGGAGTGCGGCCGGTGCCGCGGCGGACGGTGAGGGCGTGGGCGTGGACGGCGGGGGTCCCGGTCGTGCCTGCGGCGCCCTGCCCGGGATTATTCATCATGTGATGAATAATGCTCCTGGCGGTGCCAGGGCGTCAATCGGCCGGTGCGTGGCGGGCTACTTCTTGCGCTTGGGGCGGCGGGCGGCCGGGTTCCCCGTACGGGCGCTGCGGCGGCGGGCGAATTCGGCCGAGGCGCGCTCGTACTCGGTGCGGCGCAGCTTCTCGCCCGGGGCCTCGGTGAGGCAGCGGAGGAAGTACGCGATGAGGGAGCCGATGAAACCGATCGCCTTGAGGCCCTTGAGGGCGGCCTCGTCGGAGGAGGGGGCCGGGCGGCGGCTGAAGGACTCCCAGGTCTTGGCGAAGGCGATGGAGCTGGCGATCGCGAAGAGGACGACGACGGAGATGCTGAGGAAGGGGCCGACGTTGCCGATCTCCAGGCCCTCGTAGGCGAGGCGCAGGAGGTAGGCGCCGACCACGGCGGCGAGGAGCGAGCCGATGGCCGCGCCGGCGCGGCGCAGGGCGTAGCCGCCGTCGTGCTCCACCCAGGTGGTGCCGAAGAACCGGATCGGCTCGGGCTCGGGGCCGGTGGGGGCCGCGGCCTTGCCAGCCGGCTCGGCGGGGGTGCTCTGGTCTCGCTGGTCGTCGTCGCTCACATCAGCGATTATCCCCCGCCGGGCCGGTCGGGCCGGGTGCGTCTCACGTGGCAGACGGGTCGGGGGCCGGGGCCCCTCAGGCGCAGCGGGCGGCGATGTAGCCGTCGCTGCCCGTCTTCACGTAGGCGTCGGAGACGAACCGGCCGTTGCCGATGCAGTCCCAGATGTCCGTGGTGCCGTACGGGCCCGAGATCGTCGTGCCGGGGCACTGGCAGCGGATCGTGACGTACCCGCCGGCAGGCAGCACGTCGATGATCGAGTAATTCGTACCGGGACCGCTGCGGACGTTGACCCGGTAGCCAGGTGCGAGCGGGTATGTCGGATATCCCCCCTCAGCGGCAAGGCTCTCGATCTGGCTTGAATCGTTCTCAACGGACATGCGAAAACTCCCCCCTTGGGTGTTGCACTGCGCAACGCGCGCAGGGTAGCAAGCCCTTGGATGTTCGCACGGGGTATCGACTAGGCTCCGGCGGGGGTGGTGAGCGGTGCAGTCGCTGCGGGACGCGGACTACGCCGGGTTTCCGGAGTATGCCGGGCAGTACCGGCTCGAATCCGTGCTCGGCTCCGGCGGCATGGGCGTCGTCCACCTGGCCACCTCCAGTTCGGGGCTGAAACTCGCCGTCAAGGTCGTGCACGCCCAGCACGCGGTGGACCCCGAGTTCCGGGCACGGTTCCGGCAGGAGGTCGCGGCGGCTCGGCGGGTGAGCGGGGCGTTCACCGCGCCCGTCGTGGACGCCGATCCGGATGCCGAACGGCCTTGGATGGCCACCCTGTTCATCGACGCCCCGACGCTCGCCGAGCGCGTACGGGAGCGGGTGCTGGACCCCGTGGAACTGACCCGGCTCGCGGCCGGGCTGGCGGAGGCGCTGCGGGACATCCACCGGGCCGGGGTCGTGCACCGGGACCTGAAGCCCAGCAACGTACTGATGGCCCCGGACGGGGTGCGGGTCATCGATTTCGGGATCTCGCGCCCGGCCGACAGCGATCTTCGGACCGAGACGGGGAAGTTGATCGGGACGCCGCCGTTCATGGCGCCCGAGCAGTTCCAGCGGCCCCGGGACGTGGGGACGGCCGCGGACGTGTTCGCACTGGGTGCGGTGCTGGTGCACGCGGCGACCGGGCGCGGGCCGTTCGACTCCGACAGCCACTACCTCGTGGCGTACCAGGTCGTGCACGCCGAGCCCGATCTGACGGGGTTGCCGGCACGGCTCGTACCGATCGTGACCCGGTGCCTGGCGAAGGATCCCGCGGAGCGGCCGACCGCCGATGCGCTGATCTCCGAGATGCGCGCGATCGCCTATCCGACGGGCGAGGACACCCAGGCTTTCATCCCCCAGCCTCGTCGGCCCGTCGCGGACGAGGAGATCACGCACCGGCGGGAGCGGATAGCCCCGCATGGCAACCGCGCCGGAAACCGACGCAGGCCGGCGCTGCTGGCGGCGGGGATCGGGTTGCTGCTCACGGTGGGAACGGTCGGCGGCTACCTGCAGTTCGGGCCGGATGCCGAGGCGTCGGGGCAGGTCACGAGCCGGGCGTCGGGATCGCCGGAGGCCAAGAGTTTCTCACCGTGGGCGGTGTCCTTGGTCGGGCACCCCGCGTCGTGCTCGGCCGAGGGCGCCGCCCTGTACTGCGCGGGACGCGGACTGGCTGCCGCCCGGCTCGACCCGGCGGACGGCTCGGTGATGTGGGCCGTGCGCGCGACCACAGCGGCTCCCGGAACGGCGACGGACAGTGTCCCCCTGCACGCCGGCGGAGTGGTCCTGGCAGTGGCGCCCGGCAGTGAGCTGCTCCAGGCCCTGGATCCGGAGACGGGTGCCCAGCGCTGGCAGCGGAAACTGCCGGGTGGCTCCCGCCTGGTGACCGCGGGCCCACACGTGCTCGCGGTGGCGGCCAGCGGAAGCGTCACCGCCCTCGACGCGGCGAGCGGCGCCCAACGCTGGACGAAGCAGATCGGCGGGTCGGGGTCCGTATGGTGGGGCGCCCCCGGCCAAGCGGGTGTGCCCGTGCTCTACGTGTCGACGCCTGACACCGCGGGCAGGTCGTCCCAGCTCGCGGAAGTGGACCCCTCCAGCGGGGTTGTGCGCTGGCAGGTACGGACCAGCGGAAGGCTGCGACCGATCGGCACGGCGCACAACGTCGTCTACCTGCTGGACAACGACGCCGGTACCACGACGAACGCGGTCGTACGGGTGGACGTGGTGACCCACGCGGCGCACCGGGTGCAGCTGTCGGCTCCGCTGTACGAGGCGGAAGCGTCGGTGGGTCCGGACGGGACGGTGTACGCCTTCGAGGCACGGGGCGGACTGGTGGCAGTCGGCGCGGACAGAGAGCAGTGGCGGTTGCAGACCGGCGTCGTGGTCGCCTCACGGCCTGTGTTCGCCGAGGGGCGGGTGTACCTGGCCGCGTCGGACGGAAGGCTGCTGGCAGTCGACGCGAAGGCCGGGCAACTGCTGGGACAGACCAAGCCCCGCATGGGCGGCAACCAGGAGCGCGTCAGCGCGACGGTACCCGCCCCCGTCCTCACCTCCGGCCGGGCCTACGCCTCCGCCCCCGACGGGGCCGTCTTCGCCGTGGACGCGGCGAACCCCGCCGGGTGGTGAAGCTCCCGGCGGGGTCCCCAGTGGCAGTGGCTCAGCCCAGGCGGGTCACGTCGCGGACCGCGCCCTTGTCGGCGCTCGTCGCCATGGCGGCGTAGGCGCGCAGGGCCGCCGAGACCTGGCGCTCGCGGTTCTTCGGGGCGTAGACGCCGCCCAGGGCCTCGTGGCGGGCCGCCAGTTCCTCGTCGGAGACCAGGAGCTCGATCGAGCGGTTCGGGATGTCGATGCGGATGCGGTCGCCGTCCTCGACGACGGCGATGTTGCCGCCCGAGGCCGCCTCCGGGGAGGCGTGGCCGATGGAGAGGCCCGACGTGCCGCCGGAGAAGCGGCCGTCCGTCACCAGGGCGCAGACCTTGCCGAGGCCGCGGCCCTTGAGGAAGGAGGTCGGGTAGAGCATCTCCTGCATGCCGGGGCCGCCGCGCGGGCCCTCGTAGCGGATGACGACGACGTCGCCCGGCTGGATCTCCTTGCGCAGGATCTTGTCCACGGCCTCGTCCTGCGATTCGCAGACGACCGCCGGGCCCTCGAAGGTCCAGATCGACTCGTCGACGCCGGCGGTCTTGACCACGCAGCCGTCGACGGCGATGTTGCCGCGCAGGACCGCGAGGCCGCCGTCCTTGCTGTAGGCGTGCTGGACCGAGCGGATGCAGCCGCCCTCGGCGTCGAGGTCGAGGGTCTCCCAGCGCTCGGACTGGGAGAAGGCGGTGGCGGAGCGCTTGCAGCCGGGGGCGGCGTGCCACAGCTCCTGCGCCTCCTCCGAGGCCGTGCCGGAGCGGACGTCCCACTTCGCCAGCCAGTCCTCCAGGCCGTCGGAGTGGACCGTGTTGACGTCCTTGTTCAGGAGGCCGCCGCGGTGCAGCTCGCCGAGGATGGCGGGGATGCCGCCGGCCCGGTGGATGTCCTCCATGTAGTACGTGCCGCCGGGCGCGACGTTCGGCGCGACCTTGGCCAGGCACGGGACGCGGCGCGAGACGGCGTCGATGTCCTTGAGGTCGTAGTCCAGGCCCGCCTCCTGCGCCGCGGCCAGCAGGTGCAGGATCGTGTTCGTGGAGCCGCCCATGGCGATGTCGAGGGCCATGGCGTTCTCGAAGGCCTCGCGGGTGGCGATGTTGCGCGGGAGGACGGACTCGTCGCCGCCCTCGTAGTAGCGCTTGGTGATCTCCACGACCGTGCGGCCGGCGTCCTCGTACAGGGCGCGGCGGGCGGTGTGCGTGGCGAGGACCGAGCCGTTTCCGGGGAGGGCCAGACCGATGGCCTCGGCGAGGCAGTTCATCGAGTTGGCGGTGAACATGCCGGAACAGGAACCGCAGGTCGGACAGGCGTTCTCCTCGATGCGGAGCACGTCCTCGTCGGAGACGTTCTCGTTCGAGGCGTCGACCATGGCGTCGATCAGGTCCAGCTTGCGGACGGTGCCGTCGACGAGGGTGGCCTGACCGGCCTCCATCGGGCCGCCGGAGACGAAGACGACGGGGATGTTGAGGCGCATGGCCGCCATCAGCATCCCGGGCGTGATCTTGTCGCAGTTGGAGATGCAGATCAGGGCGTCGGCGCAGTGCGCCTCGACCATGTACTCCACGCTGTCCGCGATCAGGTCGCGGGAGGGGAGGGAGTAGAGCATGCCGGCGTGGCCCATGGCGATGCCATCGTCGACCGCGATGGTGTTGAACTCGCGCGGGATGGCGCCCGCGGCGCGGATGGCGTCGGAGACGATCCGGCCGACCGGGGCAAGGTGGGTGTGGCCGGGGACGAACTCGGTGAAGGAGTTGGCGACCGCGATGATCGGCTTCCCGATGTCCTCGCTCGCTACGCCCGACGCACGCATAAGGGCGCGTGCGCCCGCCATGTTGCGGCCGTGGGTGACGGTGCGGGACCTCAGCTCGGGCATGCTGTTTCACTCCCCATGGGTGCGGCTGTTCCGTAGATCAAAGCCGCGACTGCGGATATGGCATATAGCTCAGATACGAGGCTACGCCCACTGCCCGGGATCCGGACATGCGGTCCGTATGACGGGACGGGCGGCTCAGCTTTCGGTCAGGTACCGCTGAAGAGTAGGGGCTACGAGGGCCACGATCTGATCGGGGTCGGCGGACGCGAGGGGCTCGACCCGGACGACGTAGCGGAGGATCGCGATGCCGACCATGTGGGAGGCGGCGAGCTCGGCCCGGAAGGTCGGGTCGGGGACGTCGAGGTCGGCGGCGACCCGCTCCAGCAGCCGCCTCAGCACCAGCCCGCGCAGGACCTTCGCGGCGGCCTCGTGGGTGAGGGCGGAGCGGATCACGGCGAGCAGCGGGGCCCGGGTGACCGGGTTCTCCCAGATCCCCAGGAAATAGCGGGCGAGGCGCTCGCCGATCCCCTCCGGCCCCTCGCCGAGGATCGCCGGGACCACGAGGGCCGGCTCCATGCTCAGCTCGATGGCGGCGGCGAAGAGGTCTTCCTTGCTGCCGAAGTAGTGGTGGACCAGCGCCGGGTCCACGCCCGCGACCTTCGCGATGCCGCGTACGGACGTCTTGTCGTAGCCGCGCTCCGCGAACACCTCGCGGGCGGCGAGCCGGATCCGCTCCTGGGTGCCGGGCCCGTCGTCGACCTCGTCCTGGCGCGGCCGCCCGGGCCCGCGGCGGCGACGCGGCTTCTCGGACTCGGTCACGACCGGCGGACCCCCTGACGCCTGTCGGGGGCGGCGGTGGCGAGGTGCAGCCTCGTGAACGCCAGCGCCTCGGCGAGATCGGCCTCCCGCTCGGCGGAGGACATGGCCCGCCGCGTATTGACCTCGATGACGACGTGCCCGTCGAAGGAGGTCCGCGCGAGCCGCTCCAGCAGCTCGGCGCACGGCTGGGTCCCCCGCCCCGGGACCAGGTGCTCGTCCTTCGCGGAACCGTTTCCGTCGGCCAGGTGCACGTGGGCCAGCCGGTCCCCCATCCGGTCGACCATCGCCATGCCCTCGGTCCGCGCGGTGGCCGTATGCGACAGATCAACGGTGAAGTGCCGGTAGTCGTCCTTGGTCACGTCCCACTCGGGCGCGTAGGCGAGCATTTCGCGATCCCGGTACCGCCACGGATACATGTTCTCGACGGCGAACCGCACGTCCGTCTCGTCCGCCATCCGCCAGATCCCGCTGACGAAGTCACGCGCGTACTGCCGCTGCCACCGAAACGGCGGATGCACGACGACGGTGCTCGCACCGAGCCGCTCCGCCGCCACTTGCGCCCGCTGCAACTTGGTCCAGGGATCGGTGGACCACACCCGCTGGGTGATCAGCAGGCACGGCGCGTGCACCGCGAGGATCGGCACCTGATGCTGATCGGACAGCCGCCGCAGGGCATCGATGTCCTGACTCACCGGATCCGTCCACACCATCACCTCGACCCCGTCGTATCCGAGGCGCGCGGCGATCTCGAAGGCGGTCGCCGTCGACTCCGGATACACGGAGGCAGTGGAGAGGGCGACTTTCGCGGTCGGGATGCGGACTGGTTCTGCCACGCAGACAGCGTACGGTCCCACCCCGGCCCCCTGCCGCGCCGCCCCGGCCGAGTCAGCCACGCCGGTTTGCGCGCGATCTCCTCACGCTGGGCATGGAGGCGTGGATCCCTGTGGGCCCGCCGCTGCGCGCGTACGGTGGACGTAGGGGTGCGCCGGTTCAGGCGATGCGGTCTTCTGCTCTCCCACAGGAGGGAAAGGCAATGCCCGAGCACGAGGTCGGCACACAGGAGGAATTCGAGGCGGCCCGGCAAGAGCTTCTGGTGGAGGAGAAGGAACTCACCCGCCGCGGCGACGAGCTGGCCCGCAAACGGCGCGAGCTCCCCTGGGTACCGGTCGAAAAGCCCTACACCTTCCAAACGGAATCCGGCACGAAGCCACTGGCGGACCTCTTCGACACCCGCGGGCAGCTACTCGTCTACCACTTCATGTTCGGCCCGCCGTACGAGGCCGGCTGCCCGGTCTGCTCCTCGATCGCGGACACCCTCAACGCCAACGCGATCCACCTCAAGGCCCGCGACGTAACCCTGATCTGCTCCTCCCGGGCCCCACTCGACAAACTCCTCTCCTACCGGAAGCGGATGGGCTGGACCTTCGACTGGGTCTCCCCCAACGACAGCGCGTTCCACCGCGACCTCGGCTTCATGTACACGGAGGAGGAGCTGAAACCTTTCCTCGATGGCGAGATCCCGCCCACGGTGACCCAGATGGCGAAGGCATGCGGCACGACCGTCCTCGAGTACGTCACCGAGGGCCCGGGCCTGAGCGCCTACGCGCAATCGGACGGCACCGTCTACCGCACGTACGTCACCACGGCCCGCGGCCTCGAACCCGCCATGGCCTACTACGGCCTCCTGGACCGCACCCCCTTGGGCCGCCACGAGGAGGGCGAACAGACCCACTGGCTGCGCCGCCACGACGAGTACGGCAACACCTGAGAGCAGTGCATCCCCTTGCGGACAGTACCTGTCCGCAAGGGGATGCACTCTGAGGTTGTCGGCACACCCGGGCCCCGGAGCGGGGGCGGTAGGTGCCCCCATTCGACGGAAAGGCGCGATCACCATGTCCCAGGACATCCAGCTGCTGGAGAAGGCCCTGACCCACACGGCGCAGCTGCTCGGCAACGTCAGCCCGGACCAGTACGGGCGGCCCACCCCGTGCGACGACTTCGACGTACGCACCCTGGCCAACCACCTCGTGGCCGGCAACCCCTACTACGTGGGCCTCGCCCAGGGCGGCGCCCCCGACTTCTCCCTGTTCGCCCGGGACCACATCGGCGAGCGGCAGCCCGGGGAGGTCTACGCCGAGGGCGCCAAGGAGGCCCTGGCCGCCTGGCAGGCCGAAGGCGCGCTCGCCCGGCAGATGCCACTGCCGGGCGGGGGCCTGGGGCCGCGCCTGGCCGACCTGCACCTGTTGGAGGCCGTCCTGCACGGCTGGGACCTCGCCACCGCCACCGGCCAGGCCCGCACCGGCGACCCGGACGCCGTCGAGGCGGTCTTCCGGACCTGGCACGGCAACCACCCCGACGCCATCCGCCCCCAGACGGGCATGTTCGCCCCGTCCAAGCCCGCCGCACAGGACGCCCCCACCCTCGACCGCCTCGCGGCCTACTTCGGCCGCACCATCTGACCGCGCCCCTCGCGGTCGCCGACGAGCTGAGCCCGCTCTCGCAGGTCTCGTACGGCCCGAACGGTGCCGTGCGAGCGGAGCCGCAGACCCGTCCGGCCGCCCACGAGTTGGAGGACGGGGTCCGGCCCGGGGGCCGATCGCGGCGGCCTGCCTCGTCGTCGGGTACTCCACCCCGCCCCCGGCCACCCCTGACCGACCGGCCACAAGGAGTAAGAGCAGGACAGCCACAGACGGGTGCAGACGCCGAGCCGAGGGGGAGCGCGTAGCGATCTGTCGCGACCCAGCCCCGGACGGGCCGCGGACGCCAAGCCGTGCGAAGCGCGTAGCGATCCAACGCGTCTGGCGGCTCCCGACGGGCCCCTCACCGCTGTTTCGTGCGGGTAGAGCCGGCCCGGCCCGGGATCTGGCGCCATGCGCCCCGGCTGGGTGTCCCCTGGCTCCCGGGGCCCGGCGCCGCCCAGCCGGGATGGTGGGGCTTGGCCGGCCTGGGGAAGCGGGCTCGCGCCTCCCTGGCTCTCCCCGCGTGCTCGTCTCTGACCCGGCCCGTTCTTTTGGGGGCTTCCCGGCAGTCCTTGGTCTTTCCGGGGCGGGACGGTCGGTCAAGAGTGGCCGAAGGCCATCGCGAAGCGACGCGAAGCGCTCTTGAGGGACCGGCCCGACCCGGAAGGACTATGGGACTGACGGAAAACCCCCAACCCTCCCTGATACCGGGTCACTGAGCCCCCGAACCCCGAAGCCACCGACCAGCAGGCCGACTTGCCTGACCAAAATGCCGACGGGACCGACCCCGCTCACCGGACTACCGAGGCCCGGTCTCGCCACCGAGGGAGGCGGGTGGGCAACCACCGCAGCGCCGCGGTGGTGAGAGGGGGGTAAAGGCGCCGACCGAGCGCGAAGCCCGCCACCCCAGACACCCGGCAGCAATCCGCCCCGACCCGCACGAAGCTTCGTACAGCCCCCTCAGCCCCCTCAGCCCCCCGCCCCCGTGGGCAAGTGGTCCAGGCGGCGGAGGATTACGCCCTCGCGCAGGGCCCAGGGGCAGATTTCGAGTTCGTCGACGCCGAAGAGGTCCATCGCGCCCTCCGCGACCAGGGCGCCCGCCAGGAGCTGGTTCGCGCGGCCCTCCGAGACGCCCGGGAGGGCGGACCGCTGGGCCGTGGTCATCGCCGCCAGGCGCGGGACCCACTCCTCCAGGGCCTTGCGGGACAGGTCCCGCTGTACGTACAGGCCCTCCGCCGAGCGGGCCGCGCCCGCGATCCGCGCCAGCTGCTTGAACGTCTTCGACGTCGCCACCACGTGGTCCGGGGCCCCGAAGCGGCTGAACTCGTGCACCGTCCGCGCGATCTCCGCCCGCACGTGCCTCCGCAGCGCCCTGATGTCCATGGCGTCCGGCGGGTCGCCCGGGAGCCAGCCCGCCGTCAGGCGGCCCGCGCCCAGCGGGAGGGAGACGGCCGCGTCCGGGTCCTCGTCGATGCCGTACGCGATCTCCAGCGAGCCGCCGCCGATGTCCAGGACCAGCAGCTTCCCCGCCGACCAGCCGAACCAGCGGCGCGCCGCCAGGAAGGTCAGCCGCGCCTCGTCGGCACCGCTGAGGACCGGCAGGTCGACGTCCGTCTCGGCCTTGACCCGGGCCAGCACCTCGTCCGCGTTCCTGGCCTCGCGCACGGCGCTGGTCGCGAAGGGGAGGACGTCCTCGCAGCCCTTGTCCTCGGCCGCCTGCACGGCGTCGGCGATGACCGAAATGAGACGCTCGACGCCCTCGGGCGTGACGGCTCCGTGCTCGTCGAGGAGCTCCGCCAGCCGCATCTCCACCTTGTGCGAGTGCGCCGGCTGCGGGCGCGCACCGGGGTGCGCGTCCACCACCAGCAGATGGACCGTGTTCGAACCCACATCCAGGACACCGAGTCTCATAGGGGGAAACGCTACTGCGACGAACGCGCGG
Source organism: Streptomyces sp. NPDC048337 (assembly GCF_043201175.1). NCBI lineage: Bacteria > Bacillati > Actinomycetota > Actinomycetes > Kitasatosporales > Streptomycetaceae > Streptomyces > Streptomyces sp. NPDC048337. The sequence goes on from NZ_JBICYR010000004.1 coordinate 14,531, forward strand.
CGGTTGTGTAAGGGGCGCTTAGGCTGGTGTTTGTGCCAAATACGAAGAAGGCCAACAAGACCCGATCGAAGAACGACGCGGGCAAGGGCAACACCAAGGCCAAGCCCGCAGCCGCAGCCGCCGCCGTCCCCGACGAGAAGGGCCTGGACTTCCCCCGGGCGTGGGTGGAGTTTCCCGACCCCGCCGACGAGGAGCAGGTCTTCCGCTGTGACCTGACCTGGCTGACCTCCCGCTGGACCTGCATTTTCGGCCAGGGCTGCCAGGGCATCCAGGCGGGCCGGGCGGACGACGGCTGCTGCACGCTCGGTGCGCACTTCTCCGACGAGGACGACGAGAAGCGCGTCGCCTCGCACGTGGCGCGGCTGACGCCGGAGCTGTGGCAGTTCCACGACGTCGGCAGCGAGACGGGCTGGACCCAGCACGACGACGACGGGGAGAAGCAGACCCGGCGCTGGGACGGCGCGTGCATCTTCCTGAACCGGCCGGGGTTCCCCGCCGGGGCCGGCTGCTCTCTCCACATCCTGGCGCTGAAGGAGGGGCGCGAGCCCCTGGAGACCAAGCCCGACGTCTGCTGGCAGCTGCCGATCCGCCGCACGTACGACTGGATCGACCGGCCGGACGACACCCGGGTGCTCCAGGTGTCGATCGGCGAGTACGACCGGCGCGGCTGGGGTCCGGGCGGCCACGACCTGCACTGGTGGTGTACGTCGGCCACGTCCGCGCACGGCGCCGGGGACCCGGTGTACGTGTCGTACCGGGCAGAGCTGACGGAGCTGATGGGCAAGGAGGGGTACGAGGCGCTGGTGAAGCTGTGCGAGGCGCGGCTCGCCTCGCTGCTGCCGATGGCCCCGCACCCGGCCGATCCGGCTCCGGCCTCGGACCAGGCGCCGGCTCCGGACCGGGACCCGAAGTCCGTCTAGGGCGACGGAGCCGACGGACCCGGTTCCGGGGAAACCGTTCCGTCTGAGGACGACGACGGCGCGGGAGTCGCGGACTCCGTGGGAGTGGGCGTCGGCGTCGCCGTCGGTGTGGGCGACGGCGGCTCAAGAGTCGGGGTCGGCGTCGGATCCGGCGTGGGAGGCGAGGGCGACGTCGACGGCGACGGCTGTTCCGTCGTGGGTGCCGGGCGCCCGCGCCCCTGGATGGAGACGACCGCCCCGCCCGGGTCCACCCCGACCCGGGCGCGCCAGGCGCCGACGGGCTGGGCTTCGGGGTCCACGTTGATCAGCAGGGTGACCGATTCTCCGGGAGCCAGCGTGCCCGCGGTCCGGCTGGCCCGCAGCCAGGGCGCGTCGGACCAGAGCCGCCAGTCGACGGGGGCGCCGCCGGAGGCGGTGAGGGTGAGCACGGTGGTGGCGCCGTGGGAGGACGCGGCGACGGTGAGCCGGCCGGGCGCGCCGGGGCCGGCCCCGTCGGCGGTCGCGGGCGGTCCGGCGCTGATCACCTCGACGGAGACGTCGGGGTCGGCGCTGCCCGGGGCGAAGCCGGGACCGCCGGTGGTGGTGGCGGCGTTGCCGGTGTTCTCGTAGGCGGTCAGCGGGCGGCCGCTGACGTGCGGCGGCAGCGGGAGGTCGGATTCGCTCGCGGAGATGCGGGTGGTGTCCGAGCCGACGGGTTCGCCGGTGCTGGGGGCGCCCCGGTACGCCGCCCACAGCGCGAGGACCGGCGCGGCGACGACGGTGGCGACCACGGTGGTGGTCACGGCGCGGGCGCGCAGCCGGTCGCGGCGGGCGGCGCGGTCCTTGGGGTCCATCGGGAAGCCGGTGCGGTCGAAGCGCGGGGCGGGCCGGCGGCGCCGGCCGGAGCGGAGCATCGCGGCGTGTACGGCGGTGCGCGGGGCGGGCACGAGCGGGAGGGCGGCGGTGTTGATGCCGCCGGAGCCGGGCCAGGGGGCGGCGGCGCCCACGCGTTCGGCGACGCGGCGGCAGCGCGGGCAGTCGTCCACGTGGCGTACGAGCTCGGCGCGCAGGGTGGTGGACAGCAGCACCTGGCCGTCGCCGGTGAGCCGGGAGACGGTCGGGCAGCTGCCGGTCTCCACGACGGCGAGGGCGGCGCGGGTGCGCTCCACCTCGCAGGCGGCGCCGGACAGGAGCTCCCGGGCGGTGGCGGCGGGGGTGCCGAGGACGGAGGCCAGTTCGGTGACGCCGAGGCGGTGGCGGACGGCGAGTTCGAGGGCCTCGCGCTGCTCGGGCGTGGTGCCGGCGGCCTCGGGCCAGGCGAGGCGGGCCAGCTCGGTACGGCGGTAGGCGCTCACGTCAAGCGTGCGATGGGCTTCGGTGGCCCGGCCGGTGTCCGGTCCGGTGCCGGGACCGGAGCGGACGCCCCCCGGCGCACGGCCCGGTCCGGTGTGCTCCGGCGCGCGCCGGGCGGAATGCGCTCCCTGCCGTGCGCGCCGCTGCTCCGCCAGCCGGTGCAGGCAGCCCCAGCGGGCGAGGGCGTACAGCCAGGCCCGCAGGTCCCCCTCGTCGGGACATCGGCCGGGGTTCCGCTCGGCCACGGCGAGGACGTCGCCGAGCACGTCGGTGGCGGTGTCGTGGTCGCACAGGACCGACAGGCAGTACGTGAACAGGCCGTCCAGGTAGGGCTCGTGCCGGAAGGCGGGCGGCGGCTCCCCGTCGGAGGGCGTGCGCCCGTGCGCCCGGTGTGCGCCGGTGCGCGCTGAGGTGTGTGCCTGGTTGCTGCTGTCCACCCGGCGACCGTAGGCGGCGCGCCGGTTGCGCCCCGGAAGCCTTCCCCGGAATTAGCCCTTACGGGTGACGAGATCGGCGCGCCGCTGACAGCGGCCCTGACGGTCACGGGTCCGGCGCTGTCGGTGGGGGCGGCTACCGTGGGGCGCATGGCTGCCCGTACTGCTCGTTCATCCGCCAAGGACCGGCCGTCCTACCGCTGTACCGAGTGCGGCTGGACGACCGCGAAGTGGCTCGGGCGCTGCCCCGAGTGCCAGGCCTGGGGCACCGTCGAGGAGATGGGCGCGCCCGCCGTGCGCACCACGGCCGCCGGCCGGGTGTCGACGGCCGCGCTGCCGATCGCGCAGGTCGACGGGCGGACCGCGACCGCGCGCAGCACCGGCGTGGACGAGCTGGACCGCGTCCTCGGCGGCGGGCTCGTGCCCGGCGCCGTCGTGCTGCTCGCCGGCGAGCCGGGCGTCGGGAAGTCGACGCTGCTGCTGGACGTCGCGGCGAAGGCGGCCAGCGACGAGCACCGCACCCTCTACGTCACGGGCGAGGAGTCGGCGAGCCAGGTGCGGCTGCGCGCCGACCGGATCAACGCCCTCAACGACCACCTCTACCTCGCCGCCGAGACCGACCTCTCGGCGGTGCTCGGGCACCTCGACGCCGTGAAGCCCTCCCTCCTCGTCCTGGACTCCGTCCAGACCGTCGCCTCTCCCGAGATCGACGGCGCGCCCGGCGGCATGGCCCAGGTGCGCGAGGTGGCCGGGGCCCTGATCCGGGCCTCCAAGGAGCGCGGGATGGCCACCCTCCTCGTGGGCCACGTGACCAAGGACGGGGCCATCGCCGGCCCCCGCCTCCTGGAGCACCTCGTGGACGTCGTCCTGAGCTTCGAGGGCGACCGGCACGCACGGCTGCGGCTCGTGCGCGGCGTGAAGAACCGGTACGGGGCCACCGACGAGGTCGGCTGCTTCGAACTGCACGACGAGGGGATCACCGGGCTCGCCGACCCCAGCGGACTGTTCCTGACCCGGCGCGCCGAGGCCGTCCCCGGGACCTGCCTGACCGTGACCCTGGAGGGCAAGCGCCCGCTGGTCGCGGAGGTGCAGGCGCTCACCGTGGACTCGCAGATCCCCTCCCCCCGGCGCACCACCTCGGGCCTGGAGACCTCGCGCGTCTCGATGATGCTGGCGGTGCTGGAGCAGCGCGGCCGGATCACGGCGCTGGGCAAGCGCGACATCTACAGCGCGACCGTGGGCGGGGTGAAGCTGACCGAGCCGGCCGCCGACCTGGCGATCGCGCTCGCCCTGGCCTCGGCCGCCAGCGACGTGCCGCTCCCGAAGAACCTGGTGGCCATCGGGGAGGTCGGCCTGGCCGGGGAGGTGCGCCGGGTGACCGGCGTACAGCGGCGGCTCGCGGAGGCGCACCGGCTCGGCTTCACGCACGCGCTGGTGCCGTCGGATCCGGGCAAGGTGCCGGCCGGGATGAAGGTCATCGAGGTGGCCGACATGGGTGACGCGCTCCGGGTGCTGCCGCGCGGGCGGTCCCGTACGCCGGCCCGGGAGCGGGCGGGGGAATAGCTGGTCAGAGGTCTGTACGGGGTCCTCGCGGGGGCTACCTGGCCAAGCCACGGCGGGGCCGCAGCGGGCGCCGGTAGACTTCTGGATGGTCCGCCCGGCCGTACGCAGGCGGCGCAACCCGCGACCGGAGGAGTGCAGTGGCAGCCAAGGACGGGGCAGCAGCACCCGGGAAGTCCGGCGCGAGCTCCAAGCACGAGGCGTTGATGCGCGCCTCGCTGAGCGCGGTCGCCCCTGGTCAGCCACTGCGTGACGGCCTCGAGCGGATCGTTCGCGGCAACACCGGCGGGCTCATCGTCCTCGGCATGGACAAGACGGTCGACGCGATGTGCACCGGCGGGTTCGTGCTGGACGTGGAGTTCACCGCGACCCGGCTGCGCGAGCTGTGCAAGCTCGACGGCGCGCTGATCCTGGACAAGGACATCACCAAGATCCTGCGGGCGGGTGTCCAGCTGGTGCCGGACGCCTCGATCCCGACGGAGGAGACGGGTACGCGGCACCGTACGGCCGACCGCGTCTCCAAGCAGTGCGGCTTCCCGGTCGTCTCGGTGTCGCAGTCGATGCGGCTGATCGCGCTGTACGTGGACGGGGAGCGGCGGGTCCTGGAGGAGTCCGGGGCGATCCTGTCGCGGGCGAACCAGGCGCTGGCCACGCTGGAGCGGTACAAGCTCCGCCTGGACGAGGTCGCCGGGACGCTGTCCGCGCTGGAGATCGAGGACCTGGTCACGGTGCGCGACGTGACGGCGGTCGCGCAGCGGCTGGAAATGGTCCGCCGGATCGCGACCGAGATCGCCGAGTACGTGGTCGAACTGGGCACGGACGGGCGACTGCTGTCGCTGCAGCTGGACGAGCTGACGGTCGGGATCGAGCAGGAGCGGGAGCTGGTGATCCGGGACTACGTGCCGGAGCCGACGGCGAAGCGTTCCCGCACGGTGGACGAGGCGCTGGCGGAGCTGGACGCGCTGACCCACGCGGAGCTGCTGGAACTGCCGATCGTGGCGCGGGCGCTGGGGTACACCGGCTCGCCGGAGACCCTGGACTCGGCGGTGTCGCCGCGGGGCTACCGGCTGCTGGCGAAGGTCCCGCGGCTGCCGGGGGCGATCATCGAGCGGCTGGTGGAGCACTTCGGTGGTCTGCAGAAGCTGCTCGCTGCCAGCGTGGATGACCTGCAGACCGTGGACGGGGTGGGCGAGGCCCGTGCCCGTAGCGTCCGCGAGGGCCTGTCCCGCCTGGCGGAGTCGTCGATCCTCGAACGCTACGTCTAGCCACTCCGGGGGCTCCGCGGGGGCGGAGCCCCCGGTCAGTCCTGCTTCAGGACGAAGGAGGTTCGGGCCACCGGCATGCCCGGGGACTTGACCTCCACCACGTACGTGTCCGGAGCCGCGGACCCCGCCGGAGGCGACTGGCACTGGTCGGGGGCGCTGAAGTGGCGGTCCCAGTCCAGGGGCTGCTTGGTCTCGCCGCCCGCCGGGAGGCGGAAGAACGCGTTCCCGGCGCCCGTCGGGCAGTCCGCCGAGGACCACACCGCCTTGGTGCTGGTCGCCTGAAGGATGGTCAGGACCGCCTGCTTCGGGCCGAGGTCGACCTTGCAGGTCGTGCCGGAGACGTTGCGGGTGATCAGTTCGAGGCGCGGCTTCTCGTTCGCCTCGTACTCGTTCTTCACGCTCTTGACCTCCCACTGCAGCGCGGTCGGCGCGCAGGTGGGCAGGGCCGAGTCCGCCGGGACGGGGGCCGGGGCCTGGCCGCCACCGCTGCCCGCGGCTGCGGCACCGCCCGAACCGGAACCGGAGCCCGGTTCGCCGTTCTTGCCCGCGCCGCCCGCGCCGCCGCCCTCCGAGCCGGCGCCTGTACCGGTGCCGCCGCCGCCCGACTCCGCGCGTCCGCCCGGGGCCTGGCTGATCGCCGGCCCCGTGCCCGCCGGGCCGGGGGTGATGGAGACGGCCGGATCCGGGTGGCTCTGGCCCTTTCCGTTCGTACTGGACTTCCCCCCACCGGAACTGACGGTCCATACGGCGAGGAGCGCGAGGAGCGCGACAACGGACGCCAGCACAGCCCTCCGTCGCCAGTAGATGGAGGAGGGGAGCGGCCCGACCGGATTGCGCAGAGATCCCACGAGCGGAACTTTACGAGAGTCCGCCGCCCGATCGGTGCCCCACATGCCGCGCAGCGTGCTCGATTTGCCGATGATCATCCTGCGGGTGCAATCCGATGGGGCGAGAATCAGCCAAGAGTCTGACGCTCTCCTGAGGCCTCACTACGTACGGTCGGTGACCATGGACAGTTCCGCCCTTTATCGTGACGTCACCGACTTCGCCCACTCCACGCCCGCGTGGGTGCAGTCGGCGTTCGAGGTGTGGACGGAGTACGGGCTCCTCCTCTTCGGCCTGCTCTTCGCGGCCGTCTGGTGGCGTGCGCGCACCCGCCCCGGCCCCCGCGCCGTCGCACTCGCCGTCCTCGCCCCGCTGGCCGCCGCCGTCGCCTACGTCGCCTCCGAGGTCGTGAAGTCCACCGTGGACGAGGAACGCCCCTGCCGTGCCGTCGTCGGCGCCGCCGCCTCGCTGATCAAGTGCCCGGCGCCCGGCGACTGGTCCTTCCCCAGCAACCACGCGGCCATAGCCGGCGCCGCCGCCGTCGCGCTCGCCCTGGCCGTACGCCGTCTGGCGCTGCTGACCGTGCCGCTGGCGCTGCTGATGGCCTTCTCCCGCGTCTTCGTCGGCGTGCACTATCCGCACGACGTCGCGATGGGCCTGCTCCTGGGCGGTTCGCTGGCCGCCCTCGTCGTCCTGGCGCTCACCGGTCCGATCAGTACGATCATCGCCGCCCTGCGGGCGAGCGGAGTCCGCGCCGCTGTCTGGTTCACCGGCCCGGGCCCGGCGCGCGAGGGGTGAAACGTGCCAGGATGCCGTCTGCCATGACTGCATCCCCCGTATCCCCCGCTTCTTCGACGGACGCCACCCCCGACGTCCCCCGCGCGCTGCACTCCCCCGTCATCGCGTGGTTCGACGAGCACGCCCGCGACCTGCCCTGGCGCCGCCCCGAGGCCGGCCCCTGGGGGGTCATGGTCAGCGAGTTCATGCTCCAGCAGACGCCCGTCAGCCGGGTCCTGCCGGTCTACGAGCAGTGGCTCGCCCGCTGGCCCCGCCCCGCCGACCTGGCCGCGGAGGCCCCCGGCGAGGCCGTACGGGCCTGGGGGCGGCTCGGCTACCCGCGCCGCGCCCTGCGGCTGCACGGCGCGGCCGTCGCCATAACGGAGCGGCACGGGGGCGACGTACCGCGGGACCACGCGCAGCTCCTCGCGCTGCCCGGGATCGGCGAGTACACCGCCGCCGCCGTGGCCTCCTTCGCGTACGGGCAGCGGCACGCCGTGCTCGACACCAACGTCCGGCGGGTCTTCGCGCGCACCGCGACCGGGGTCGAGTACCCGCCGAACGCCACCACCGCCGCCGAGCGGCGCCTGGCCCGGGCCCTGCTGCCCGAGGACGAGGAGACCGCGGCCCGCTGGGCGGCGGCCTCGATGGAGCTCGGCGCGCTGGTGTGCACCGCCAAGAGCCCGGACTGCGCCCGCTGCCCGGTGGCCGGCCTGTGCGCGTGGCGGCTCGCCGGGAAGCCGCCGCACGAGGGGCCGCCGCGGCGCGGGCAGACGTACGCCGGGACGGACCGCCAGGTGCGCGGCCGGCTGCTCGCCGTGCTCCGGGAGGCGGCGGGCGCGGTTCCGCAGGCCCTGCTCGACACGGTCTGGGAGGAGCCGGTGCAGCGCGCCCGGGCCCTCGACGGGCTGGTCTCCGACGGGCTGGTCGAGCCCCTCGACGGCGGGTTCTACCGGCTGCCGCTCACCTGACCCACTCGCGATCCACCCGCGGTCCACTCGCGCGGGACGACGGGATCCGTACCCGGCCCGGAGCTGACTCTCAGATTCCGCTTCCGGCCGGGAAACCCCAGCTCACAGGCACTGTTACACAACCTATGGGTGTCCGTGCGCCCACCGAAGGCTGGCCCGCACAGGCCCGTGACAACCCCTCCGTACCTTCGAATCCGCAAGACAGCGGATCAGCGGTTGGTCGGAACGGAGGCGGTCTGAGATGGCGCACGGCGAGGTACTCGAATTCGAAGAGTACGTACGCACTCGGCAGGACGCGCTGCTGCGCAGCGCCCGGCGCCTGGTCCCGGACCCCACCGACGCGCAGGACCTGCTCCAGACGGCCCTGGTGCGCACCTACGGCCGCTGGGACGGCATCGCGGACAAGTCCCTGGCCGACGCCTACCTGCGCCGGGTCATGATCAACACCCGTACCGAGTGGTGGCGCGCCCGCAAGCTCGAAGAGGTCCCCACCGAACAGCTCCCCGACGCGTCCGTCGAGGACGGCTCCGACCAGCGCGCCGACCGCGCCCTGCTGATGGACATCCTCAAGGTGCTCGCGCCCAAACAGCGCAGCGTGGTCGTGCTGCGACACTGGGAGCAGATGAGCACCGAGGAGACGGCCGCCGCGCTCGGAATGTCGGCGGGTACGGTGAAGAGCACGCTGCACCGCGCGCTGGCCCGCCTCCGGCAGGAGCTGGAGAGCCGGGACCTGGACATGCGGGCGCTGGAACGCGGTGACCACACCATCCGGTACGAAGGACGTGAGCGGTGCGCGGCCTGAGCGGCCAAGGCCAAAAGCAGGGACAAGGACAAGGGCAAGGACCGGGGCAGGCACTGACCGGCAGACGTTCGCTGGTCCTGATGTCGGCGGGGACGGTCGTCCTCGTCGGCACAGCCGTGTTCGCGGTCGGCTGCGCCACCGGCGGGACCGGCCTGCGCGACGGCGGCCCCGCACGGACCGAGACGGTGTCCAAGACCGCCCCCACCGCCACCTCCACCGACGGGTACGCACCCTCCGCGACCCCCTCCGGCCGCCCCCTGAAGAAGGTCGACCCCGTCGCCCTGCTGAAGGCGGACCCCAAGGTCAGCGCCGAGATCAAGCGGGACCTCAAGCCCTGCACGGGCAAGGAGTACCCGGTGGACGTCAGCTACGGGAAGGTCACCGGCAGCCCCGTCGTCGACATCGTGGTCAACGTCCTGTCCTGCGCCGACGCGCTCGGCCGTGGCTCGTACGTGTACCGGGCGGACGGAGCGAAGTACGAGAATGTCTTCTCGGACGAACAGCCACCCGTCTACGCGGAGATCGACCGGGGCGACCTCGTGGTCACGAAGCAGGTCTACGGAAAGAGCGACGCGCTCTCCTATCCGTCGGGCGAGGACGTGATCACGTACCGCTGGGACGGGGAGAAGTTCACCGAGCAGGACCGAGTCCACTCGGAATACAGCAACGTGGTCGACGGCGGGAGCCAGCCCGCCCCGGCCGCCAGTCAGAAGAACTGAGTACGAAGAACCGAGGCGAGGCTTCCGCATGGCCGAAACCCATGTCCTGTTCGTGGAGGACGACGACGTCATCCGTGAGGCCACGACCCTGGCGCTGGAACGCGACGGGTTCGTGGTCACCGCCATGCCCGACGGCCTGTCCGGCCTGGAGTCCTTCCGCGCCGACCGGCCCGACATCGCCCTGCTCGACGTGATGGTCCCCGGCATGGACGGCGTGAGCCTGTGCCGCCGCATCCGCGACGAGTCCACCGTCCCCGTGATCATGCTGTCGGCGCGCGCCGACTCCATCGACGTGGTGCTGGGCCTGGAGGCGGGCGCCGACGACTACGTCACCAAGCCCTTCGACGGTTCCGTGCTCGTGGCCCGCATCCGCGCCGTGCTGCGCCGCTTCGGCCACGCCGGCGGCCCGCAGAACGGCGGCTCCGGCGGCTCCGACGACGGACAGGACGCCGAACGCGGGGTGCTCTCCTTCGGCGACCTGGAGGTCGACACCGAGGGCATGGAGGTCCGCAAGGCGGGCGCGGCGGTGGCCCTGACCCCGACCGAGATGCGACTGCTGCTGGAGTTCTCCTCCGCACCCGGCACCGTACTGTCGCGCGACCGCCTGCTGGAGCGGGTCTGGGACTACGACTGGGGCGGCGACACCCGCGTCGTCGACGTCCACGTCCAGCGGCTGCGCACCAAGATCGGACAGGACCGGATCGAAACGGTCCGGGGCTTCGGATACAAGCTCAAGGCATGAGACAGGTGACCCTTCGTACGGGGATCCGCTGGAAGATCGCACTGGCCATCGCCGCCGTGGGCACGCTGATCACGGTCGCGCTCAGCCTGGTGGTGCACAGTGCTGCCCGTACGTCGATGCTGGAGAGCGCCCGCGAGACGCAGCTGGACCGGGTGCAGTTCATCTCCCGCAACGCCGAGGCCGGGCGCAAGCCGCCCATGGGGGCCAAGCTCAACGATCCCGACCTGCCGGGCGACCTGCGCGAGAAGGCGCGGTCCGGGCGGCGCGGGACGTACATCCAGGAGAACCCGCGCGGGCTGCCCGAGGTGTGGGCCGCCGTGCCGCTCGGCAACGGGCAGGTGCTGTCGCTGCACACGCAGTTCCGGGAGAGCGCCAACATGGTGCGCGACCTGGACCGGGCCCTGGTCGTCGGCTCCCTCGCCGTCGTGATCGCCGGCTCGGCGCTCGGCGTGCTCATCGGCGAGCAGATCTCGCGCCGGCTGCGCAAGGCCGCGGCCGCCGCGCAGCGGGTGGCGCACGGGGATCCCGACGTACGGGTACGGGACGCCGTCGGGGGCGTCGTACGGGACGAGACGGACGATCTCGCGCGGGCCGTGGACGCCATGGCCGACGCCCTGCAGCAGCGGCTGGAGGCGGAGCGGCGGGTGACCGCGGACATCGCGCACGAGCTGCGGACGCCGGTGACGGGCCTGCTGACGGCGGCGGAACTGCTGCCTCCGGGCCGGCCGACCGAGCTGGTGCGGGACCGGGCGCAGGCGCTGCGCGCGCTGGTCGAGGACGTACTGGAGGTGGCCCGGCTGGACAGCGCGTCCGAGCGGGCGGAGCTGCAGGACGTGGCGCTGGGCGAGTTCGTGAGCCGGCGGGTGACCGCGCTGATGCCGGAGGCGTCCGTACGGGTCGTCGCGGACGAGATCGTCAGCACCGACCCGCGGCGCCTGGAGCGGATCCTGGGGAACCTGCTGGCCAACGCCTCGCGGTACGGGCGGGCGCCCATCCAGGTCGACGTCGAGGGCCGGGTCGTACGGGTCCGGGACCACGGGCCGGGCTTCCCTGAGGCCCTGCTGCGCGAGGGGCCGAGCCGGTTCCGGACGGGGTCGACGGACCGCGCGGGCGTGGGGCACGGGCTGGGGCTGACCATCGCGGAGGGACAGGCGCGGGTGCTGGGCGCCCGGCTGACCTTCCGTAACGTGGCCGCTCCGGGCGGTGTGGAGCGCGAGGGCGCGGCGGCGGGGGCGGTGGCGGTGCTGTGGCTGCCGGAGCACGCGCCGACGGCGACGGGGAGCTTCCCCGTCATCCAGCTGCCGCAGAGCTGACCGGGAGACCGGATCCGGATACCGGATCGGTACCGGGCCGCACGGTCCGAAGGGTGCGTGACTTAGCATCCGTGGCATGACCGACGGCACGAATCCCCCGAGCAACCCGCAGTCCGAGCCCGCCCCGGGGAGCGGCGGCTACGGGTTCCCCCCGGGACCGCCCGCGCCCGGCGGCTACGGCTTCCCGCCCGCCCAGCCGGGCCCGCCCGCGCAGGGCGGTGGCTACGGCTTCCCGCAGAGCGGCGGCTACGGCTACCCGCAGGGCTCGCCCGCGGGCGGCGGCTTCGGCCCCGCGCAGCCGTTCGCGCCGGGCCCCGGGCTACCCGGGCCCGACCAGGGGCTGCCGGTCGTACCCTCCGCGGAGCAGCCGGACTGGGAGGCCATGGCCGACCGGTCGGAGGCCGAGCGGCGCAAGAAGCGGCTGTGGATGATCGGCGGCGCGGTGGCCGTGGTGCTGCTGCTCGCCGGTGGCGGAACGTTCTTCCTGCTGCGGGGCGACAAGCCCGCCGACGACGACCCCAAGGACGTCGCCGACAACCCGCCCGCCTCCTCCGCGCCCGCCACCCCCGACCCCGGCGCGTCCCCGTCCAAGTCCTACTCCCCGACGGTCGCCAGCGACCCGTCCCTGCTCCGCGACAGCGTCGGCAAGACCAGCATCCGGATGGGCCCCGAGGCCACGGTGCCCAAGGTGGGCGAGCGCTTCGAGCTCCACCTCAAGGGCAATCCGAACTCCTACGCCCAGGCCACCGAGGCGGCCGTGGACACGACCAAGAGCTTCTCCCTCTCGGCCCGCGTCAACAACACCTCGCCCGCGAAGGGCGCGCACATCGCCCTCAGCCAGGGCACCGGCGAGTCGTTCTCGTTCGAGCTGGGCGCCGACGAGGTGAACGGCAAGCAGGCCTGGGTGTTCCGCGTACGGACCAACGAGAAGGGCCCGAAGCCCACCATCGTGACCGTCGCCGCCGAGGGGCTGAAGACCGTCAAGGACACGACGGTGCTGACGGCCGTCCACGACGCGGAGAAGAAGATGATCTCCCTCTACGTGGAGGGCAAGAAGGCCGGCGAGGCCCAGATCCCGGGGATCTGGCAGAACGCGGGGCCCTTGCAGCTCGGCCGGGCCCGCCACGAGAACAACTGGGCCGGCGCCTGGACGGGCTCCATGAACTACATCCGGTTCTACGGGACGGCCTTCACCCCGGAGCAGGCCGCCGCGTACCGCAAGGGCGAGCTGGACGACGCGGCGAAGGCCACCGCGACCCACTTCTGGGTCGTCGGCTGAATCAGATCGTGACGCCGGCGTTGCGCAGGAAGGCCACCGGGTTGACGGCCGAGCCGTAGTTCGGCGTGGTGCGGATCTCGAAGTGCAGGTGCGGGCCGCTGGAGTTTCCGGTGTTGCCGGACAGGGCGATCTGCTGCTCCACGGAGACCTTCTGGCCGATGGTGACCTGGATCTTCGAGAGGTGCGCGTACTGCGAGTACGTGTTGTTCGCGTGCTTGATCACGATGGCGTTGCCGTACGCGGGGCCGTCGCCGCCGCCGTTGGGGCCCGCCTTGACGACGACGCCGGCGGCCGCGGCGTGGACCGGGGTGCCGGTCGGGACGGCGAAGTCCTGGCCGGAGTGCTTGTGCGACCACATGCTGCCGCCCTTGCCGAAGGTCGCGGACAGCGTGTACTTCTCGACCGGCTTGTCCCACAGGCCCGTCTTCTCGGCGGCCGCGGCGACGGAGGCCTGGGCGGCGGCCTGCTCGGCCACGAGCTCGGCGGTACCGGCCAGCGCGGTCTGCGTGGTGTCGGCGAACGCGGCGGTCGTCCCGGCCCCCAGAGCCAGCACCGCACCGAGAGCGGTGGTGCCGACGGCGATACGGGTACGACGGGTGCTGACGCGCTTCGCGGACATGAAGCAGACCTCCGGGGCCGGGGACAAAGGCGGTGTCATGCCCGCCACGGGCATGAAGTGACCCGGCACGATGCGGCACGTGCCGGGTTGGCCCACCTTTGGTAACCCGCGGCCCCGGACTTCCCCAAATGTCCCGCTTACTACCGGAGCTCGTAGCCGCACCGGTGTGACGCGGCCGGTTGACTGCCCCCGTCCTGCGGCAAACGTCCCCTCCCACAGCCCATTGGATCTACGAATCCACCTAGTACGTCCGTTTTGCCCTGTGCGGCTTGTCACCGGCCCAGGACCTTCGGCCTGCCCTTCCGGGACCATCGGCACGCAACCGAAAGGGGCGGCCCCGGAACCTCTCGGTTCCGGGGCCGCCCCTTCATACTGCTTACCCGCGGGGCGCTACGCGCCCTTCGACAGGTCCGGGCCGGAGCCCGTGGCCTCGATCGGGGGGAGGTCGGGCAGGGCCGACTTCTCCTCGCCGCGGAAGGTGAACTTGGCCTCCTCGCCGTCACCCTCCTTGCCGACGACCACGATGTGACCGGGACGCAGCTCGCCGAAGAGGATCTTCTCCGACAGGACGTCCTCGATCTCGCGCTGGATGGTCCGGCGCAGCGGCCGGGCACCCAGGATCGGGTCGTAGCCGCGCTTGGCGAGCAGGAGCTTCGCGTCGCCGCTCAGCTCGATGCCCATGTCGCGGTCCTTCAGGCGCTCGTCGACCTTCGCGATCATCAGGTCGACGATCTGGATGATGTCTTCCTCGGTGAGCTGGTGGAAGACGACCGTGTCGTCGACGCGGTTGAGGAACTCGGGCCGGAAGTGCTGCTTGAGCTCTTCGTTGACCTTCGCCTTCATCCGGTCGTAACCGGTCTTGGTGTCGCCCTGCGCCGCGAAGCCCAGGTTGAAGCCCTTCGAGATGTCCCGGGTACCCAGGTTGGTCGTCATGATGATGACCGTGTTCTTGAAGTCCACGACCCGGCCCTGGGAGTCGGTCAGACGACCGTCCTCCAGGATCTGGAGAAGGGAATTGAAGATATCCGGGTGGGCCTTCTCGACCTCGTCGAAGAGGACGACGGAGAACGGCTTCCGGCGCACCTTCTCGGTGAGCTGGCCGCCCTCTTCGTAGCCCACGTAGCCGGGGGGCGAACCGAAGAGACGGGAAACCGTGTGCTTCTCGCTGAACTCCGACATGTCGAGGGAGATCAGCGCGTCCTCGTCACCGAAGAGGAATTCGGCGAGCGTCTTGGACAGCTCGGTCTTACCGACACCGGACGGGCCGGCGAAGATGAACGAGCCACCCGGGCGCTTCGGGTCCTTCAGACCCGCACGGGTACGGCGGATCGCCTGGGAGAGCGCCTTGATGGCGTCCTTCTGGCCGATGACCCGACGGTGGAGCTCGTCTTCCATGCGGAGCAGTCGCGAGGACTCCTCCTCGGTGAGCTTGAAGACGGGAATGCCGGTCGCGGTCGCGAGGACCTCGGCGATGAGCTCGCCGTCGACCTCGGCGACGACGTCCATGTCGCCGGCCTTCCATTCCTTCTCGCGCTTGGTCTTCGCCGCCAGCAGCTGCTTCTCCTTGTCGCGGAGGGAAGCCGCCTTCTCGAAGTCCTGGGAGTCGATGGCCGACTCCTTGTCGCGGCGCACGGCCGCGATCTTCTCGTCGAACTCGCGGAGGTCCGGCGGCGCGGTCATCCGGCGGATGCGCATCCGGGAGCCGGCCTCGTCGATCAGGTCGATCGCCTTGTCCGGGAGGAAGCGGTCCGAGATGTACCGGTCCGCCAGCGTCGCCGCCTGGACGAGGGCCTCGTCCGTGATGGAGACGCGGTGGTGGGCCTCGTAGCGGTCGCGCAGGCCCTTGAGGATCTCGATCGTGTGGGGGAGGGAAGGCTCCGCCACCTGGATCGGCTGGAAGCGGCGCTCGAGGGCCGCGTCCTTCTCGAGGTGCTTGCGGTACTCGTCCAGCGTCGTGGCACCGATGGTCTGGAGCTCACCACGGGCCAGCATGGGCTTGAGGATGCTGGCGGCGTCGATCGCGCCCTCGGCGGCGCCCGCACCCACGAGGGTGTGGAGCTCGTCGATGAACAGGATGATGTCGCCGCGGGTGCGGATCTCCTTGAGCACCTTCTTCAGGCGCTCCTCGAAGTCACCGCGGTAGCGGGAACCGGCGACCAGGGCACCCAGGTCAAGCGTGTAGAGGTGCTTGTCCTTGAGGGTCTCGGGGACCTCGCCCTTGACGATCGCCTGGGCCAGGCCCTCGACGACGGCCGTCTTGCCGACGCCGGGCTCGCCGATGAGGACCGGGTTGTTCTTGGTACGGCGGGACAGCACCTGCATGACCCGCTCGATCTCCTTCTCGCGCCCGATGACCGGGTCGAGCTTGGATTCGCGGGCCGCCTGGGTGAGGTTGCGGCCGAACTGGTCCAGGACGAGCGAGGTCGAGGGCGTGCCCTCGGCCGGGCCGCCGGCCGTGGCCGACTCCTTGCCCCCGCCGGTGTAGCCGGAGAGCAGCTGGATGACCTGCTGCCGGACTCGGTTGAGATCGGCGCCCAGCTTCACGAGGACCTGGGCGGCGACGCCCTCGCCCTCGCGGATCAGGCCGAGCAGGATGTGCTCGGTGCCGATGTAGTTGTGGCCGAGCTGGAGGGCCTCTCGGAGCGAAAGCTCCAGGACCTTCTTCGCCCGCGGGGTGAAGGGGATGTGGCCGGACGGGGCCTGCTGCCCCTGGCCGATGATCTCCTCAACCTGCTGGCGAACAGCCTCGAGCGAAATCCCGAGGCTCTCCAGGGCCTTAGCGGCGACACCCTCACCCTCGTGGATCAAGCCCAGGAGGATGTGCTCAGTGCCGATGTAGTTGTGGTTGAGCATCCGGGCTTCTTCCTGAGCCAGGACGACAACCCGCCGCGCGCGGTCGGTGAACCTCTCGAACATCGTTTATCGCTCCTCAGAGCGGTCGGGCAGTTCGGGGTCGGTCCCCGCCCTGTCCTTCCGCATGCTAGTCCCGCGGGGCGGGACAGCTCATTCCAACTGCCGACATCCGTCCACGGCTCACCCCCACCTTCGTGAGGAAAACCGGCCTGAACAGCCGACAACTGCTCCAACCCGATAGTGGGAGACGATGTTCCCGCAGGCCAGGCAGATACCCGTCATGCGAGTACGCCGATGGCGAACGGGAGCCGGTCAAATCAGCGTGTCGCCCCGATCCACTAGGAATGTCTTACCCGTAAGGGCGGACACTCCATGCCGATGGCACCGGTCCCCTCCGCTAAGGGCGAACACAGTTCCGTCCCGAATGTGGGACTCCACCCCGCGGATGTTTACGTTCCGCATAGGTCCGGGTGCGGTGTGTCACACCGGCCGTAACCCCGGGGCGTTTCGGGAGTTGCTCCCGGCATGGCCGTAACCGCCGTACCCGCCGTCACCGTCCCGCTGCCCCGCGTACCGGCCGAGGAGGAGGCCTACGCCTCCTGGTACGAGCGGGTGCTCGGCTGGGCCGTCACGGGCGGCCCTCCCGCCCAGCTCGTCACGGGGTCCCGTTTCGACGTACTGGAGCTGCCGTCCGACGCGGGGGCGGCGCTGCTGCGCAGGCCGGTCGCCACCGGCCCGGTGGCGCTCATGGGGCGCCGGATGCGGTTCCTGGTGGCCGCGGGGAGCGCCGACGAGCTGGAGGGGCTGCTCGACTGGCTGGAATGGGGCGGGGTCGCCCTGGATCTCGCCGCCCTGGGTGCGGGTGGCCGGATCACCGCCCCGGCTCCCCCGGGGCTGCCCCCGAGCCCTCGGGGAGCCGCCGTGTGGCTGCGGCCCCCCGAGCAGGGGTGCGAGGCCCTGCTTCCCGCCCTGCCGGGTCCCGGCGGGGGCGGCGGGCCCGGTCGCGGGCCCGATCTCGTACGCCTGGTGGCCGCGGCGGCGACGGAATGCCACCGCGCGCGCCTGCGGCGCGGTACGACGCGGACTTCTCAGCCCTTGGCCTTCTCGTAGGCCTCGCGGATCTCGGCCGGGACGCGGCCGCGGTCGTTCACGCTGTAGCCGTTCTCCTTCGCCCATGCGCGGATCTCGGCGGTGTCCGGGCTGCCCGGCGTGGCGGCACGGCCCTTGGCGCGGGCCGCGGACGCGCGCCCACCGGTGCGGCGGCCGCCCTTGGTGTACGGGTCGAGCAGACCGCGGAGCTTTTCAGCGTTGGCGGTGGTGAGGTCGATCTCGTAGGTCTTGCCATCCAGAGCGAACGTCACCGTCTCGTCCGCCTCGCCACCGTCGAGGTCGTCGACAAGAAGGACCTGAACCTTCTGTGCCACCGGGATTTCCTTTCATCGAAAAGCAGTACGCGGAAAGGAAACCGCTTTTGCCTGGAAAACACAAACCCCCGGGGAGAGGTTCGAGACCGCAACAGGGCGGGAAACGTGCGCGATTCGGACATAGGCCACAGGCGTGCGGAGCACGGGAAAAGCCCGCGGTGATCGATCAGAGGTGCAGAAGCATCCGACTGTTGCCCAAGGTGTTCGGCTTCACTCGTTCGAGACCGAGGAACTCCGCTACGCCCTCGTCATAGGAACGCAGGAGCTCCATGTAGACATCGGTCTCCACCGGGGTCTCGCCGATCTCGACGAAGCCGTGCTTCGCGAAGAAGTCCACTTCGAAGGTCAGGCAGAAAACCCGGCTCACCCCGACCTCGCGGGCGGTCCGCAACAACTGCTCCAGCACGCGATGGCCGACGCCGGCGCCCTTCAACCCGCGGTCGACGGCGAGAGTGCGCACTTCGGCGAGGTCTTCCCACATCACGTGGAGAGCGCCGCAGCCGACCACCTGGCGGTCGGAGTCGCGTTCCGCGACCCAGAACTCCTGGATGTCCTCGTAAAGGACGACCGGGGCTTTGTCGAGCAGGATCCGCTGCTGCACGTACTGGTCGAGCAGGCGGCGCAGGGCGGGAACATCACCGGTGCGGGCGCGGCGGATCGTCACTGTTTCTGCGTGTGCAGCGGAAAACTCTCCCATGCGACCGGACGCTATCGCCCCGGCTCCCGCGGGCGCTCGGCGGAGTCCCCTTCGGTGGCCTGGGTCTCCGCGGGTGACTCGTCGTCGTGCTGGACGATCCGTACGGCGTCGCGGAGGGCTTCGCGCTGTTCCGCGGACATCATGCCGAAGAAGGCGACGAGGGCGGCCGCCGGGTTGTCGCTCGTCGACCAGGCTTCGTTCATCAGTGCGGCCGAGTAGGCGGCGCGGGTGGAGACCGCCGTATATCGATAGGCGCGGCCTTCCGCCTCGCGGCGGACCCAGCCCTTCTGATGAAGATTGTCCATAACGGTCATGACCGTGGTGTACGCGATGGACCGTTCCTGCTGGAGGTCTTCCAGTACTTCTCGAACGGTGACCGGGCGGTTCCACTGCCACACCCGCGTCATGACGGCGTCTTCGAGTTCTCCCAAGGGGCGAGGCACATCAGCACGATAGTGCGGCTTGTGGGTAATTGCCCGACTATTCGGCCGACAACGCGCAACAAAATTGGGCGCACGGCGGGAGCCGTGCGCCCTTGGTACCCGGGTGCCTACTTCTGGTGCTGTCGGGCGGCCTCGGCCCGGGCGATCACGGCGTCGACCGCCGCGTCCTCCTTGGCCTTGTTGGCGCCGCCCTGGGTCTTCACGATCGTCACGACGAGAGCGATGAAGAACGCGGCCATGACGACGGGGGGCACGAGCGCGGAGACGTAGTCCATGCCCCCAGCCTAGCTAGCCGGCGGCCAGCCCGGCCGCCGGGGGCGGGGTGGGCTTGCGGCGCGGCGGGAACACCTCGCCGGGGGTCGGGATCGGCCGTGGGCGGGGCTCGGGGGCCGGGGGCTCCTTGGGCTGCGGTTTCGGGCCGGGCGTGGGGGCCGGGCGGCGGTCCTTGCCGCCGCCTCCGCCACCGGCACCGCCGGCCAGGGCCAGCAGCCGGGTGCGGGGCGCGGGGGTGGTCGACAGGCGCCGCCGTACGGAGCGCTCCGCGACGGACTGGGCACGGTCCAGGAGCGCGGCCGCGACCGGGTTGGCCCGCAGGGCGCGCAGGGCGGCGAGGTCGTCGGGCACCGGCTCGTACCCGGCCGCCAGGGCGTCCTGGAGCAGTTCGAGGTATCCGGAGAGGCTGCCGGGCAGGGCGCCCCGGTAGCGGGCCAGATCCGCCAGGAGGAAGGCTCTGAGCCGGCCCGCCTCCTGGACCACGTCGTCCACCGACTGCGCGAGGCGCAGGCAGTCCTGGACTTCCGCGGCCGTGAGGGGGGCCGAGGAGGACTGAAGGGCGTGGGCGAGCGAACGCCTGAGCACGAGCAGCTCAGCAGCGCTGAACGCCATGCCGCCGCGGGATCCGTAGGGCGTGGGCATGGGCCGAAGATACGCGCTAATCGGACAAAATCCCCTGAGGGTGATCGCCTTCGGCGCGGCGAGCCTCAGCCGGTTTCCTTCACGGCCCGGAGGAAGGCGGTCCAGGCGGCCTGGGTGGTGGCGAGGACGAGGTGGGCGGGGTCGGCGTGGTCGGCGACGCGGACCAGTGCGCCGGGGGCGGCGGAGACGTAGACGCAGGCGTCTCCCTCACCGCAGAACGAGGACTTCTGCCACGTGGGCTGAGCGGTCATGGTGTTCTCCTCCGGGCACGGTCGGTAATTCCCGTCGGGGGACGGTAACTCCACGGCGGGGTCCGGCCACAGCCTTTCGATGAATTTCGGCGATTCGTACCGTCGCCGCCGCGCTCCGGCTCGGCTAGAGGCGGGCCGTGAAGGCCGCCACGGCTTCCCGTACGTCCGCCGGGGTCCACGACAGGCCCGGTTCCGTGACCGTCACCTCCGTGACCGACAGGCCCGGCGGGCCGTCGGGGGACCAGCGGTGGAAGAGGGCCGTGCCCGTTTCCTCCGCCTGGCGGAGGCTCGCCCGCCTGAGGTGGTCCGGGTCGTACGGGAGCCAGAGCTGGAACTGGTGGGTGTGCGGTTGCTCCGGGTGGACGCGGAACCAGGGGATCCCGGAGTCCGAGAAGGCCGCGCGCAGCCCGTCCGCCACCAGGCGGGCCTGGGCCACGTACGAGGGGAGCTTCGGGAGCTCCCGTTCCAGGCCGGCCAGGGCGGCCAGGGCCTGCGGGAACTGGCGGAAGACCTGGCCCCCGTACCGGTGCCGCCAGACGCGCGTCTCCTCCACGAAGTCCGCCGCCCCCGCCAGGCAGGCCCCGCTCAGGCCGCCCAGGGACTTGTAGAAGGAGACGTACACCGAGTCCGCCAGCGCCGCGATCTCCCTCAGCGGGCGGCCGAAGTGGACCGTGGACTCCCACAGCCGGGCCCCGTCGAAGTGGACGACCGCCTCCCGTTCGCGGGCCGCCTCCACCAGCGCCTCCAGTTCCTCCCAGGTGGGCAGGAGGAAGCCCGCGTCGCGCAGCGGAAGCTCCAGCATCAGCGTGCCGAAGGGCTCCGGGAGCGAGGCGACCTCCTCCGCGAGCGGCTGGCGGGACTCCGTCGTCGGGTGGACCGGGCGCAGGCCGGAGACCGCCGCCAGCGCGCCGCCCTCCCACCGCTCGGGGTGGCTGTGCGGGTGCAGCGCGACCACCGGGTTCCCCGTCCGGCCCGCCCAGCAGCGCAGGGCCACCTGCTGGGCCATCGTCCCGCTCGGGAAGAACGCCGCGTCCTGCGTGCCCAGCAGCTCCGCGACCCGCCGCTCCAGCTCGGCGACGACCCCGTCGCCGTACACGTCGGCCGGCTCGTCCATGGCGTACAGGGCTTCGGCGAGCGGCGCCAGCAGTTCCGCCACCGTCGCCTCGCGCGGCACGCGCGACAGCTTCCGGTCCGCCCCGCGCCAGGCCGCCACCAGCCGCTTCATGTCCTGCGCCTCGTCCGTCATCCCCGAATCATCGCCGACCGGCCAGAACCCCCAGGAGCTAGCATGGCGGCGTATCGTCCGGTACCCCCCGCGGACTGGAACGGAAGGCCCTCCCCGCGTGAACCCATCTCAGCAGCCACGCCCTGCCCGGCTCGACGTCGGCGTCGTCGGCGCCGGCCGGGTCGGTCCCGCGCTGGCGCGTGCGCTCCAGCAGGCCGGGCACCGGCCCGTCGCGGTGTCCGGCGTGTCCGACGCGTCCGTGCGCCGCGCCGCGCGGATGCTGCCCGACGTGCCCCTGGTGCCGCCCGCGCAGGTGCTGGAGCTGTCCGATCTGGTCCTGCTCACCGTCCCCGACGACGCGCTGCCCAAGCTGGTGGAGGGGCTCGCCGAGACCGGCGCGGTGCGGCCCGGACAGTTGCTGGTGCACACCTCCGGCCGGTACGGGACGGCCGTGCTCGACCCGGCCCGCCGGGCCGGCGCGCTGCCGCTGGCCCTGCACCCGGCGATGACCTTCACCGGGACCGAGGTCGACGTGCAGCGGCTGGCCGGCTGCTCCTTCGGCGTCACCGCCCCCGAGGAGCTGCGGCTCGCGGCCGAGGCCCTGGTCATCGAGATGGGCGGGGAGCCCGAGTGGATCGCGGAGGAGAACCGTCCGCTCTACCACGCGGCCCTCGCCCTCGGCGCGAACCACCTGGTCACCCTGGTCGCCCAGGCGATGGAGCTGCTGCGCAAGGCCGGGGTCGAGCACCCCGACCGGATGCTCGGCCCGCTGCTCGGCGCGGCCCTGGACAACGCCCTGCGCTCCGGCGACGCGGCCCTGACCGGCCCGGTGGCCCGCGGCGACGCCGGTACGGTCGCCGCGCACGTCTCGGAGCTGCGCAAGCACGCCCCGGGCACGGTCGCCGGGTACCTGGCGATGGCCCGCACCACCGCGGACCGGGCCCTCGCGCACGGCCTGCTCAAGCCCGAACTCGCCGAGGACCTGCTCGGCGTACTCGCCGACACCGAGGGTGGGGACCAGTGACCGGTCTGCAGCTGCTGAACACGGCCGAGGAGCTGCACAAGCTGCCGCGCACCGGCCGCCGGGCCGTGGTGATGACGATGGGCGCCCTGCACGAGGGCCACGCCACCCTCGTCCGCGACGCCCGCGCGCAGGCCGGCCCCGGGGGCCAGGTCGTCGTCACCGTCTTCGTCAACCCCCTCCAGTTCGGGGCGAACGAGGACCTCGACCGCTACCCCCGCACCCTCGACGCCGACCTCGCGATCGCCGAAGAGGCGGGCGCGGACGCGGTGTTCGCCCCCGCCGTCGACGAGGTCTACCCGGGCGGCGACCCGCAGGTGCGGATCAGCGCCGGGCCCATGGGCGAGCGCCTCGAAGGGGCCACCCGTCCCGGCCACTTCGACGGGATGCTGACCGTCGTCGCCAAGCTGCTCCACCTCACCCGTCCCGACCTGGCGCTCTTCGGCCAGAAGGACGCGCAGCAACTGGCCCTGATCCGGCGGATGGTGACGGACCTGAACTTCCCCGTGGAGGTGGTCGGCGTACCGACCGTCCGCGAGGAGGACGGGCTCGCGCTGTCCTCCCGCAACCGCTACCTCTCCCCCGTCGAACGGCGCACCGCGCTGGCCCTGTCCCGCGCCCTGTTCGCCGGGCAGGACCGGCTCGCCGCGCAGGCCGCGCTGCGCGCCCGCGCCGAGGCCAACCCGGCCAGCGACGAGCGGGCCAACGCCCTGGCCAAGCTCGGGGAGATCCGCGCCTCCGCGGACGCGCACGCCGTCTCGGCGGCGGGCACCGGGCTGCCGGACGCCGTACGGGCCGCCGCGCTCCACGTCCTGGACGAGGCGAGCCGGCACGAGCCGCCGCTCGCCCTGGACTACCTGGCGCTGGTGGACCCGCAGGACTTCACCGACGTGGGCCCCGACTTCACGGGGCACGCCGTGCTGGCCGTCGCCGCGAAGGTCGGCACGACCCGGCTGATCGACAACATCCCATTGGAATTCGGAGCACACTCGTGAGCACACCGGGCAGAGACCTCCCGTCGGACGGCGCGGGCCCTGGCGCCGGCACTGCCACCGGCATACGGCTGCACGCGCCCGCCCCCGGCTGGTCCGTCGACGCCGACGTCGTGGTGGTCGGATCCGGCGTCGCGGGGCTGACGGCCGCGCTGCGCTGCGCCGCCGCGGGCCGCCGTACGGTCGTGGTGACCAAGGCCCGGCTCGACGACGGCTCCACCCGCTGGGCCCAGGGCGGGATCGCCGCGGCCCTCGGCGAGGGCGACACCCCCGAGCAGCACCTGGACGACACCCTGGTGGCGGGCGCGGGCCTGTGCGACGAGGCGGCCGTCCGGCTCCTCGTCACCGAGGGCCCCGGCGCCGTCCGACGGCTGATCGCCGCCGGCGCCGTCTTCGACACCTCCGCCGAGACCGGCGAGATAGAGCTGACCCGCGAGGGCGGCCACCACCGCCGCCGGATCGCGCACGCGGGCGGCGACGCCACCGGCGCCGAGATCTCCCGGGCGCTGGTCGAGGCCGTCCACGAAGCGGGCATCGAGACCGTCGAGAACGCGCTCGTACTGGACCTCCTGCAGGACGCGCAGGGCCGTACGGCCGGCGTCACGCTGCACGTCATGGGAGAGGGCCAGCACGACGGCGTCGGCGCCGTCCACGCGCCCGCCGTGATCCTCGCGACCGGCGGCATGGGCCAGGTCTTCTCCGCGACCACCAACCCGTCGGTGTCCACCGGCGACGGCGTGGCGCTCGCGCTGCGCGCCGGGGCCGAGGTCTCCGACCTGGAGTTCGTGCAGTTCCACCCGACGGTGCTCTTCCTCGGACCGGACGCCGAGGGGCAGCAGCCGCTCGTCTCGGAGGCCGTCCGCGGCGAGGGCGCCCACCTCGTCGACGCGGACGGGGTCCGCTTCATGCTGGGGCAGCACGAACTCGCCGAGCTGGCCCCGCGCGACATCGTCGCCAAGGGCATCACGCGCCGCATGCTGGAGCAGGGCGCGCAGCACATGTACCTGGACGCCCGGCACTTCGGCGCCGAGATGTGGGAGAACCGCTTCCCCACCATCCTCGCCGCCTGCCGTGCCCACGGCATCGACCCGGTGACCGAGCCGATCCCGGTCGCACCCGCCGCGCACTACGCCTCCGGCGGCGTACGGACCGACCTGCACGGGCGGACCACCGTCCCCGGCCTGTACGCGTGCGGCGAGGTCGCCTGCACCGGCGTGCACGGCGCGAACCGGCTCGCCTCCAACTCCCTGCTGGAGGGCCTGGTCTTCGCCGAGCGCATCGCCGACGACATCGCCGCCCAGGACCGCTCCGGCAACGGCCCCGGCATACCGGTCCCCTCGACCGGCCCGCTCCAGCCGGCCGGGGCGCGGTACGAGATCCAGCGCATCATGACGAACGGCGCGGGCGTGCTGCGCTCCGCCGAGTCCCTGCGCACGGCGGCCGAGGCCCTCGAAGGCCTGTACGCCACCGCCCTGAACGACCTCGAAGCGCACGGCAAGACCGCCGAGCCGGGAGTGGACACCTGGGAGGCCACGAACCTGCTGTGCGTGGCCCGGGTGCTCGTCGCCGCCGCCCGGCGGCGCGTGGAGACCCGCGGCTGCCACTGGCGCGAGGACCACCCGGAGCGGGACGATGCCGCCTGGCGACGCCACCTCGTCGTCCGGCTCTCGGCGACCGAGAAGCGGGCCCTGGTCGTCGTCCCCACCGACTCCGCGGACTTCCCGTCCGTGCACGTACCCCTCAGCACCCAGAGCCTGGAGCAGTGACCGTGAGCACCCCCGACGAACTTCCCCTGATCGACCAGAACGACGGCGGCTGCGGCGACGACTGCGCCTGCGGCGACGGCGAGGAGACCGGCCTGGACCCGGCGCTGGCCCAGCTGCTGGCGGACGCGGGCCTGGACCCCGTAGAGGTCGAGGACATCGCCCACATGGCGCTCTCCGAGGACCTCGACGGCGGGGTCGACGTGACCACCGTCGCGACGATCCCCGAGGACGCCGAGGCCGTCGCCGACTTCGTCGCCCGCGAGGACGGCGTCGTGGCCGGACTGCGCGTCGCCGAGGCCGTGTTCTCCGTGGTCTGCACGGAGGCCTTCGAGGTCGAGCGGCACGCGGAGGACGGCGACACGGTCAAGGCCGGGCAGGTCCTGCTGTCCGTACGCGCCCGCACCCGCGACCTGCTCACGGCGGAGCGCAGCGCCCTGAACATCCTGTGCCGCCTGTCGGGCATCGCGACCGCCACGCGCCGCTGGGCGGACGTGCTGGAGGGCACGAAGGCCAAGGTCCGCGACACCCGCAAGACCACTCCGGGCCTGCGCGCGCTGGAGAAGTACGCGGTGCGCTGCGGCGGCGGCGTCAACCACCGCATGTCGCTGTCGGACGCGGCGCTGGTCAAGGACAACCACGTGGTGGCGGCCGGCGGGGTCGCGCAGGCCTTCAAGGCCGTACGGGAGGCCTTCCCGGACGTGCCCGTGGAGGTCGAGGTCGACACGATGCACCAGGTCCGCGAGGTCCTGGACGCGGGCGCCGACCTGATCCTGCTCGACAACTTCACCGTCCCGGAGA
Source organism: Streptomyces sp. NPDC048337 (assembly GCF_043201175.1). NCBI lineage: Bacteria > Bacillati > Actinomycetota > Actinomycetes > Kitasatosporales > Streptomycetaceae > Streptomyces > Streptomyces sp. NPDC048337. The sequence continues at coordinate 40,474 of NZ_JBICYR010000004.1, forward strand.
CCGAGGAGGCCGTGGCCCTGGTCGCGGGCCGCGCGGTGCTGGAGTCCTCGGGCCGCCTCACCCTGGACACCGCCCGGGCGTACGCGGAGACCGGGGTGGACTACCTGGCCGTCGGCGGACTGACCCACTCCTCCCCGATCCTGGACATCGGCCTCGACCTGCGCGAGGCGGAGTAACCGATGCTCCTCACCATCGACGTGGGCAACACCCACACGGTCCTGGGCCTGTTCGACGGTGACGAGATCGTCGAGCACTGGCGCATCTCGACCGACCCGCGGCGCACGGCCGACGAGATGGCCGTGCTCATGCAGGGCCTGATGGGCATGCACCCGATGCTCGGCAACGAGCTGGGCGACGGCATCCACGGCATCGCGATCTGCTCGACGGTGCCGTCGGTGCTGCACGAGCTGCGCGAGGTCACCCGCCGCTACTACGGGGACGTCCCGGCGGTCCTCGTCGAACCCGGCATCAAGACGGGTGTCCCGATCCTCATGGACAACCCGAAGGAGGTCGGCGCGGACCGCATCATCAACGCGGTCGCGGCGGTCGAGCTCTACGGGGGCCCGGCGATCGTGGTCGACTTCGGTACGGCGACCACCTTCGACGCGGTGTCCGCGAAGGGCGAGTACGTGGGCGGGGTGATCTCCCCCGGCATCGAGATCTCGATGGAGGCCCTCGGTGTCCGCGGCGCCCAGCTCCGCAAGATCGAACTGGCCCGGCCGCGCAACGTGATCGGCAAGTCCACGGTCGAGGCGATGCAGTCGGGCGTGGTGTACGGCTTCGCGGGGCAGGTCGACGGGATCGTGACCCGGATGGCGAAGGAGCTGGCGGGCGCGAACGGCGACCCGGACGACGTCCGCGTCATCGCCACCGGCGGGCTGGCGCCCATCGTGCTCGGCGAGTCCTCGGTGATCGACGACCACGAGCCGTGGCTGACGCTGATCGGGCTGCGGCTGGTCTACGAGCGCAACGCGCCGAACTTCGACTGACGGTGCGTGGGATCCGAAGGTTCAGCTTCCACCTGATGGCTTAACTTGGCAGTCTCGACGACTGGTACAGGACGGCCCAAATGCCTCGTGATTCAGCGTACTTGAAGGTGGCGGACGCGCTTCGGGCCCGGATCCGGGCGGCGGAGTGGCCGGTCGGAACCCGGCTGCCGTCGAGAGCGCGTTTCGCCGCGGAGTACGCGGTGGGGCAGAGCATCGCGCAGCGCGCGATGGAGCTCCTGATCATCGAGGGCTGGCTGGAGGGGCGCGCGGGATCCGGGACCTACGTGCGCGTGCCGAGGCAGCGGGTGCGGATCTCCCGCTCCCGGCTGCGCCGGCTGAGCGGCCCTGGCGGCCGGAACAACGGCAACGGCACCTGGGAGGCGCACTCCAGGGCCCGCACCCCGGCGCCCGCGCACATCGCCGCGCGGCTGGCCATCGAGGTGGGCGATCCGTGCGTGGTGACGACGTACGAGTTCCTGGCGGAGGGGCGCCCGGTGGAGATCTGCGAGTCCTGGGAGCCGCTGTCCGTGACGGGCGGCACGCCGGTGATCCTGCCGGAGCGGGGCCCGCTCAAGGGGGCGGGGGTGGTCGAGCGGATGCGGTCGATCGGGGTGACGGTCGTGTCGGCGACGGAGATCCCGCGGCCGGGGCGCGCGGACCAGCCGCAGGCCAATCTGCTCGGCATCAGCGTCGGGGACCTGATCACCGAGATCGAACGGACCCACTACGCGGCGGACGGGCGGCCGGTGGAGACCGCCGACATCGTGGTGGCGGACCGGCGGGCGGAGGTCGCGTACGAGATCACCTTCGGGCGGTGAGGAAGAGCCGGCACAGCGCGGCCCACCAGGGATGGCGGGCGGGCCGCCCGTCGAGCACGGCCGTGAACTCCTCATACGCCCGCGCGGCGCGCAACACGGCAAGATCGTCCCGCCCGGGCGGGGGCGGCATCGGGGCCCCGTGCTGGGACGCCCGCCAGCTGTCGACGAGGTACTGCTCAATAGCGGTCATACCTCCACCCTGACCCCGCGGCCCGGCCCCCGCCCGCCGATTGACTGCCGCCGTCAATCGTCCGCACGCCTCAACCGCCGGCGGGGCCGGCCTTGCCTCCGGCGGCGCCTCAAACGCCGGCGGGGCTGAATTCGCCCTCCGGGCATCCAGCCGCGGCCGGGGAGCAGATCGCGCGGCGCGCACTTCCAGGCCTACGCCGGCCAAAGCCGGCCCCGCCGGCGTTTGAGGCGCAGGGGTTCGGGGGCGGAGCCCCCTGGGGGTCCCCCCGGAGGGGGGCACCTCCCAGCGGTAGCTGGGGGAGAGTCTGGGGGAGGCGCCGCACCCGGCACGTCCAGCCCGGCCGGCGGGCCAGAATGGGCCGATGAGCGTCACCATCGACATCGCCGGGCTCCCCGCGGAGCGGATCACCTTCGCGCCCTCCCCCCTCGCAGAGCTCTGCATGGCGCTGCACGCGCTCTCCCAGCCCGCCCACCACCCCCGCCTCACCTCCTGGACCACCGCCACCGCCGCCGCCCTCGACCCCTGCCTCGCGGACCGCCTCCTGGAGGCCGACTTCCTGTGGCGGAGCTCCTTCTCCGACATCTTCATGGCCTTCGCCGCCTCCCCCGGCGGCACCGGCCGCCCCGCCGGAACCCTGGCCGAGGAGCTCGACGTACTCGACCGCATGGAGGACGAGCAGTTCGTGCTCGCCGCCCTGGAGCACTGCTGGCTGGCCCTGTACGACGAGGGCGGCTGGCCCTCCCCCCTCACCGACCCCGCGGCCCGGACCAGGGCCCTGGAGACGGCCGCCGCCCGCGGCCCCCGCCAGCTTGACTTCTCCGTCCGGCTGCTGGACGACCCCGCCGCCGTCCGGGTGTGGATGCGCCGCCTCCTGGAGGACTGCGACGAGGCCTTCTTCGCCGAGACCTGGAAGCGCGTCGAGCCCGGACAGACCGCCGACGCCCGCCACAAGACCGAGGTGCTCCGCCACAAGGGGCTGGCGGCCGCGCTGAAGGAGGTCTCGTCCGCGCTCAGTGTCGACGAGGCCCTCACCACCATCACCGCCGACAAGATGGTCAACGGTTCCACGACCGCCACCGACCCCCGCACGGGCGCTGGCCTGGTCTTCGTACCGACCAACTTCGGCTGGCCCCACCTCCTCGTGCTGCACGCCCCGGGCTGGCGGCCGGTGGTCCACTACCCGCTCGGCACCCCCGAACCGGCCCCCGCGCCCGGCTCGGTGGAGCTGCTCCAGCGGCGGATGGAGGCACTGGCCCACCCCATGCGGATGATGCTGTGCCGGAGCCTGGCCCGCGCCCCGTACACGACGAGCGAGCTGGCCGCCGTGTACGGGATCACCGCGCCGGAAGTGTCACGCCATCTGGCCGTACTGAAAAAGGCCGGTCTGACGCATACGCGGCGCGAAGGCCGTTATGTCCAGCACCAGTTGGACCTGACCGCGGTCGCCCGCATCGGCTCGGACTTCATCGAGGGCATCCTCCGCTAGGCGGTACCGGAGGCCCGAAGTCGCCGATATCCGGAATTCACAAACCGGAATCAGTTAAAACTCTGGTCAGAGTGGCTCCTTGCTGCTTAACGTGCGTCCACCGCTCCTCCCTGCTCACTTTGCCGTGGAAGGACCCTGCATGCCCTCTCGCCGTATAGCCGCTGCAACCGCCGCCCTGGCGGCCGCGGCCCTCGTCTCCCCGCTGCTGCTCGCCGGGCCGGCCGGTGCCACCGGGAGCCCGCAGAGCGACGCCGCCCGAGGTGACGCGCTGGCCAGGAAACTGGTCAAGGACGCGACCGGCAAGGGTGCGTACAACCACCTGAAGGTCCTTCAGTCCATCGCGGACTACAACAAGGGCACGCGCGTGGCCGGTTCGAAGGGCCACGTGCAGTCCGCCCAGTACATCGAGGCCGTGATGAAGGCGGCCGGTTACAAGGTGACGAAGAACGAGTTCGACTTCGTGTACGTCGAGACGATCGCCGAGAAGCTCACGGTGAACGGCTCGGCCGGGCGCGACGTCCCGATCCACCTGATGACGTACACCGCCAGCACCCCGGAGAACGGCGTGACGGCCCAGATCGCCGCCGCCCCGGTCGACGCGGACGGGACGAACGGCTGCGAGACCGGCGACTTCGCCGCCGGCGCCTTCACCGGCAAGATCGCCCTGATCAAGCGCGGCGGCTGCACCTTCGCCACCAAGCAGGCCAACGCGGCTGCCGCCGGAGCCGTCGGCGCGGTCATCTACAACAACACCGCGGGCGCCCTCAACGGCACCCTGGGCGACGCGAACGCGGGCAAGGTCCCGACGGGCGGCATCACCCAGGCGGACGGCGAGAAGCTCGCCGCCGACGCGGCGGCCGGACCGGTCGAGGTCACCCTCGACATCCGGCAGTTCCGGGAGAACCGCAAGACGTACAACGTCGTCGCGGAGACCCGGGGCGGCGACGAGAACAACACCGTCTTCCTCGGCGCGCACCTCGACTCGGTGGCGGCGGGCCCGGGCATCAACGACAACGGCTCCGGCTCGGCCGGCATCCTCCAGGTCGCGCAGCGGCTCGCGAGCAGCCAGACGAAGATCAAGAACAAGGTGAAGTTCGCCTGGTGGTCGGCGGAGGAGTACGGCCTGCTCGGCTCCGAGGCGTACGTGGCCGGTCTGACCGACGCTCAGAAGAAGCAGATCAAGCTCTACCTGAACTTCGACATGATCGCCTCGCCGAACGCCGCGTACTTCGTCTACGACGGCGACGACTCGGACGGCGTCGGCGCGGGCCCCGGCCCGGAGGGCTCGGCCCAGCTGGAGAAGGGGATCACCGACTTCCTCGACTCCAAGAACATCCCGCACGCGGGCACGGACTTCTCCGGCCGCTCGGACTACGGCCCGTTCATCGAGGTCGGCATCCCGTCCGGCGGTACGTTCACGGGCGCCGAGGGCATCAAGACGCCGGAGGAGGCCGCGAAGTTCGGCGGGCAGGCGGGTGTCGCCTACGACGTGAACTACCACGCCAAGGGTGACGACATCACCAACATCGACCAGAAGGCGCTCGACATCAACGTCGACGTCATCGCGGACGCGGTCGGCCACTACGCCTACGACCTGGCCCCGCTGTCGAAGCCGGTCACCTCGAAGCCGACCCCTGGCGGGGGCAGCGGCGGCGGCCTGCACGAGGGCCACGACGAGGTCACGCAGTAACCGTTCCGGAACCGCCGGGCGGGGCCGCCCTCCAGCCCCGCCCGGCGCGGAGCCCCGATCCTTGAGCCGCACCGGCGCACTCAGGCGGGTCAAATCCAGCCCCGCCGGCGCTTGAGGCGCCGCCGGAGGCAAATCAAGCCTCGCCGGCGTTTGAGGCGCGAAGCCTGGGGCGGAGTCCCAGCAGCGGCGCGTCAGCCGACGCTCGTCGCCCCGGGCCATGCCGCCCGCAGGGCCACCGGCTGGACCAGCCATCCGAAGTCCCCGAGCCCGCCGCGGGCGGTGAGTTCCGCCGCCTCCCCCGCCGCGGCAAGGCCGCGTACGTACGCCGCCGGGTCCGTCGAGGCCAAGGCCAGCGGCGGCCGCGCTCCCGAGACACCGAGGGCGGCCAGGGCCTCGCGCTGGGTCAGGAGCACCGACCCCGGCCCCGCGCAGGAGTCCAGCGCCACGTGAGCCGTGACATCGCAGCTGCCGTCCGGCACCGGCGCCACTTCCCGCCCCGCGCGGAACCCGGTCAGCGTGCCGTACGGCGGCCGCGCCTCCCGCGTGTGCGCGTAGTCCACCGCCACCGCCAGCCCCCGCTCAAGGCTCGCCACCGCCCCCGCCCAGGCCTCGTCCCGCGCCCGGCCGATCTCCGCACGGCCGCAGCCCGGCCACCACCGCTCCAGCCACGCCCGGTCCGGCCCGTCCACAGGCCCCCCGCGGCTCTCCGTACCGTCCGGCGCGACCAGCACGTACCGCCCGTCCTCCGCGATGTCCAGCGGTACGTTGTCCAGCCACTCGTTGGCGAAAAGGAGCCCCGTCGTCCGTTCGGGTGGGGCGGCGACCCACCGGATCCGCGGATCGATCCCCTCCGGCCGCCGCGCCCGCTCCACGGCGTACGGCCGCACCCGCGCGGCCACCTCCGCCGGCAGCGCCGCGAGCACCCCGGCCAGCAGCTCCCCCCGCCCGGCCCCGACGTCGACCAGGTCCAACCCCTGCGGATGCCCCAGCTCCGTGTCCACCCACAGCAGGAGCCGGGCCACGGCCCCCGCGTACAGCCCGGAGGCATGCACCGACGTGCGGAAATGCCCGGCGGGCCCCGGCCCGCCCGGCCGCACGTAGAAGCCGCCCGGCCCGTACAGCGCGGCCTCCATCGCCCCGCTCCACCGAGCCGGAGTCACGCATTCACCCTGAGTGCTCATCACACCAAGGCTATGCTCGGCTCCACCTTGGGGAGTACACCCCCGGTGCGAGGTTGGCACCTGTGGTTGACTCCAGCATCTATCCCCCTTCCCTACTCTGGGTTACGTGCAGCGCCTCTACGACTTCCTCCGCAGACACCCGACGGGCGTCGACAGCTTCTGGGCTGTCCTGTTCTTCGGGCTGTCCATGCTGAACGTGGCGGCGCTGACCACCCACGGCTCCACCGTGCGGATCGCCATGGTCCCCGCCGTGCTCGCGCTGACCACCGCCATCGCCCTGCGCCGCAGATGGACGCAGGCGATGCTCTGGCTCACCCTGGCCGCCGGGCTCTACCAGCTGGCCCTCGGCGCCGAGGCGCAGTTCTGCGACGTGGCCATGCTCGTCGTCCTCTACACGGTCGCCGCGAGCGAGGTCCCGCGCTGGGTCTCGCGTACCGCCCTGGGGGCGGGCCTGCTGGCCTCCCCGCTCTACTTCCTGCGCTTCGGAGTCGACAAGACCGGCAACGCCGCGGAGGACGTCCTCTTCACCCTGTTCATGATGGTCCCCTTCGCCCTCGCCTGGGTGCTGGGCGATTCCCTGCGCACCCGCCGCGCCTACTACGCCCAGCTCATCGAGCGGAACCAGCGGTTGGAGAAAGAGCGCGAGGCCCAGGCCAAGGTGGCGGTGGCCGCCGAGCGCGCCCGGATCGCCCGCGAGCTGCACGACGTCGTCGCGCACAACGTCTCGGTGATGGTGGTCCAGGCGGACGGGGCGGCGTACGTCATGGACGCGGCACCCGAGCAGGCCAAGGAAGCCCTCCAGACCATCTCCGGAACGGGCCGCCAGGCCCTCGCCGAGATGCGCCGGCTGCTGGGTGTACTGCGCACCGGCGAGCCCCAGGAGTCCGAGGACTACGTACCGCAGCCGGACGTCGAGCAGATCGAGGTCCTGGTCGAGCAGGTACGGGCGGCAGGGCTCGCCGTGGACTTCGAGGTCGAGGGCGCGCCGCGGCGGCTGCCCAGCGGCGTGGAGCTGACGGCGTACCGGATCGTGCAGGAAGCGCTGACGAACACGCGCAAGCACGGCGGCCCGGACGCGAAGGCGAGCGTGCGCCTGGTCTACTTCGACGACGGGCTCGGCCTGCTGGTCGAGGACGACGGGCGGGGCGCGGCGCACGAACTGTACGAGGACGGCGGCGCCGACGGCGCCGGGCACGGGCTGATCGGCATGCGCGAGCGGATCGGCATGGTCGGCGGAACCCTGGACACCGGGCCCCGGCCGGGCGGAGGCTTCCGGATCAGCGCACTGCTTCCGTTGAAGAAAAGTTGACGAGGACGAGGTCGAGGTAACGGATGTCCATCCGAGTGATGCTGGTCGACGATCAGGTGCTGCTGCGCACCGGCTTCCGGATGGTGCTCGCCGCCCAGCCGGACATGGAGGTCGTCGCCGAGGCCGGCGACGGCCTGGAGGCGCTGGAGGTGCTGCGGGCCACCAAGGTGGACGTGGTGCTGATGGACGTGCGCATGCCGAGGCTGGACGGGGTCGAGGCCACGCGGCGGATCTGTGAGCCGCAGGAGCACCCGAAGGTCATCATCCTGACCACCTTCGACCTGGACGAGTACGCCTTCTCCGGGCTGAAGGCGGGCGCGAGCGGTTTCATGCTGAAGGACGTTCCGCCGGCCGAGCTGCTCGCGGCGATTCGTTCGGTGCACAGCGGCGACGCGGTGGTGGCCCCCTCCACGACGCGGCGGCTGCTGGACCGTTTCGCCCCGATGCTGCCGACGACCGCGCAGGAGCCCGAGAACAAGGAGATCGAGCGGCTCACGGACCGCGAGCGCGAGGTCATGCTGCTGGTGGCCCAGGGCCTGTCGAACGGGGAGATCGCGGCCCGGCTGGTCCTCTCGGAGGCCACGGTGAAGACGCACGTGGGCCGCATCCTGACGAAGCTGAGCCTGCGGGACCGGGTGCAGGTGGTGGTGCTGGCGTACGAGACGGGGCTGGTGCGGGCCGGGGGCGGCGGGGCCGCGTAGCGCCTGCGGCGGGGCGGGCGTCGAACACCCGCCCCGCCGGCGGATTCAGAAGCGCCGGACGACTTCGCAGCCCCCGGAGACCGTGTCGACGGGGTCGGCCAACAGGATGTCGAAGGCGCCAGGGCCGCAATCGATCGTGTCGAATCTGCCGTTGCGGCTGATGATGGTGTCGTTGCCTCCGCGCCCACCGATGGTGGGGAGGATGTGGACGACGTTCGATCCGTCGGGGTCCGTGATCCGGTCCGGGCCTTCGCCCCCGAAGAGCTCGTCGTCGCCGAACCCGCCGTCGATGTCGGTGCGGATCGAGGTCTCGTTGCTGACGAAGTCGTCCCCGTCACCCAGGACGGCCCGGATCCGGGTCACGGCCGAGGCCGCACCGCAAGTGACAACGTGGGGGTTGGACTGCGTACAGCCAGGGCCGGCGAGGATCGTGCTCGTCGCGTCGCCGACGAACAAGTTGCCGCCGCCGTCCTCGGCGAAGGTGACGGTGTTCTCTTCGCCGGGCAGGGCGAAGAAGCGGACCTCACCGCTGGACACGGTGACGAATGCGGGGTCCGCGGATGCGGGGCCGGCGAACACCAGCGTCAGCGCGAGCGCACCCATGGCGGGGGCGGCCATACGAGCGGTGCGGTGGAAACGTGAACAGTTGCGGTTCATCAGTGCTGTCCTTGGGTTGCCGTGCGCGGATCTGGTCGAGGACCCGTCGCCCGTTCGCTACCCGGGGTGACCAATACGACCTGACGTTCATCGCACGGTTACCTCATGTGCCGTGCCCAACCCCTCGTCCGGCCCTGCGCAGCGCTACGTCATCCAGCGGTCCGGCCGGGCCGAGGCCCGCGAGGTGCGGGAGCGGGCCGCCTGGGCGTGCAGCAGCGCGGCGGCCCCGGCCGACGGCCGCAGCCGGGCCGTGACCGTGCCGTTCGCGCCGGTGTCCACGTGGACGTCGGCCACGCCGCGGGCCCGCTCCCACGGGCCCTGGGTGAGGCGGACGCTCTGCACCTTGGCGTGCGGGACGATCTCCGTACGGCGGCACAGGCGGCCGTGCCGGGCGGCGAACACCTCCGGGGAGACGGCGAGCCCGTACCCCTTCCACCACACCGGGACCACCCACCGCGAGGCGGCCGCCGGGGAGCCGGAGAAGGACAGCGCCGCCAGGTCCACGCCCGGCAGGACCCGGGCGATCACGGCGTACGCGGCGGCCCGCGGGGCCACCGGGACCAGCACCTCGTTCTTCGAGCCCGCCACGGCCAGCTCCACGCGGACCCAGCCGCGGCGCCGCCACAGCAGCGGCTCCACGATCCGTACGGTCTGCACGCGCCCCGGCGGCACGGTCTCGTGGGCCCGGTCCAGCAGTCCGTGGTCCAGGCGCAGCCCGTCCGGGGACTCGGCGACGGTCCAGTCGTACTCGGCGAGGAAGCGGCCCGCGCTGGCCGCCCGTACCGCGCCGAGCATCGGGAGCAGGGTGACGAGGGCCGCCCACGGGCTGGAGCTGACCCACCAGGCGACCACCGGCGCGGCGATCCCGCAGGCCAGTGCCGCCAGGACGCCGAGGCTCAGAAGCAGGGAGACGGCGAGGTCGCGCGGCGGGACGCGGAGCAGTTCCCGCTCGGGGGCCTCGCCGAGGCGCACCGCCTCGGCGGGGGCGAAGCCGGCGGCCCGGGCGAGCAGCTCGGCGCGCAGGGCCACGGCCTCCTTCTCGGAGAGGAAGGACAGCTCGTCCTTCTCCTCGGTGCCGATGACGTCGAGCCGCAGGCTGGCGACCCCGGTCAGGCGGGCCAGCAGCGGGCGGGTGACGTCGACCGCCTGGATCCGGTCGAGGCGGATGTGCGCGGTCCGCCGGAAGAAGAGGCCGCTGCGGATGCGGAGCTCGGTGTCGGTGACGGCGTAGTGGGTGAACCACCAGCTCAGGAACCCGTACAGCCCGAAGACCAGCACCAGCCCCGCGAGCGCGGTCACCCGCAGCAGGGCGGACAGGTCGGCGATCCACTCCCCGGCCCGGTCCCCCTGCTGCGCGACGACCCCGACGGTCGCGGCAATCGGCACCCAGGCCCGCCGCAGGGGCGTGAAGGGATGCAACCGCCGCTCGCCGGCCACTGCGCCCGCGGCGGGCTCGGCGCGGTCCGGGCCCATCCCCGCGGCGGGCACACCGACGGAGCCCGCGGACCCGGATCCGACGTCCCCACCCACGGACGGCGTCCCGGCAGAGCCCACCGGCCCGGCGCCCGCGAGGAGCCCGTCCGGGTCCGCCCCCGCCCCACCGGCCCCACGCGCGTGCGCCCCCGGGGCGTCACCCGGCCGACCGGAGGTCACGGAGGCGGGCGTCACCGCATCGCGGCCCCCCGGACCAGAGGTCACCGGCTCAGGAGCCCCCGCGTCCCCGCCCACCGGGCCGGAGGTCACGACGTCGGGGGTCGTCCCGTCACCGCCGACCGGACCGGAGGTCACAGGCCCGCCGACCTTGCCTCGCCCAGCGCGGTGAGGCGGTCGCGCAGGCGTTCCGCCTCGGCCGGTGCCAGGCCCGGGATCTTGGCGTCCGTCGCCGCGGCCGCCGTGTGCAGCTGCACGGAGGCCAGCCCGAAGCGCCGCTCCAGGGGGCCCGAGGTCACCTCGACCAGCTGCATCCGCCCGTACGGGACCACCGTCTCCTCCCGCCACAGCACACCCCGGCTGATCAGCAGGTCATCGGCGCGCTCCGCGTACCGCCAGGACCGCCAGTTCCGGCCCAGCAGCACCCACCCCCAGGCCAGGACGACGAGCCAGACCGCCCCGCAGGCCGCCCACGCCGGGCCCGCGAACAGGCCCAGCACGACCCCGGTCACCACCGCGAAAAGGCCCAGCCAGCCCACCAGCAGCAGCCGCCGCAGGCTCAGCAGCCCGCCCGGCAGACCCACCCAAACGGGCCCGCCCGTCTCTCCCGCCGTCCCCGTATCCATCCCTCCACCCTAGGGCTGAGACAATGCCCGCATGACGGAGACCACGGTCGGCATCGGCGGCGCGGCGGAGAGCACCGACATGGTGCTCAACATCGGCCCCCAGCACCCTTCCACGCACGGCGTGCTGCGCCTGCGCCTCGTCCTGGACGGCGAGCGCATCGCGAGCGCCGAGCCGGTCGTCGGCTACATGCACCGCGGCGCCGAGAAACTCTTCGAGGCCCGCGACTACCGCCAGATCGTGATGCTCGCGAACCGCCACGACTGGCTGTCCGCCTTCTCCAACGAGCTCGGCGTGGTCATGGCCGTCGAGCGGATGCTCGGCATGGAGGTCCCCGAGCGAGCCGTCTGGATGCGGACCCTGCTGGCCGAGCTGAACCGGGTGCTGAACCACCTGATGTTCCTCGGCTCGTATCCGCTCGAACTGGGCGGAATCACTCCGATCTTCCACGCGTTCCGCGAGCGCGAGGAGCTCCAGGCCGTCATGGAGGAGATCTCCGGCGGCCGCATGCACTACATGTTCAACCGAGTCGGCGGCCTCAAGGAGGACCTGCCGGCCGGCTGGCTCGGCCGCGCCCGCGCCGCCATCGCCGACGTCAACACCCGCATGGACGTCTACGACAAGCTCGTCCGCGGCAACGAGATCTTCCGCGGCCGCACCCGCGGCGTCGGCATCCTGTCCCCGGAGGCCGTGCACGCGTACGGGGTCTCCGGCCCGATCGCCCGCGCCTCCGGCGTCGACTTCGACCTGCGCCGCGACGAGCCCTACCTGGCCTACGGCGAGCTCCAGGACGTCCTCAAGGTGGTCACCCGCACCGAGGGCGACTGCCTGGCCCGCTTCGAGGTCCTGCTGGAGCAGACCCACAACGCGCTCGACCTCGCCGTGGCCTGCCTGGACCGCCTGGCCGAGCTCCCGCCGGGCCCCGTCAACCAGCGCCTGCCCAAGGTCCTGAAGGCCCCCGAGGGACACACGTACGCCTGGACCGAGAACCCCCTCGGCATCAACGGCTACTACCTCGTCTCCAAGGGAGAGAAGACCCCGTACCGGCTGAAGCTGCGCAGCGCCTCGTACAACAACATCCAGGCGCTCGCCGTGCTCCTGCCGGGACAGCTGGTCGCGGACATGGTGGCGATCCTCGGCTCGCTGTTCTTCGTCGTCGGCGACATCGACAAATAACCGAACAGGGGCATCCGGCTCGTAGGGTGGGCCGATGACCACTGGCATATTCGCCGACTATCTGCGACGGCTCGGCATCACCGGACCCCACACCCCGTCCGCCGAGGGGCTCTTCGCCCTGCAGCGCGCCCACCTGGAGCGCGTCCCGTACGAGAACATCGACATCCAGCTGGGCCGCCCGCCCGGCATCGACCCCGAGCTGTCCGCCCGCCGCTTCGGCGCCGGGCGGGGCGGCTACTGCTTCCACCTCAACGGCGGCTTCGCCGCGCTCCTCGAATGGCTCGGCTACGACGTCACCCGGCACGTCGGCGGGGTGTACGAGGAGGCCGACGTGCGGGAGGTCAACGGCAACCACCTCGCGCTGTCCGTACGCGTCGACGGCGAGGCCTACTTCGTCGACGCCGGACTCGGCGACGGCCCGTACGAGCCGCTCCCGCTGCGCGAGGGCAGCTACGAGCAGGGCGGGTTCCGCTACCGCCTGGAGCGGCTCGAAGGCCCCGAGCAGGGCTGGACCTTCCACAACGTCGGCGGCCCGTTCCCCGTCATGAACTTCCGCTCCGCCCCTGCGACGATGGCCGACTTCGCCGACGAGCACCTGCGGCTGTCGACCGCGGAGGACTCCCCCTTCATACGGACCCTGGCGCTGCTGCGCCGCGACGCGACGGGCATCGACCTGCTGCGGGGGCGGGTGCTGAGCCGCATCGACGCGGAGAAGGGCCCCGTCGAGCGGGAACTGGGCGGCCCCGAGGAGTTCTTCGACGCGCTGGAGGGGGTCTTCGGGCGGAAGCTCGACGATCTGACCCCGGCGGAGCGGACCGAGCTGTGGGACCGGGTGGAGCGGGCCCACGAGGCGTGGCTGGCCTCACAGCAGGCCTGATGTCGGTGCGGCAGGGCAGACTTGGGGCATGTCCCACTCCCCCCGCCGCGCCTGCCCCGCCTGCGGCCGCGACTGCGCCGTCACCGCCGGCCGGATCGCCCGGCACGATCCGCCGGCCGGTCGCGGTCGCGGCGACCTGGTGTCCTGCCCCGGCTCGCGGGCCCGGGTGATCCTCGGGGCGTCGGCGCCGACGCTGGACGGCTTCGTACTCGGCCCGCATCCCGGGCAGTTGCCGCTCTTCTGAGGACGTCCCGCCGTCAGTGCCGTCGAGTACGTTCTGTCCGTCCGGCCCGGCAGGCGGGCCGGACGGACAGGAGAACTCGTCGCCGTGAGCATCCAGATGCACCTGCGCGCCGTCGCGCGATCCGAGATCCGGGACGACCACACCTGGCTCGCGGCGTTCATGTGGGAGGCCTGGGAGAACCACCCCGCCGAGTACGCGGCGGGCATCGCCGACTCGATCGACAAGGTCTGGAGCCGCGTCAACGACCTCTATGCCGCTGCCGGTGTCCACCCGGTGGATGCCGACGGGCCCTGGACCCTGCCGATCTACGGCGGACGTCCCGTGGCACACGGCACCGATGCCGACACCTCCGCCCCGCCCCTGATGCTTCTGGAGCCGCCCGGGGTGTCACAGGCCTCGCGCTTCCTCGCGAGCGTCTCCTTCGACGAGCTGTGGAGCGTCGCCGGCGGCAAGCTCGGCGGCTACGGCCAGGATGAGGCGGAGGTCAGGCAGGAATTCCTCCACCATCACACCGACCTGCACGGGTTCTACGGGCGAGCGGCCGCGGCGGGCCACGCCGTGGTCAAGGCGGTGTGGGCCTAGCCGGCCACGGGGGCCTTGCCGCCCAGCAGCTCGATCAGGCGCGTGGTGCCGTCCGCCCCGTAGCCCGCCTCGACGCCGCGCCGGTACAGATCGAGGTGCGCGGCCAGGATCCCGGTGTCCACACCGGAGTCGGCGGCGGTGTGCAGGACGTGCTCCACGCTCGCCGCGCACATGGCGAGGCGGGCGGCGGCGCCGTCGTGGTCGCCCGCGTCGACGGCCGGTGCCGAGTGGGTGTAGAAGCCGCGCATGGTGTCGGCCGTGTAGCCCGCGTATGGGAGGAAGTCCGCCGCCGTCAGGCCGTTGGCGCGGGCGACGGCGAGCGCCTGGTACCAGCCGGTGTAGGCGGTCCAGAACATGATCATGTTGAGCTGGTAGTAGAGCTGGGCGTGGCCGGGGTCGGCGCCCCGGTAGTCGGTGGCGGCGAGCACGTCGAGCGCGGGGCGGTACTCCTCGTAGACCTCCTGCGGGCCGCTAATGAAGATGGAGGATCCCTCCTGGCCGATGCCGGTGGGCGGGACGTTGACCCCGCCGGTGAGGTAGGCGGCCCCGCGCGACCCGGCCCACCGCGCGGCCCCGCGGGCCTTGTCGGGGACGTCCGAGGACAGGTTGACCAGGACCCGGCCGTCGAGGGCGGTGTCGCCGAGGGCGGTGTACATGGCGTCCACGTCGATGAGGCTGAGGACGGTCAGGTCGCTCGCGGCGACGGCCTCGGCGATGGAGGCGGCGCGATGGGCACCGCGTGCGACGAGGTCGGTGTCCTTGCCGGCGCTGCGGTTCCAGACGGTGACCGGGTGGCCGGCGTCGAGGTAGGCGGCGGCCATGGCCCGGCCCATGGGTCCGAGGCCGACGATGGTGATCGAAACCTGGTTCATGACGGAGTTCTCCCCACGACGAAGGTCTAGAACGAACGCTCTATCCAGCGCTCGGGGCGACCGTAGCATGATCTAGAACGAACGCTCTATCCAGAATCGCGGGTAGGATCACGCCATGGCGACAGCAGCAGCGACGGCAACGACGGCACCGGGAACGCGCGACCGGCTGGTCCGTACCGCCTCCCGGCTCATGCAGCACGGCGGCTACGAGAACACCCCGGTCAAGCAGCTCGTCCGCGAGGCCGAGGCCACCCTGGGCTCGCTGTACCACTTCTTCCCGGGCGGCAAGCAGGAGCTCGCGGTGGCCGCGATCCACTTCGGCGACGAGGAGTTCGCGGAAGCCCTCCGCGCCGGCCTGTCCACGCACACCGACCCGGCGCGGGCCATCGAGGCCGTGGCCGCGCTCCTCGCCGACCATCTCGCGGCCTCGGACTGGCGGGACGGCTGCCCGGTGACGGCGACCGCCCTCGAAACGGTGGGCCGCCTCCCGGACATCCAGGCCGCCTGCGCCCGGGCCTTCGCCAACTGGCAACAGCTGGTGGCCGCCAAGCTCCTCGCCTCGGGCCACCCGGAGCCGGAGGCCCGCGACCTGGCGGTGACGGTCATCTCCACCCTGGAGGGCGCCGAGATGACCTCACAGGTCACCCAGAGCCGCACCCCGCTCCTGCTGGCGGGACAACACCTGGCCCGCCTCGTGGCCTCGTACGCGCGTTAGGGAACGCGCCTACGAGATCGCGGTGCGCAGCCGGGCCACGTCGATCGGCTCGGTCTCGTCATGGGCCGTCAGGTCGATGACCTGGCCCACCTCGCGCATCTCGGGGGTGGGCGGCTTGGTCTGCGCGGACTCCGCCTTGTGGACCGCGAGGGCCTCGGCGCCGACCACGTCGGCCAGGTCCTCGTTCTGGACCGCCTCGATCACCGCGCGGGCCTGCGCCGCGCTCTTGGTGCCGAAGAAGTCGAAGCCGCCCTCGACACGGGACGCGCTCCGCCGCGGCGCCGCGTACGGGGCCACCGCCGCCGCCGGCCGCCGGGCCGGGACCGCGACGGCCGCACGCCCGTGACCGCCTTCGCCACCGGAGGGCGCCGTCGGGGCCGCGGGAGCGGCGGGTAGCGCCCGCGCCTCCTTCTGCCCCTCAAGCTGCCCCTGAACCCGCGCCTCGGCCCGGGCCTTGCGGGCCGCCAGCGCGCCCAGAGCCGCATGGGCCCGGGCGTAGCCGACCGCGGTGGGCGCGCCCGCCGCGGTGCGCTCCTCCGTGACCGGCGGCAGCTCCTTCGGCGCGGCCGGGGCCGCGGCGGCCTCGATGGCCAGCAGCCGGCGGCCTTCCAGCGCGCTGGCGCGCTCGGTCTCGGCGGTCGCGTACCGCCGCAGCAGCGCCGCGTGTTCGCCCCGCAGCCCGGCCAGTTCGACCCGCTTGGCGCGCAGCTTGGCGTCCAGCTTGGCGCGCAGCATCCGCGCCTCTTCGAGATCGGACTCGAGCTCGGCTATCCGCTCTTCCGTCTTCCACTCGTCCTTGACCCGCTCGCGCGCGAGCTCCGCGACGCGGCGGCCCGCCGAGCGGTCCCAGGCCCGCATCACGACGGCACCGGCGACCCCGGCACCCGCCGTGAGGGTGACGAGCAGCCGTAGCACGATGCCGTCGTCGGGGCCCGCGAGGAGCCAGGCCGCGCCGGCACTGACAACGGACACACCGGCCACGCTCGTCGGCGTGAGCAGCCGGTGCAGAGGTTCGGGATTGCGGTGGCGTCCACGGGGCATGGCCTGAAATTTACAGGGCGTGGACGCCATGTGGGGTACCCGCCCGGCAAATCTCTGCCGAGCAGTTACCCCACATTTCTCCATCAACCGCGTAACTGCTACTTCTTCAACAGGCCCTTGGATTCCAGGTAGGCCTTCGCGACGTCCGCCGGCTTGGCGCGCTCCGCGTCCACCTTCCGGTTCAGGTCGACCAGGTCGGCCGTCGTGAGCACCTTCGTGAGCTTGTCGAGGGCCTCCGCGACCTCCGGGGCGCCCGCGTCCTTGGCGTTGACCACGGGCAGCACGTTGTCGGCGTTCTGGAGCTTCTTGTCGTCCTCCAGCAGGACCAGGCCGAAGCCGTCCAGGGTGGCGTCCGTGGTCGTGGTCAGCACCAGCTGGTCCGCGCCGTCCTTGACCGCCTGCTTGGACTGCGGGGTGCCGACGCCCTTCGGGTCAATACCGGAAACCTGGATTCCGTACGTCTTCGTCAACCCGGGTGCGCAGAAGGGGCGGACGGCGCATTCGTCGCCCGCCGCGATCTTCACCTTCAGGCCCGACTTTCCAAGATCGGAAAGGGTCTTGAGATTGTTCTTCTGGGCGAATTCCCTGTTCACCGCGAAGGCGTTCTGGTCGACGGCCGCGCCCGCCGGCAGCGCCTTGAGGCCGAGCGGGGCCGCGAGCTTCTCCAGGCCGGCCACCGTCGCCGCGACATCGCTCGACGCGACCGGCTTCTCCTCCGGTGCCTTCGGGCCGTTCACCTTGGCGTTGAGGAACTCCGCGAGCGTGGCCGCGTACTCCGGGACGACGTCGATCTCGCCCTTCTCCAGCGAGGGCTCGTACAGCTCGCGGTTGTTGACCGTCTTGATCGACGTGCTGTAGCCGGCGTCCTTGAGGAGCTGCGCGTACAGCTCGGCCAGCACGTTGGACTCGGTGAACCCGGCCGCGCCGATCACCAGGCTGCCCTTGGCGCCGCCCGAGGCCGGGGCGCCCGAGGAGGACGAGCCGCCGTCCTTGCTCTTCTCCAGGCTGTCGCCGCCGCACGCGGCCAGCGACACCGTCAGGGCCAGGGCGCCCAGGGACGCGCCGAGGACGCGCGTGGTCTTGGTCATGGAGGTTCTCCGTTCGAGGCGAGGAAAATCGGGACGAGCGGGACAAGAGGTCGGCGTGGGTCAGCGGTGGGTCGCGGCCCGCGGCAGCAGCCGGTCCGCCGCCACCAGGACGCCCTCCACGAGCAGGGCCAGCGCCGCCACCAGCAGGGCGCCCGCGACGACCTGCGCGGTGTTGTACGTGTTGAAGCCGGCGGTGATGATCCGGCCGAGGCCGCCCTGGCCGACCATCGCCGCGATCGTGGCCGTGGCGATGACCTGCACCGCGCCCGAGCGCAGGCCCGTCATCACCAGCCCCCGCGCGAGCGGCAGTTCGACCCGGAAGAAGAGCTGCCCGCCGGACATGCCCATGCCCCGGGCGGCCTCCACCACCGAGCGGTCCACCTCGCGCATGCCCACGTACGCGTTGGTCAGCAGGGGCGGGATCGCGAACAGCACCAGCGCGGCGATGGTCGGCAGATAGCCCGCGTTGCGCAGCGGGGAGACCATGAACAGCGCCAGCACCGCGAAGACCGGCACGGCGCGGCCGATGTTGGAGATGTTGACGGCGAGGGCGCCGCCCCTGCCGAGGTGGCCGAGGAACAGGCCGACGGGCAGGGCGACCGCGCAGGCGATCGCGAGGGCGATCCCGCTGACGTACACGTGCTCGCCCAGCCGGTGCCAGACACCGCTCTCCCCCGACCAGTTGGCCCCGTTCGCCAGCCAGTCCCAGGCATCCCCCGCCACGCCCATCACGTCAGGGCCTCCTTGACGGCGGGCCGACGGCCGGCACCGGCCCGGGTCCACGGGGTCAGCAGCCGCTGCACGCCGAGCAGCAGCAGGTCGGCCACGAGCGCGAGCAGTACGCACAGCACCGAGGCGGTGAGCACCTGGGCCTTGAAGGAGCTGTTCACCGCCGGGGCGATGAGATTGCCGAGGCCGCCCTTGCCGACGATGGAGCCGACGGTGGTCAGCGCGACGGTCGACACCGTCGCGATCCGGACCCCGGCGAGCAGCGCGGGCAGCGCCAGCGGCAGTTCGACCTGCCAGAGCAGCCGGCCGGGGCCGTAGCCCATGCCGCGCGCGGCCTCCCGCACCTCCTCGGGGACGGCTTCCAGGCCGGCGATCACATTGCGGACCAGGATGGTCAGCGAATAGAGCACCAGGCCGGTCACCACCAGCGCCGCCGAGAGCCCGAACAGCGGAAGCAGCAGGGAGAACATGGCGAGCGAGGGGATCGTGTAGAGCAGGGTGGTGAAGGCGAGCACGGGCGCCGCCCAGCGCCGGCCGCGGCGGGCCAGCAGGGCGAGCGGCACGGACACGGCGAGACCGATGAGGACGGACACGCCCGTGATCCAGACGTGTTCGATGGTGGCGTCGGTGAGCTCCTGGGAGCGCGAGGAGACGTACTCCCAGCAGATCCAGTCATTCGCCACCAGGCAGCCCTGCCCGGCCATCCTCCTCACCCCCCGTCACCGAACGCACGTGTCAACGACACCTCAAGGCGACCATAACCCCAGGCACCGACAATGCCCGGAACCCTTCACAGTCGTGCAACACACATCTGACAAAGTCTTCGCCGAATCGGGCGCATCGGTAGGGAAGGATGGAGATGTGATCCGATTCGAGCATGTGACCAAGCGCTACCCCGACGGGACGACGGCCGTCGAGGACCTGTCCTTCGAGGTGGCGGAGGGTGAGCTGGTCACGCTCGTGGGCCCCTCGGGCTGCGGCAAGACGACCACGATGAAGATGGTCAACCGGCTCATCGAGCCGACCTCCGGCCGCATCCTGCTCGCCGGCGAGGACATCGCGGAGGCCGACCCGGTCGAGCTGCGCCGCCGGATCGGCTACGTCATCCAGCAGGTCGGGCTCTTCCCCCACAAAACGGTGCTGGAGAACACGGCGACCGTGCCGCAGCTGCTCGGCACCCCGAAGGCCAAGGCCCGCGCACGGGCGGCCGAGCTGCTCGAACTGGTGGGCCTGGACCCGGCCGTGTACGGGGGCCGCTACCCGGAGCAGCTGTCGGGCGGGCAGCGCCAGCGCGTCGGCGTGGCCCGCGCGCTCGCCGCCGATCCGCCGGTGCTGCTGATGGACGAGCCGTTCGGCGCGGTGGACCCGGTGGTGCGCGAACGCCTCCAGAACGAGTTCCTGACCCTGCAGAAGACGGTGCGCAAGACGATCCTGCTGGTCACGCACGACCTGGAGGAGGCGATCCGGCTCGGCGACCGCATCGCCGTCTACGGGGCGGGCACCATCGAGCAGTTCGCCGGCCCCGCGACGGTCCTCGGCGCGCCGGCCACGGACTACGTGGCCTCCTTCGTCGGCGCCGACCGGGGCCTCAAGCGGCTCGCGGTCACCCCCGTGGAGGCGGCCGACCTCGCGGCGGCGGACCGCACGTCGCCCGCCCCGGCGACGGCGGTGGAGCTGGGGGCGACGCTGCGCGAGGCCCTCGCGGCCCTGCTGCAGGAGGACTCGGGCCGGATCGGCGTCACGGACCCGGACTCCGGCGAGCTGATCGGCGTACTGACCCCGGAGGGCGTCCACCGGGCGCTGCGCCGGGCCCAGTTGCAGGAGGTGTAGGCGTAGCGGAAAAGGCGGAAGGGCCCGACCGGGGTCGGGCCCTTCCGCACGCGCACCCGGCCGTCAGGCCTGGATGCGGCCGCTCATCCACACCAGCATCGGCGGGATCTCGCGGCGCCACGTGTTGAAGTTGTGGCCGCCGCTGTCGAGGATGATCGAGGAGACCCGGTCCGGGCCCTTGACCAGCTTGATGAACTTCTTGGTGTCGCCGAGGTTCGGCTCGCCCTTCTCGCTGCTGGTGACGAGGAAGGACGTACCGGTCGGCTTCTTGTTCTCCATGCTGTGCAGGACGTCCGCGCGCTTCTTCAGCTTGTCGTCGCCGTGGAACAGGTCACCGGTCGTCGGGTCGTCCGGGGCCTCGTAGTACGCGGACAGACCCGCGGCGGCGCCGAAGGTCTGCGGGTAGTGCGCGGCGATCTTCAGGGCGCAGTAGCCGCCCGTGGAGTTGCCGATGAAGCCCATGTTCTGCGGCTTCTTGCCGACCCGGAAGGTGTCCTGGATGGCCTGCGGCAGGTCCTGGCCGAAGAAGGTCTCGGTCTGCGGTCCGCCGGGTATATCCACGCACTCGGTGTCACGCGGGGGCGCCACGGTCGGGCGCAGCATGACCAGGATCATCGGCTTCATCTTGCCCGCCTTGGACAGGCTGAAGGCCTTCATGGGGTAGTCGAGCCCTTTGATCAGGTTCTCGGCCGTGCCCGGGTACCCCGTCAGTACGATGGACGCCGGAAAGTTCTGGTCCTTGTGCTGTGGCTGGAAGTACTCCGGGGGGAGCCACACGTAGCCGGGACTCGTTATCTTCGACTTCTGCCCGGTTATGGCAACCTTCAGGATCTGACCGCCGACCTGCGGCTTCGCGCCGCCGGGGACGTCCAGCTTCTGCTTGTCGACGATCTTGATGTCCTTGCTGCTCATCGAGTGGTCGACGACCTTGCCCATGGACGTCTCCTGGCCGAACAGGTCGGCCCAGGAACCGTAGAAGAGGAACGACTTGTTGGCTGCGAGACCAACGGCGGAGAACAGCGCCAGCTGGGTCGCCAGCAGGAGGCCGATCCGGCCGGTCACCGCCCGCCAGGTGCGGCCGGAGAGCTTCGGCCAGAACCAGATCGTTGCCGCGAAGAGCAGCACACCGGCGACGATGGCCAGCGCCAGGACCGTATTACTGGTGAGACCCATGAGCAGTCAGTCGACTTTCTGATGGCAGGACTGGATTTTTTCCGACGGAAGAGTGAACCCG
Organism: Streptomyces sp. NPDC048337; assembly: GCF_043201175.1. NCBI lineage: Bacteria > Bacillati > Actinomycetota > Actinomycetes > Kitasatosporales > Streptomycetaceae > Streptomyces > Streptomyces sp. NPDC048337. The sequence goes on from NZ_JBICYR010000004.1 coordinate 62,157, forward strand.
CTCCTCCTCGATGTCGTCCTAAGGGACGCACCACACACCGGAGGCTGTCGCGGCCTTCCGGCCACATGATCTCTCGCGGAGCAACGGGAAGCGATGTCTAGCAGGATAGATGGCGATAAGTCGGGACAGGTTCCGAGCGGAGTCCGCCGAATCCTCCGCGGCCCACGGCCGGAGTCGGTGCCCGGCCTGGTAGGTACGGCCGTCACGATCGTCGGCCTCCTGGACATCGCGGCCGGGGTCTTCCCCCGGTTCCGGCACAGCCGGATCCACGCGGTCACCGAAGTACTGCCCGGCTCCGTCGGGCCCTTCGCCGCCGCCCTCGCCATCAGCTCGGGCGTCCTGCTCCTGCTGCTGGCGCACGGCCTCAAGCGGCACAAGCGGCGCGCCTGGCGGGCCGCCGTCCTGCTGCTGCCCGCGGGAGCCGTCGCGCAGTTCGCGTACCGGCACTCCGTCATCGGCGTCATCATCGCGGCGGTCCTGTTCGCCCTGCTGCTGCGCCACCAGGGTGAATTCAAGGCGCTGCCCGACCCGCGCAGCCGCTGGAAGGCGCTCGCGAACTTCGTCCTGATGAGCGCCGGCTCCATCAGCCTGGGCCTGGTCATCGTCAACGTCCACCCCGGCAAGGTCGTCGGCAACCCGAGCCTGTACCAGCAGATCCAACACGTGGTCTACGGCCTCTTCGGCTTCGAGGGCCCCGTCGACTACGCCGGCCGGGTGTCCTGGACCGTCGGCTACTCCCTCGGCGCGCTCGGCATGCTGACCGCCCTCACCACGATCTACCTGGCCTTCCGCCCCGAGCACCCCGCCGCCCGGCTCACCGCCGACGACGAGGCCAAGCTGCGCGAGCTCCTCGCCAAGCACGGCGGCCGCGACTCGCTGGGCCACTTCGCGCTCCGCCGCGACAAGGCCGTCGTCTTCTCCCCCAGCGGCAAGGCCGCCGTCACCTACCGCGTCGTCTCCGGCGTGATGCTCGCCTCCGGCGACCCCGTCGGCGACGTCGAGGCCTGGCCCGGCGCCATCGAGCGGTTCATGGAGGAGGCCAAGGCCCACTCCTGGACCCCGGCCGTCATGGGCTGCAGCGAGACCGGCGGCGAGGTCTGGACCCGCGAGACCGGCCTCGACGCGCTGGAGCTGGGTGACGAGGCGATTGTCGATGTCAAAGACTTCTCCCTCTCGGGCCGAGCCATGCGCAACGTCCGCCAGATGGTGAAGCGCATCGAGCGCAACGGCTACACCACCAAGGTCCGCCGCGTCAGCGAACTCACCGAGGAGGAGCTGGAGCAGGTGCGCGGCGCCGCCGAGGCCTGGCGCGGCACCGACACCGAGCGCGGCTTCTCCATGGCCCTCGGCCGCGTCGGCGACCCCGGCGACGGCGACTGCATCATCGCCACCGCCCACCGCGTCGAGGAGGGCGACACCAGCCCCTTCGGCGACCTCAAGGCCATCCAGCACTTCGTCCCGTGGGGCTCCGACGGCATGTCGCTGGAGCTCATGCGCCGCGACCGCGGCGCCGACCCGGGCATGAACGAGCTCCTGATCGTCGCCTCCCTCGAAGCGGCCCCCGCCCTGAAGATCGAGAAGGTCTCCCTCAACTTCGCGATGTTCCGCTCGGCCCTCGCCCGCGGCGAGAAGATCGGCGCGGGACCGGTGCTGCGGATGTGGCGCAACCTGCTGGTCTTCCTGTCCCGCTGGTTCCAGATCGAGTCGCTGTACAAGTTCAACGCGAAGTTCCGCCCCCGCTGGGAGCCCCGCTTCGTCGTCTTCCGCACCACCCGCGACCTGCCCCGCATCGGCTTCGCCGCCATGCAGGCCGAGGGCTTCGTGACGCTGGCGCTGCCGCGCCTGTTCGCCAGCCGCCGCCGCCCCAAGCCGGTCCGCGACTGCGCCCACACCTCGGCCAAGATCCCGGCCCAGGCCGAACGCGAGGTCCAGGCGGCCTGACCGCTGACCGCCCCGGCACCCCAGCCTCGCCGGCGTTCGAGGCGCGGGGTCCGGGGCGCGGGGTCCGGGGCGGAGCCCCCTGGGGGTCCCCCCGGACGGAGTCTGGGGGAGCCGCCGCACCCGCCCACCAGAACCGCAACCGCCCGGCCAGGGCAAGGGCTCTACCCTGAACCCATGAACAGCAACCGCCGGCCGGCCCCCCGGGGCCAGGTAACAGGTCTGCCCGAGTGGGACCGCTGCGCGGTCATGGGCGTCGTCAACGTCACACCCGACTCCTTCTCCGACGGCGGCCGCTGGTTCGACACCACCGCCGCCGTCAAACGCGGCCTCGACCTCGTCGCCCGGGGCGCCGACCTCGTCGACGTCGGCGGCGAGTCCACCCGCCCCGGCGCCCCCCGCGTCGACGCCGACGAAGAGCTGCGCCGCGTCGTCCCCGTCGTCCGGGGCCTGGCCTCCGAAGGCGTCACCGTCTCCGTCGACACCATGCGCGCGACCGTCGCAGCCCAAGCCGTCGCGGCCGGCGCCGTCCTCGTCAACGACGTCAGCGGCGGACTCGCCGACCCCGGCATGATCCCGGCCGTCGCGGCCGCCGAGGTCCCCTTCGTGGTCATGCACTGGCGCGGCTTCAGCGACACCATGAACCGCCTCGCCGTCTACGAGGACGTCCTCGCCGAGGTCACCGCCGAGCTCCGCACCCGCATCGACGCGGTCGTCTCCGGCGGCATCGCCCCCGAGCGGCTCGTCGTCGACCCCGGCCTCGGCTTCGCCAAGAACGCCGAGCACGACCTGGCCCTCGTGGCCCACCTGCCCGAACTGCGCGCGCTCGGCTTCCCGCTCCTGGTCGCCGCGTCGCGGAAGCGTTTCCTCGGCCGGGTCCTGGCCGGCGCCGACGCCGCCCCGCCGCCCGCCCGCGAACGCGACGCCGCCACCGCCGCCGTCTCCGCCATCGCCGCCCACCAGGGCGCCTGGGCCGTACGGGTCCACGAGGTACGGGCCACCGCCGACGCGGTTCGGGTGGCCCGCGCCGTGGAAGGAGCGCTGTGACCCCCAGGGCCACTGGGGACCGAGAAGAAGGAGCCAGGTGAGCAGAACCGACATCGAAGCGGTCGAAGAGGTCAACACGGCCTTCTACGAGGCCATGGAGCGGGGGGACTTCGACGCACTGTCGGCGCTCTGGCTCGACGACGAGATCTCCTGCGTGCACCCCGGCTGGCCGGTGCTCTCAGGCCGCGGCGAGGTGCTGCGCTCGTACGCCCTGATCATGTCCCACACGGACTACATCCAGTTCTTCCTCACCGACACCAAGGTCGCCGTCATCGGCGACACCGCGCTGGTGACGTGTACCGAGAACATCCTCAGCGGCGGGCCCGCCGAGGACGGCGGGGAGCTCGGCCCGCTCGTCGGCCAGCTGGTCGTCGCCACGAATGTGTTCCGACGCACATCCGAGGGCTGGCGATTGTGGTCCCACCACGGTTCTCCCGTCCTCACCGAGTCCGACGAAGAGGACGAAGAGGACACCTCCTGACCCCCTCCGGCGGGGTCCGGAGTATTTCGCAGGTAAATTCGAAGACGGACGACGCCGACCGCACTCGGCGTAGGCCCATGGTTTCGGGTAGTCCCGGACCGGAAGCACCTACGAAAGCAGGAGTGATTCGCGTGGATCGTGTCGCACTGCGCGGCCTCAAGGCTCGCGGGCACCACGGCGTCTTCCCCCGGGAGCGCGAGGAAGGCCAGACCTTCATCGTCGACCTCGTGCTGCACCTCGACACCCGCCCCGCGGCGGCCGGAGACGACCTGGCGAAGACCGTGCACTACGGGGTCGTCGCCGAGGAGGTCGTCGACGTGGTCCAGGGAGAGCCCGTCGACCTGATCGAGACCCTCGCCGAGCGGATCGCCCAGCAGTGCCTCAAGCACGAAGCGGTGGCCCAGGTGGAGGTCGTCGTCCACAAGCCGGACGCGCCCATCACCGTCCCCTTCGACGACGTGACCATCACGATCACCCGGAGCCGCGCATGAACAACGGACTGAACGCCCAGAGCGACCCCACCGTGCAGCCGGTACCCGCATCGGTCGTCGAGACCGTGGACGCCGCGGACACCACCCTCTCCAACCCCAAATGGGCCGTCATCGCGCTCGGCGCGAACCTCGGCAACCGGCTGGAGACCCTCCAGGGCGCCATCGACGCCCTCGGCGACACCCCCGGCCTGCGGGTCAAGGCCGTCTCCCCCGTCTACGAGACCGAGCCGTGGGGCGTCGAGCCCGGCTCGCAGCCCTCGTACCTCAACGCCGTCATCGCGGTGAAGACCACCCTGCCCCCGTCCTCGCTCCTGGAGCGCGGCCACGCCATCGAAGAGGCCTTCGACCGCGTCCGCGAGGAGCGCTGGGGCCCGCGCACGATCGACGTCGACATCGTCGCGTACGCCGACGTGGTCTCCGACGACCCGGTCCTCACCCTCCCGCACCCGCGCGCCCACCAGCGCGCCTTCGTGCTGGCCCCCTGGCACGACATCGACCCGGAGGCCCAGCTCCCGGGCCACGGCCCCGTCGCCGCCCTCCTGGCCGAAATCGGCCTCGCCGGCGTCACGCCGCGCCCCGACCTGGAACTCCGCCTGCCGGAGTAGTCGTTAGTAGCCTGTTCACTGCGAATCGCTGAGAGTGGGGAACGGGCAAGTGAAGCAACTGAGGCCGGCGGTCCTGGCAGGGATCTTCGTGGTCGCCGGGGTCCTGTCCTGGGCGGGCGCCCGGCTGTGGAACGCCTACGGCACCCTGCCGGGCGTCCCGCTGGCCGCCCCGATCGTCCTGGGCGCCATCGCGGCGATCCTCCTCGCGACGGCCCTGTCGATGCGGGCCCGCCTCAAGGCCCAGCGGGAGCGCCGCCCGGGCGCCAAGGGCGTGGAGCCGCTGATGGCGGCCCGCGCGGTCGTCTTCGGCCAGGCCAGCGCACTGGTCGCGGCCCTGGTGGCGGGCGCCTACGGCGGCGTGGGCGTCTTCCTGCTGATGGACTCCCTCGACGTCCCCGCCCGCCGCGACCAGGCCTGGTACGCCGGCTTCTCGGTCCTGGCGGGCGCCGCCGTCATCGCCGCCGCCCTCTTCCTGGAACACGTCCTGAAACTCCCCGAGGACGACGACCCGGACAAGGCCCACGTCACCGCCTAGGAGGCGGTGGCCGGCCGCTGCGCGGCCGGCCACACCGGGTCAGCGCGCCATGATGAGGCTCATCGCCTCGGCCCGGGTGGCCGTGGCGCGGAGCTGGCCGCGGACCGCGGACGTGGTGGTCTTGGCGCCCGGCTTGCGGATGCCCCGGACCGACATGCACATGTGCTCGGCTTCGACCACCACGATGGCGCCACGCGCATCGAGGATCTCCATCAGGGAATCCGCTATCTGCGTAGTGAGACGTTCCTGCACCTGCGGACGGCGGGCGTAGACGTCCACGAGGCGCGCCAGCTTCGACAGGCCGGTGATCTTGCCGTTCTCCGACGGGATGTAGCCGACGTGCGCGACGCCGTGGAACGGCAGGAGGTGGTGCTCGCACAGGCTCACGATTTCGATGTCCTTCACCAGGACCAGCTCGTCGTGCCCCAGGTCGAACACCGTCGTCAGGACGTCCTCGGGCTTCTGCCACAGACCGGCCAGGATCTCCCGGTACGCCCGCGCCACCCGCGCCGGGGTCTCCAGCAGGCCTTCGCGGTCCGGGTCCTCGCCGACCGCGATCAGGAGCTCGCGGACGGCCGCCTCGGCGCGCTTCTCGTCGAACTCGCCGATCGTGCCCTCGCCACCGGTCAGGGTCACTGGGTCGGTCATTTCATCCTCGTTCCGTGTGTGCACCGCTCACGGGCACGTGAAAGTGCCGCGCCCCCCAAGGCTAGAACCTGGGGGGCGCGGCATGCATTCCGGGTGCTTCGGGTGCGCGGACTACTCCGCGCGGTCCTCCGGGGCGGCCTCGGGGGCCTTCTCCACCGAGACGGCGGCCTGGGCCGCTGCCGAGGTGCCGTTGGCGGAGTTCGTCAGCTGGAGCTCCTTGGGAGAGAGCACCGGCGGACGGGTGGAGGGGGTGCGGCGGGCGGAACCGGTCCACGCGGGGCGGGCCGGGCGCTTGACGATCGTCGAGAAGATCTCGGCGATCTCCTCCTTGCCCAGGGTCTCCTTCTCGAGGAGGGCGAGGACCAGGTTGTCCAGGACGTCCCGGTTCTCGACCAGGATCTCCCAGGCCTCGTTGTGCGCGGTCTCGATGAGCTTCTTGACCTCTTCGTCGACCAGCGCCGCGACCTCTTCCGAGTAGTCCCGCGGGTGCGACATCTCGCGGCCCAGGAACGGCTCGGTGTTGTCGCCGCCGAACTTGATCGCGCCGAGGCGCTCGGTCATGCCGTACTGGGTGACCATCGCGCGGGCCGTTGCCGTGGCCTTCTCGATGTCGTTCGCCGCGCCCGTGGTCGGGTCGTGGAAGACCAGTTCCTCGGCCGCGCGCCCGCCCAGCATGTACGCCAGCTGGTCGAGCATCTCGTTGCGCGTGGTCGAGTACTTGTCCTCGTCGGGCAGGACCATGGTGTAGCCCAGGGCCCGGCCGCGGGACAGGATCGTGATCTTGTGGACCGGGTCGGAGTTCGGGGAGGCCGCCGCGACCAGGGCGTGGCCGCCCTCGTGGTACGCGGTGATCTTCTTTTCCCGGTCCGACATGATCCGGGTCCGCTTCTGCGGGCCCGCCACGACGCGGTCGATCGCCTCGTCCAGCATGTGGTTGTCGATCAGCTTCTTGTCCGAGCGGGCGGTCAGCAGGGCCGCCTCGTTCAGGACGTTGGAGAGATCGGCACCGGTGAAGCCGGGGGTGCGGCGGGCGACGGCCGAGAGGTCGACGTCCGGAGCGACCGGCTTGCCCTTCTGGTGGACCTTGAGGATCTCCAGGCGGCCCTGCATGTCCGGGCGGTCGACGGCGATCTGCCGGTCGAAGCGGCCGGGGCGCAGGAGCGCCGGGTCGAGGATGTCCGGACGGTTCGTGGCGGCGATCAGGATGACCCCGCCCTTCACGTCGAATCCGTCCATCTCGACCAGCAGCTGGTTGAGGGTCTGCTCGCGCTCGTCGTGACCGCCGCCGAGACCCGCACCGCGGTGCCGGCCGACGGCGTCGATCTCGTCGACGAAGACGATCGCCGGGGCGTTGGCCTTGGCCTGCTCGAACAGGTCGCGGACACGCGAGGCACCGACACCGACGAACATCTCGACGAAGTCGGAACCGGAGATCGAGTAGAAGGGGACACCGGCCTCGCCCGCGACGGCACGCGCGAGCAGGGTCTTACCGGTGCCGGGCGGGCCGTAGAGCAGCACACCCTTGGGGATCTTGGCGCCGACGGCCTGGAACTTCGCCGGCTCCTGGAGGAACTCCTTGATCTCGTGGAGTTCCTCGACGGCCTCGTCCGAGCCCGCGACGTCGGCGAACGTGGTCTTCGGGGTGTCCTTGGTGATGAGCTTGGCCTTGGACTTCCCGAAGTTCATGACTCGGGAGCCGCCGCCCTGCATCTGGTTCATCAGGAACAGGAAGACAACGACGATGAGGACGAAGGGCAGGAGCGAAAGCAGCACGCTCAGGAACGGGCTGGTCTTGTCCGGAGTGACGGAGTATCCGTCCGGGATCTGACCGGCTTCGTACTTGGTCTGGAGGTTCTGGGCGAGCTGGACGCCCTGATCCCCGATGTAGTTGGCCTGGAACTTGGTGCCGTCGTGCTTGCCGAGCTTCTGGCCTTGGCTCAGCTCGATCTTGATCATCTGGCTGTCGCCGGTGGTCAGCTTCGCTGTCTCCACCTGGCCACTGTTGATCGCCTTGATGACCTCGCTGGTGTCCACCGACTTGTAGCCGCCGCCGGAGCCGACGACATTCATCAACACGACCACGGCGAGGACGGCCAGCACGATCCACATGACCGGCCCACGGAAGTATCGCTTCACGTCCATCCATACGGGGCGCCAGGCACCCCGTCCCTCCTGCCCGTAGGTAAATGCTGCTGTGAGTAAAGACTGTTCTTCGGAATGTACCCCTGTATTGTCACCCGCGGCCTCGTGGGACGGCTGACAGACCCGCCTTCCCCTGCTCCAACGGCGGGAATCGCCCCCAGGTTCCCCGGGCCTTCACCGGGGTTCCCAGGGGCCGGGAGCGGGATCAGCCGCCGTAGACGTGCGGGGCGAGCGTGCCGACGAACGGCAGGTTGCGGTACTTCTCCGCGTAGTCGAGGCCGTAGCCCACGACGAACTCGTTCGGGATGTCGAAGCCGACCCACTTCACGTCGATCGCGACCTTCGCCGCGTCGGGCTTGCGCAGCAGCGTGACGACCTCCAGCGAGGCCGGCTGGCGGGAGCCCAGGTTCGACAGCAGCCAGGACAGCGTCAGACCGGAGTCGATGATGTCCTCGACGATCAGGACGTGCTTGTCCTTGATGTCGGTGTCCAGGTCCTTGAGGATCCGGACCACGCCGGAGGACTGGGTCCCGGCGCCGTACGAGGACACCGCCATCCAGTCCATGGTGAGCGGGGTGGACAAGGCACGCGCCAGGTCCGCCATCACCATCACCGCGCCCTTGAGGACACCGACGATGAGCAGGTCCTTGCCCGCGTACTCCGCATCGATCTTCGCGGCCAGCTCGGCCAGCTTCGCGTCGATCTCTTCCTTGGTGATGAGCACCGACGCCAGGTCGCTGCCCATGTCCTTCTCGTCCACCCGCATCACTTTCGTTGTCGGCCGGGGCTCCGGGGGGTCCCCCGGAGGACTCAGCCGTGTTTCAGCACCAATCAGCCCTGCCGGATGACAAGTCTGCCACCCTGCCGCTGGGCCTCGACCCGGCCGGGCAGGTTGATGGCGCCCTGGCCGCGCCATCCGGTGATGAGCCGGTCGACTTCCTCGATGTGGCGGGCGAAGAGGGAGCCTGCGGGAGAACCGGCGGCGACCACGGCCCTGCGCAGCACCCGGCGGCGGACGGCCGGGGGCAGGGCGTACAGCTTGGCGCACTCCAGGCGGCCGTCCTCGTCCCGTACGCCGGTCTCCGCCTCGGCGGCCCAGGCGTCGAGGGCGTCGGCGTCGTCGCGGGAGAGCTGGGCGGTGCGGGCGAGCGCCTCGACGACCCCCTTGCCCAGCGCCTTCTCCAGGGCGGGCAGTCCCTCGTGGCGCAGGCGGGAGCGGGTGTAGGCGGGGTCGATGTTGTGCGGGTCGTCCCAGACGGCCAGGGACTGGACCATGCAGGCCTTGCGGGCGGTCTGCCGGTCGACCTGGAGGAAGGGGCGGCGGTAGCGGTTGTTGCGGCCGGGCCCGCCGGACACTTCCGCCATGCCGGACAGCGAGCGGATGCCGGAGCCGCGGGCGAGGCCCAGCAGGACGGTTTCGGCTTGATCGTCCCGGGTGTGGCCGAGCAGCACGGCGGCGGCGCCCAGCCGGTCGGCGGCCTCGTCCAGGGCCGCGTAGCGGGCGTCGCGGGCGGCGGCCTCGGGTCCGCCGTCGCGGCCGACGCGCACGGCGACGGACTCCACCGGGTCGAGGCGGAGGGCGGTCATGCGGGAGACGACCTCGGCGGCGCGCAGGTCGGAGCCGGGCTGGAGGCCGTGGTCGACGGTGATGCCACCGGCCCGGATGCCGAGCTTGGGGGCCTCGAAGGCGAGGGCCGAGGCGAGGGCCATGGAGTCGGCGCCGCCGGAGCAGGCGACGAGGACCAGTGGCGGGGCGCCCGCACCGGTGCGGGGGTCGGCGGGAACGGTGAGGTCGGTGAGGACGTCGTGGAGTACGCGGCGGACCGCCAGGCGTATCGCCGCGACCGCAGGATGGGGACCCATGTCCGGTGCCCTTCGATGGAGTTCGGATGCCTCGGAGGCTTTGGGGGTGTGGTGCGCTGTGGGTGGTGCCCGGTACCCCCGCCGGGGCGGGGATGTCACTCAGAGTGCGTCGATGGTGACAGAACCGAGCCGTTCCCCGAGCATCGCACGCCCTTCCACGGCCCACGGTCCCTCGGACGGGTGATGCTGCTTCCCCCAGTGAGACATGTTTACGCCCCCTGAGTCACCCTCGTTCGCTCTCTTCGCTCCCCTTGCGGTGTACGCGGGCCACCCAGTCCGCGGGCTTGGCGATCTCGGCCTTGGTCGGCAGCGTGTTCGGGGAGGTCCACACCCGGTTGAAGCCCTCCATCCCGACCTGGCCGACGACGGCGCGCACGAACCGCTCGCCGTCCCGGTACTGCCGCAGCTTCGCGTCCAGGCCCAGCAGCTTGCGCAGCGCGGCGTCGAGCCGCCCGGCGCCACTGGCCCTGCGCTGCTGGAACTTCTCCCGGATCTCGGCGACGGAGGGCACCACCTGCGGCCCGACGCCGTCCATGACGTAGTCGGCGTGCCCCTCCAGCAGGGACATGACGGCGGTCAGCCGGCCCAGCACCTCGCGCTGCTCGGGCGTCTGCACGATCTCTACGAGGGACCGGCCCTCTTCGCCGCGCTCGGCGTCGGGGCGGGCGCCCGCGAAGGACTGGGCGGCCTCGCGCAGGCGCTCCAGGACGGTCATCGGGTCCACTTCGGTGGCGCCGAGGAACGTCTGGATTTCGCCCTCCAAGTGGTCGCGGAGCCACGGGACGGCCGTGAACTGGGTACGGTGCGTCTCCTCGTGCAGGCAGACCCAGAGCCGGAAGTCGTGCGGGTTCACCTCCAGCTCGCGCTCTACGTGCACGATGTTCGGCGCGACGAGCAGCAGCCGCCCGCCGCCCGCGCCGGAGCCCGGCAGATCACGGGAGACCGGCGCGAAGGTCTCGTACTGCCCCAGCACCCGGGAGGCCAGGAAGCTCAGCAGCATGCCCAGCTCGACGCCTGTGACCTTCCCGCCGACCGCGCCGAACACGGCCCCGCCGGGGGTGCCCGCACGGCGGTCCTGGAGCTTCCCGAGCAGCGGCTGCAACAACTCGCGGAAGCCGGCCACATTGGCCTTGACCCAGCCGCCCCGGTCGACGACCAGCACCGGCGTGTCGTTGACGGGTGCCCCATCGGGGATCATCCGGGTGAACTCGCGCACATGCCGTTCCGAGGTCCTGGCGTGGCCGCGCAGCTCCGCGACGACGGCCCGCGCCTCGTCCCGGCTGACCTCCGGGCCGGGCCGCACCAGCCGGGTCGCGGTCGCCACCGCGAGGTTCCAGTCGACCATCTCCGCACCACTGATGCTCGTCATGCGTCAACGGTACGTGGACCAGCGGTCGGGCGGACCCCCTACGAAGTGCTCGCGACGGCGGCGGCCAGCTTGTCGAGCCCCTTCTCGGCGGCGGCCCCGTCGGCGCTGTTCGCGGTCAGAAAGGCAAACGCGAGAAGCCGCCCACCCGGATCCACGACGGTCCCCGACAGCGAATTGACCCCGGTCAGGGTGCCGGTCTTGGCCCGCACCAGCCCCGCGGCCGGGGAGGTCCCGGCATTGCGCGCGCGCAGGGTCCCGGTGAATCCCGCCACCGGCAGCCCGGTCAGCACGGGCCGGAGCTCTGGGTGCCCCGGCTCGGCGGCCTTGGCGAGGATCCCGGTCAAGAGGCCGGCACTCACCCTGTCCGCCCGATTGAGCCCACTCCCATCGGCGAACCGCGCCCCGGAGACGTCCACCCCCAACCCGGCGAGCTTCGCTCCCACAGCCTTCTCAGCACCTTCGAAACTGCCGGGCTGCCCAGCGGCCAGAGCGGTCTGCCGCGCCAGCGCCTCGGCGATGTCGTTGTCGCTGTTGGTCAGCATCCGCTCGACGAGCCCGCCGAGGGGCGTGGACAACGTGACCGCCAGCGGATCGCCGCCGCCGGCCTTGGCCCGTACCGGCTCACCGATGACCTTGACGCCACGCTCGGCCAGCAGGGCGCCGAAGGCCCTGGCGGCGGCCCCGGCCGGGTCCTCGACGCGGTCGACGGGCCCGGACACGGAATCGTCGGGCCTCCCCTCATCGGCCGCCAGAGCGGTCACCACCGCGATGTTGGGATTGACGCCGATCGGGTGCCGGGCGGGCCCGCTGTACAGGGAGTCGTCGTACCCCAGCCGCACACTCTCGGTCCCGGCCGCCTTCAGGGCCTGGGCGGTGTCCGCGGCCAGGGCGACGAGGCTGCCCCCTGATCCGGCCGGGGCCTTCTTCTTGGCGGTGAGCGAGGGATCCCCACCACCCACGAGCACGATCTCTCCGGCCTTCGCGCCCGGCATGACCGTGGTCCGGATCCGGTGCTCCGGCCCCAGCGCGGCCAGCGCCGCAGCCGCGGTGGCGATCTTGACAGTGGAAGCGGGCGTCATCGCGTCGCGCGCCCCGGACTCGTAGAGGACCTGCCCGGTGGCGGTGTCGACGACTGAGGCGGTACGGACCGACCCGAGCGCGGGGTCGGCCAGCAGCGGCCGCAGCGCGGCCGCGAGCCCCTCGGAGGCGGCCGCCGCCTCCTTCCGGGGAGCGCCGGGCCCGACCGCCCCGAGCACCCCAGGGGCACTGGGCGCGGCCTCCGGAAGCGCGTCCCCACCGTGATCTGCGCCACCCGTACGGCCCCAGGAGGCGGCCCTGTCCCGCTCGGCCTTACGCTGGCCGGAGTCCCATGGACCTGCGGCGGCCACCAGTGCCACCGACAGGGCCAGGCCGGAGACGGCCGACCCCGCGATGAGCTGCCACGTCTTGACATATGGCACCTCGGACCAGCCCCTTTCGCGATCACACATATGCGTGAGGGACACTTAACCACTGCGTCTTGCCGCGAGCATGGCACCCCACCCGGCAGGGCTGGGCCGGACGCGCTATCAACTCGGAGCATGGAGGAGCAGGACGTGGAGTTCGACGTCACCATCGAGATCCCCAAGGGTTCGCGGAACAAGTACGAGGTGGACCACGAGACCGGCCGGATCCGCCTGGACCGTCGCCTCTTCACCTCGACCAGCTACCCGGCCGACTACGGCTTCGTCGAGAACACCCTCGGCGAGGACGGCGACCCGCTGGACGCGCTGGTCATCCTTGACGAGCCGACCTTCCCGGGCTGCCTGATCAAGTGCCGCGCCATCGGCATGTTCCGCATGACGGACGAGGCGGGCGGCGACGACAAGCTGCTGTGCGTGCCGGCCTCCGACCCGCGCGTCGAGCACCTGCGCGACATCCACCACGTGTCCGAGTTCGACCGCCTGGAGATCCAGCACTTCTTCGAGGTCTACAAGGACCTGGAGCCGGGCAAGTCCGTCGAGGGCGCGAACTGGGTCGGCCGCGCCGAGGCCGAGGCCGAGATCGAGGCCTCGTACAAGCGCCTCGAAGCCCAGGGCGGCGCCCACTGAGCTCGCGCTCGGCGGTAACGGGCCGGGGCACGCCCCAGCGCCCCACGTGACAAGGCGGGCGGTATCCCGAGGGGATACCGCCCGCTGTCACGTTCCAGCCCTGCCACACCTGGGGCCCCCGGCCCCGCGCCTCAAACGCCGACGAGGCCGAACGTGCCTGATGATGCCCGTCCGGCCGCCATCTCGTGCGGGTCCGCCGCCAGATCACCCCAGCCACATCGGTCAGTGGCGGCTTGTCCCCAGCCCATACCGGGCTGACCGCCGCCAGACCGCCTCAGCTGCGTGGCGATCAGTGGCGGCCTATGTCCAGCCCCCAGACGGCCGCCGGACGCCGTCAAGGAGGAGCGCGTAGCGATCTGCCGCGCCCGCCGTCCCCCGATGGGCTTCTCGCCGCTGTTTCGTGCGGGCAGAGCCGCGCCCGGCGCGGAGCATACATGTGGGCCCCGGTGGCGGTGTGCCTGATGCCCGCGCCCCTGGCGCTGCCCGGCCTGGGTGATGGGGCTTGGCCGGCCTGGGGAAGCGGGCCCGCACCTCCCTGGCCTCCCCGTGCCCGTGTCTCTGACCCGGCCCGTTCCTTTGGGGGCTTCCCGGCAGTCTTCGGATTTCCGGGTCGGGCCGGTCGGTCAAGGGGGGCCGAAGGCCCTCGCGAAGCGACGCGACCGCAGGGAGCGCTCTTGAGGGACCGGCCCGACCCGGAGAGACGATGAGACTGACGGGAAACCCCCAACCCTCCCTGATGCCGGGTCACTGAGCCCCCGAACCCCGAAGCCACCGACCAGCAGGCCGACTTCCCCGAGCGAAATGCCGACGGGACCGACCCCGCTCACCGGACTACCGAGGCCCGGTCTCGCCACCGAGGGAGGCGGGTGTGGGCAACCACCGCACCGCCGCGGCGGTGCGAGGGGGGTACAGGCGCCGACCGAGCGCAAAGCCCCGCACCCCTGTCACCGCCCGCCCGAGCAAAATACCGACGGGACCGACCCCGCTCACCGGACTACCGAGGCCCGGTCTCGCCACCGAGGGAGGCGGGTGGGCAACCACCGCACCGCCACGCTGGTGAGAGCGGGGTGAAAGCGCCGACCGAGCGCGAAGGACCGACCCCGCTCGCCGGACTGCCGAGTCCCCGGCGGTGAGAGGGGGCCCAAGGCCCCGACCGAGCACGTCACCGAAACGATTCCGCATACTGATACCGGGCTGCCAGGACTGGAGGACGTGTGGCGGAGGCCGAAGGAGCCGGTGCCGAGGACCGGAAGCCGAAGTCCGATGAGGCGCACAGCGCGTTCTCCGTGCCGCCGGGGATGGAGCCGGAGGTTCCGGAGGAGGACCAGCCGACCTCCGAGTTCGCCCGGCCGGCGGGTGCCGAGCTGCCCGCCGCCGAGCCCGAGGGTTCCGCTTTCGCTCCCCCGGCCACTTACAGCGCCCAGCACTCCCCTCCCGCCTACACCCCCGGCCAGGGTTTCCCCGTAGCCCGCATGAAGGAGTCCCCCTGGCAGGACCGGATGCGCACGATGCTGCGCATGCCGGTCGACGTGCGGCCCGTACCGGACCTCGTGCAGAAGCCGACCGAGGCCGGGCCCGCCGTGGGCCGCGTACTCGACCTGACCCTGCGCATCGGCGAGCTGCTGCTCGCCGGCGGCGAGGGCGCCGAGGACGTGGAGGCCGCGATGTTCGCCGTGGCCCGCTCCTACGGGCTGGACCGCTGCGAGCCGACCGTCACCTTCACGATGCTGTCCATCACGCACCAGCCCTCCCTCGTCGACGACCCCGTCTCGGCCAACCGCACGGTCCGCCGCCGCGGCACCGACTACACCCGCCTCGCGGCCGTGTACCGCCTCGTGGACGACATCAGCGCGCACGAGATCGACATCTCCCTCGAGGAGGCCTACCGCCGCCTGGCGGAGATCCGCCGCAACCGCCACCCGTACCCCGGCTGGGTGCTCACGGCCGCCGCCGGCCTGCTCGCCGGGGCCGCCTCCACGCTGGTCGGCGGCGGGGTGCTCGTGTTCTTCGCGGCCGCGCTCGGGGCGGTGCTCGGCGACCGGCTGGCGTGGCTGTGCGCGGGGCGCGGGCTGCCGGAGTTCTACCAGTTCGTGGTCGCCGCGATGCCGCCCGCCGCGATCGGGGTCGCGCTCAAGCTCACCGAGATCGACGTACGGGCCTCTGCCGTGATCACCGGCGGACTGTTCGCGCTGCTGCCCGGGCGGGCCCTGGTCGCGGCCGTCCAGGACGGCCTGACCGGCTTCTACATCACCGCGTCCGCCCGGCTGCTGGAGGTCATGTACCTCTTCATCGGCATCATCATGGGCGTGCTCGTCGTGCTCTACCTCGGGCTCCAGCTCGGCGCCGCCCCCAACCCGGACGAGGTCCTCCAGATCACCTCGCGGCCGCCGATCCAGATCGCGGCGTCGATGGTGCTGGTGTTCACCTTCGCGATCCTGCTCCAGCAGGAACGGTCCACCGTGTGGATCGTGACGCTCAACGGCGGGGTCGCCTGGGTGACGTACGGGGCCCTGCACTACGCGGGGGGCATCCCGCCCGTGCCGTCCACCGCGGTGGCGGCCGGGCTGGTGGGGCTCTTCGGGCAGCTGTTCTCCCGCTACCGCTTCGCCTCCGCCCTCCCGTACGTGACGGCCGCGATCGGCCCGCTGCTGCCGGGCTCGGCGACGTACT
This sequence comes from Streptomyces sp. NPDC048337, assembly GCF_043201175.1. Classification (NCBI taxonomy): domain Bacteria; kingdom Bacillati; phylum Actinomycetota; class Actinomycetes; order Kitasatosporales; family Streptomycetaceae; genus Streptomyces; species Streptomyces sp. NPDC048337. The sequence goes on from NZ_JBICYR010000004.1 coordinate 78,036, forward strand.
ACGGGCTGCTGCTGATCGCCGAGAACCGGCTGAACGAGGGGCTCGGCTCGCTCACGAACGCCGCGGCCATCGCGCTGGCCATCGCGATCGGGGTGAACCTGGGGTCGGAGACGTCCCGCCTGTTCATGCGGATTCCGGGGGCGGCCAGCGCGGCGAAGCGGCGCGCCGCGAAGCGGACGCGCGGCTTCTAGCGGGGGTTTCAATCGGGGCTCCGCCCCGGCCCCGCGGTTCGAACGCGGGCGCCGCCCAAAGACCGGGGCTCCGCCCCGCACCCCGCGCCTCAAACGCCGGCGAGGCTGGATTTTGCCGGCCTGAGTGCACAGGTGCGGCTACAGACAGACCTGGGGCTCGCCGACGCGGCTGACCAAGCGGAGCGCTACCGCTTCGCGTGACGCCCCCGCTGGCCCGGGGTCTGCGAACCCTCCGGGTCGAAGGAGGTCTCGGACGCGAGGGACTTCTTCTCCTTGCGGGCCTTCAGGACCTCGAAGATCACCGGGATGAGCGAGATGAGGACGATCAGGACCAGGATCGCCTCGATGTTGGTCTTGATGAACTCGATCTGCCCGAGCCAGTAGCCCGCGATCGTGATGCCCGCGCCCCAGCCGATGCCGCCGATGACGTTGTACGTGAGGAAGGTGCGGTACTTCATCGAGCCCGCGCCGGCGACCATCGGGGCGAACGTACGGATGATCGGCACGAAGCGGGCGAGCACGATGGCCTTGGGGCCGTGCTTGTCCATGAACTCGTGCGCCTTGTCCAGGTTCTCCCGCTTGAAGATCTTGGACTTGGGCCGGTTGAACAGCTTGGGCCCGAAGAACTTGCCGATCATGTAGCCGACCTGGTCACCGATGATCGCGGCGGCCACGATCAGGGTGCAGACCAGCCACAGCGGCTGCTTGATGTACTCGCCGTTCGCGACCAGCAGACCCGCCGTGAACAGCAGGGAGTCACCGGGCAGGAACGCGAAGAGTCCCGACTCCGCGAAGACGATGACCAGGATGCCGATCAATCCGAAGTGCGAAATCAGATAGTCCGGGGACAGCCACTCTGGGCCGAGCGCAAGCGTGTACACGGGTTCCGGACTCTCCTGGATGAGGGGGCGTGCTGCGGGGCGGGCGGTCTCAATTATCAACGCACACGACCCCCACCCGGTTCCAGAGGCCGGAGGGGGCCGTATCCGTGACGATTCGGCTACGCCTTGCGCACCGCGTTGGCCAGGATCGCGTCCCGCAGGTGCTCGGCGAGGCCCAGGCCGGGCTTCATGGAGTCGTAGAACTCCCTGAACCGCTCGTCGGAGACGTACATCTCACCCAGACCCGTGTGGATCTCGTACGTGCACTCGTAGTACCAGGTGCAGATGTGCTGCCGGTGCTCCTCGGCCATGTCCATGGCGGTCTCGCCGTCGGCCGGCTCACCGGCCTCCACCAGGGCCGCGTACCGGGCGCCCCAGGCGGCGACCTCGTCCTGGAGGCGCTTCCAGTCGTCCTTGGTGTAGGTGGCGACCCGGCGCTGCGACTCCGCGTAGGCCTCGGTGTGGCCCCAGCGCCGCTCGGCCTCCTCCGCGTACTGGTCGGGGTCCTTGTCCCCGAAGACCTCGAACCGCTCCTCCGGCGTGAGGTTGATGCCCATCTTCTTCGCCTCCATGGCGTGCTCAACGGCCTTGGCCATCTGCTGGAGCCGGGCGATCCGGTCGGTCAGCAGGGCATGCTGCCGGCGCAGATGCTCCCGCGGATCCGTATCCGGGTCGTCCAGCAGGACCGCGACCTCGTCGAGCGGGAAGCCGAGCTCCCGGTAGAACAGGATCCGCTGCAGCCGGTCCAGGTCGGCGTCGTCGTACCGCCGGTGTCCTGCGTGGCTGCGGCCGCTCGGGGAGAGCAGGCCGATCTCGTCGTAGTGGTGCAGGGTGCGCACCGTGACTCCGGCGAATCCGGCGACCTGGCCCACGGAGTAGCCCATTGCCTTCCGCTCCTCTGGTTGGGTACGCCCTTCACTGTGGGTCCTCACGCCACGTGAGGTGCAAGTCCCCTCCCCTCCACAGGGTCCCCGCCCTCGCCCGCGAAGGAGTGGGCGCCTGCCTCGATCCGCGCGATCAACCCGCGCGTCCACTGCTCCTCGGCGTCCGCGGAGTGCACCCAGCGGTGCGCGACCTCCCCCATGAGTCCGCTGTGTCCGCCCTCCGGCGCGTAGGAGGCGGCCACCGACGACCGCCACTCCGCCAGCTTCGCCAGCCGCTCGCGCAGCAGTGCCAGCACCTCGTCCCGCGGCAGGTCGACCATGAAGCCGAGGGCCGCCGACAGCACGTCCGTCTTCCGGTCGTAGGCCGCCAGGGCCTCGCGGAGCAGGGTGAAGTACTCCGCGCTGCCGGCGTCCGTGACCTCGTACTCGGTGCGCGGCGGCCCGCCCGCGGCGCTCGGCGCCACCTCGTGGGCGTGCAGGACTCCCTGCTTCGCCATCTGCTTGAGCGCGTGGTAGATCGACCCGGGCTTGGTGTTGGACCACTCGTGCGCGCCCCGGTACTCCAGGTCGCCCAGCACCTGGTACCCGTGCGCCCGCCCGCGCCGGCGCACGGCACCGAGGACGAGGAGCCGGATCGCTGACATGGGGCCAGGCTACTCAGGGACCCTTCAGCCCATGGCCTTGGTTCCGTCGAGGGTCTCGCGGACGATGTCCGCGTGGCCCGCGTGCCGGGCGAACTCCTCCACCAGGTGCAGGAGCAGCCAGCGCATCGAGACCTTGCCGTCCTTGGGGAACCAGGGCGCCTCGGGCAGCGGGAACACGTCGTCGAGGCTGGGCACGGCCAGGATGAAGGCCTCCAGCTCCCGCGCCACCCCGTCCCAGAAGGCCAGGACCGACGGGATGGACTCGCCCTCGACCAGGCGGAAGCCGTCGCCCCAGGTCTCCCGGCTGCGCCGCGCTTCGTTGGGCCGCTGCTGGGCCAGCCGCAGCCAGTTGAGCTCGACCTCGGCCGTGTGCTTGAGCAGCCCCGACAGGGAGAGCTCGCTGGCGCTGGGGCGGCTCGCGGCCTGCTCCTCGCTCAGTCCGAGCACCGTTTCACGCAGAGCCGTGCGCTGGGCCTCGACGAAGGCTAGGAGCGTGCCGCGCTCGTCGCCGGGGATCTCGGTGGAAAGCTGAGCCATGGTCTACCGCCTTGGTTTCCGGTGTCTCTCCTGCTGACAAGAACCACGCTACGGAGCAATGCGGTCAGCCCGCGTCCTAATTGGCCGCCTTTCCTTCATCCGGACGCAGCACGGGCAGCGCCGTCGCCGGCTGCGGCAGCAGGGCCTTGGAGAGGTCCTGCTTGCCCGTCGGGTCGAGCCCGTACATCGCCTCGTAGATCTTCCGGACCGCCGGCCCGGAGGCCCCGGAGCCGGTGCCGCCCTGGGAGATGGTCATGACGATGGCGTAGTCCTCGGTGTACGAGGCGAACCACGAGGTGGTCTGCTTGCCCTGGACCTCGGCGGTGCCGGTCTTGGCGTGCATCGGGATCTGCTTCTGGGGCCAGCCGCCGAACCGCCAGGCCGCGCTGCCGTTGGTGGCCACCCCGGCGAGGGCCTCGTCGATGTCGTCGCGGGTCTTCTCGTCCATCGGCAGCTTGGCCTGCACCTTGGGCGCGATCTCCCGGACCTGGCTGCCGTCGGCGCTCACGACCGCCTTGCCGATGCTGGGCTGGTGCAGCGTGCCGCCGTTGGCGATGGCCGCGTAGACGGACGCCATCTGGATGGGCGTGACGAGCGTGTCACCCTGTCCGATCGAGTAGTTGATGGCGTCGCCCTCGCGCATCTGGTTGCCCTGGCGGCAGTTCTCGTAGGCGATCTTCTCTGCGAAGGAGCCGTTCTTCTTGCCGTCCCGGCACCAGGCGGCCTTGTTGGCCTCGAAGAAGTCCTGCTTCCACTTGCGGTCGGGGACCCGGCCGCTCACCTCGTTGGGCAGGTCGATGCCGGTGGGCTTGCCGAGCCCGAACTCGTGGGCGGTCTTGAAGAACCAGTCGTTCGGGTTCTTCTTCGGGTTGATTCCGCCGTCCCTCTTCCACTCCTGGTCCGCGAGGGCGTAGTAGACCGTGTCGCAGGAGACCTCAAGCGCCCGGCCGATGGTGATGTCGCCGTGGCCCTGGGACTCGAAGTTGGTGAAGGTCTGGCTGCCGACCGAGTACGAGCTGGGGCAGGGATAGCGGCTGTTGAAGGGATACCCGGCGTTCACCGCCGCCGTCGAGGAGACGACCTTGAAGATGGAGCCGGGCGCCGCCTGGCCCTGGATGGCCCGGTTCAGCAGCGGGTAGTTCGAGTCCTTGTCGGTGAGTCCGGCGTAGTCCTTGGCCGAGATGCCGCCGACCCAGGCGTTCGGGTCGTAGGTCGGGTTCGAGGCCATGGCCACGACGCGGCCGGTCTTGGCCTCCATGACCACCACGGCGCCCGAGTCCGCCTCGTAGTTCCTGCCGGTGTTCTTGTCGTGCGTCTTGCGGGCCTCGATCATCGCGTTGTTCAGCTCGCGCTCGGCGACCGCCTGTACGCGCGAGTCGATCGAGGTCACGATGTTCGAGCCGGGCTGCGCCTTGTCGGTCTGGCCCTGGCCGGTGACGCGGCCGAGGTTGTCCACCTCGTAGCGGGTGATGCCCGCCTTGCCGCGCAGCTCCTTGTCGTACGTGCGCTCCAGGCCGGAGCGGCCGACCTGGTCGGAGCGCAGGTAGGGCGAATCGGAGCTCTTCGCCTTGGCGATCTCCTCGTCGGTGACCGGCGAGAGGTAGCCGAGCACCTGGGAGGTGTTGGCCTCGTCCGGTGCGGCGTAGCGGCGCATGGCGGTGGGCTCGGCGGTGATGCCGGGGAAGTCCTCGGCGTGCTCGTGGATCTGGAGCGCCTGCTCGGTGGTGGCCTCGTCGCTGACCGGGATGGGCTGGTAGGGGGAGCCGTTCCAGCAGGGCTTGGGGGTCTTGGCGTCGCAGAGCCGGACCTTGTCGACCACCTCTTGGGGGTCCATGCCCAGGACCCCGGCGAGGCGGGTCAGGACGTCCTTGCCCTTGTCCTTCATGGTGAGCAGCTCGGTGCGGTTGGCTGAGACCACGAGGTGGGTCGCGTTGTCGGCGAGCGGGACTCCGCGCGAGTCCAGGATCGAGCCGCGCACGGCGGGCTGGACCACGCGCTGGACGTGGTTGTTCTTGGCCTCGTCGGTGTAGCTCTGGCCATTGCGTATCTGGAGGTACCAGAGCCGCCCGCCCAGGGTGAGCAGCAGCGAGAAGACCACGATCTGGATGACGACGAGCCGGTTCTGGACCCGAGGGGTCCGGCCGGTCTCCGGTATGTTGCTCAACTCGATCTCCCCCGGACGCATGCCGTACGCCCGGATGAGTCTAGAACGGGAAGCGGCTCCGTCCGTGCTGCACCGAGATCCATTTCTGCGTGGTGAAGGCCTCGACGGTGGCCTCGCCGTTGAGGCGGCCCAGGCCGGAGGCCTTCTCACCGCCGAAGGCGGCCAGCGGCTCGTCCCCGATCGTGGAGTCGTTGACGTGGATCATGCCGGTCTCGATGCGCTGCGCGAAGCGGACGCCGCGTTCCACGTCCCGCGTGTGCACGGCGCCGCTCAGCCCGTACGGGGTCGCGTTGGTCAGCCGTACGGCCTCGTCCTCGCCGTCGAAGACCACCAGCAGCGCCACCGGGCCGAAGATCTCCTGGCCCAGCAGCGGGGAGTCCTCGGGGAGCCCGGCCAGCACGGTGGGCTCGACCAGGTTGCCGCGCGTGGAGCCCCGTACGAGGGCCGTCGCGCCGGATTCCACGGCCCGGTCCACGAGTGCGGTCAGGGCGTCGGCCTGGAAGGAGTTGATCAGCGGGCCGATCTGGGTGTCGGCCTCGTGCGGGTCGCCCGTCTTCAGGCTCCGCACACGGGCGGTGAACTTCTCGGTGAACTCCTCGGCGACGGCGGCGTCGACGAGGATGCGGTTGGCGGCCATACAGACCTGGCCCTGGTAGACGAACCGGCTGAAGATCGCCGCGTCCACCGCGTAGTCGAGGTCCGCGTCGTCGAGGACGACCAGGGCGCTGTTTCCGCTGAGCTCCAGGACCGTCCGCTTGAAGTGGCGGGCGGCGACCGCGCCGACGTGCCGGCCGACCCGGTCGGATCCCGCGAAGGAGATCACCTTGGGGACGGGGTGCGTCAGGAGCGCGTCGCCTATCTCGGCGATGTCGGTGACGAGGACGTTCAGCAGGCCCGCCGGGAGTCCCGCCTCCTCGAAGATCCGGGCGATGAGTCCCCCGCCGACCACCGGGGCGTTCTGGTTCGGCTTGATCACCACCGCGTTGCCCAGCGCCAGTGCCGGGGCGACCGACTTCAGGGTGACGAGGAAGGGGAAGTTGAAGGGGCTGATCACGGTGACGACACCCACGGGGAGGCGCTGGACCCGGTTCTCCTTGCCCTCGACCGGCGAGGCCAGGATCCGGCCCTCGGGGCGGACGGCCAGCTGGAGGGACTCGCGGATGAACTCCTTGGCGAGGTAGACCTCGTACTCGGCCTTGGGACGGGTCCCGCCGAGCTCGTCGATCATCGCCTCGACGATCTCCTTCTCGCGCTCCTCGGTGATCCGCAGGGCGCGTTCCAGGACCTCGCGTCTGATGTAGGGGCTGGTGGCGGCCCATTCCCTCTGCGCGCGCTCGGCGCCCCGGTAGGCCTGGTCCACCTGCTCGACGGTGGCCACGGTGATGGCGGCGAGCTTCTCGCCGTTGTAGGGGTTGACGTCGATGATGTCCCACGAACCGGTACCGGCCAGCCATTCGCCGTCGATGTACTGGTGCGCCAGGTCGCTGAATATGGACATGCCATCCCTTACTGCGAGCGCGCACCCGTGCGCTGCACCGGAGACCGATCGGTCGTCATGCACTGATCAGACGTCATACTACGTGCGAATCAAGACAGTTGGAGGAGGCCGCGGAGAAGATCCCGGGTCCGGTCCGGGTCCGGGCAGTCGTCCTGAAGTCGCCGCATCGCCCGCTCGTACTGCCCCACTTCCTCTTCCTTGTCCAGGTAGAGGGCGCTGGTGAGCTGTTCCAGATAGACGATGTCCTGCAGGTCGGACTCGGGAAAGCGCAGCAGGGTGAAGGCTCCGCTCTCGCCCGCGTGGCCGCCGAAGGAGAACGGCATCACCTGGAGTTGGACGTTGGGCCGCTGGGAGACCTCGATGAGGTGCTCCAGCTGGCCGCGCATGACGTCGCGGTCGCCGTACGGGCGGCGCAGCGCGGCCTCGTCGAGGACGGCGTGGAAGACCGGGGCGTTCTCGGAGACGAGGACCTTCTGGCGCTCCAGGCGCAGCGCGACGCGGCGGTCGATCTCGGCGGCGGTGGCGCCGGGCATGCCGCGGCTGACGACGGCGTGGGCGTAGGCCTCGGTCTGCAGCAGGCCGTGCACGAACTGGACCTCGTAGATGCGGATGAGCGAGGCGGCGCCCTCAAGACCGATGTAGGTCTGGAACCATCCGGGCAGCACGTCGCCGTAACTGTGCCACCAGCCGGTCGCGTTGGCCTCGCGGACCAGGCCCAGCAAGGACTCGCGCTCGGCGCTGTCCGTGACTCCGTAGAGCGTCAGGAGGTCCTCGACGTCTCTGGCCTTGAAGCTCACCCTTCCCAACTCCAAGCGGCTGATCTTCGATTCGGATGCGCGGATCGAGTAGCCGGCCGCCTCACGGGTGATGCCGCGGGATTCTCGGAGTCGCCTGAGCTGGGAGCCCAGGAGGATGCGGCGCACCACAGAACCGCTTGCTTCTGCGGTCACTAGTACTGCCCTCCCCATCGCATTGGCGTGCGCGTGGTGTGCGCGTGCGTCGCGGGGCCCCCGTACCCCAGGGGCCGCAGTCTGCCACCAAAACGCATCGGCCCGTACTCGTTCTGTAACGGAATTCGGCGTCCCGCAAAAGAAGTCCGTAAGTATGCGTAGGAAGAAATGAGCAAGAACCGTCACGGGAGCGGACAGGTCCGGCGCGTGCACGTGCATCTGCCCTTGCATCCGGCTCCGCCATTCGGAACGATGGTCCCCGCGCACCTGCGTGCTCTTCGCGCCGGCGCACGGACCCACCCCGCAGTTCTTTCTGGACGGAGACGACCGCTCCGCCCGCGAATCCCGGGAGTGCCTCGCATGGGGACGAATGGATCGACCATGCTCGAGCCGTTACGGCAGGGGCTGCCCCCGGTCGACCCCACGGCTGTCTCCGGGTCCGCCTCCTGCGCCCTGCCCGCCCGCTTCGAGGCGGTGCGCGGTGCCCGTACGTTCACCCGTTCCACGCTGTCGCAGTGGGGTCTCGACGACCGCTTCGACGACGTGGCGCTGGTCGTCTCCGAGCTCGTCACCAACGCGCTGCGCCACGCCCTGCCCGAGGACTCGCGGCGACCGGCCGGGGAGGCGGAGCCGCCGGTACGGCTGCACCTGATGCGGTGGAGCACCCGGCTGGTGTGCGCGGTGCGCGATCCCAGCGAGGACCGGCCCGGCGGGGCCTTCTCGCCGGAGCGGACGGAGGAGAACTTCGACCTGGAGTCCGGGCGGGGGCTGTTCCTGGTGGACTCGTACAGCGACAGCTGGGGCTGGCACCCGCTCGCGGGACGGCTGACCGGCAAGGTGGTCTGGGCGCTGTTCCTGCTCCAGGACTGAACCGCGATCGGCGACAAGGGCTACAAGGACTACAAGGACTACAAGGACAGGACAACCGGCCGGGATTGATCGTTGCGATCAATCCCGGCCGCTGCACGTGCATGGCTTGATGGATGCGCCGTTCCGTCAGCTGATCAGGTGATCGAACTCGCCGTCCTTGACGCCCAGGAGCAGGGCCTCTATCTCGGCCGGCGTGTAGACGAGCGCCGGTCCGTCCGGAAAGCGCGAGTTGCGCATGGCGACGTCGCCGCCGGGCAGTTTCGCGAACTCCACACAGGATCCCTGTGAGTTGCTGTGCCTGCTCTTCTGCCAGGTCACTCCGTCGAGTTCTGCAGCTGCCATCCCGTTGTACGCGTGGTCCACAGGAAGCCCCCGATAGTGCAGATGTCAACTGCACCGGATCATAGCTCTGTTCATGGGCTGATGCATGGGCAGATGCACGTGCACGCGGGGTGGTCCCTTGATCACACACAGGCCGGACGAAGGGTCGGGCGAAGGGTCAGACGTAGGCCGACCGGGCTCCGGTTGCAGATCACCCTCACGGGCGAAGCGCCTCCGACACCTCGTCCAGCGAGCCCAGGAGCTGGTCGGCGGCCCCGCGCAGCACCCCCGACCCGGGCGCCTCCCAATCCGCCAGCACCGCCCGGACCGGGTCCCAGCAGGGCACCCGGCGCTCCCGCACCGCCTTCGCGCCCGCCTCAGTGGCGGTGCGCAGTGCCTCGGCGAGGGCGGCCGCGCCCGGGACCGGATCGTGTGCGCGGTCCGGGAAGTGGGCCTCCAGCAGCATGGCCCCCCGGCCCAGCGCGGCCAGGGCGTCCCCCGCGTCGTCGGCGGCCGCGCGGGACAGCCCCCGGTGGCGCACGGGCTCCCCGGCGGCCCGGGCGAGCGCGTCCTGCCAGGCGACCCGGGCGTCGCGGGCGGCCAGCAGGGCCTCGCGGACGTCGGCGCGCCGGGCCCCGGCCGGGTCGGCGTACTGGCTGACGACGGCGGCGGCGTACCGCCCGTCGGCGGCGATCCAGTCGGCCAGGCGGGTCCGCAGCCGCGGGGTCTCCCAGGCCGGGTAAAGGGCGTACGCGACCATCGCCAGCAGCCCGCCGACCAGGGTGAGCGCGACCCGGTCGGGCACGGTCTGGTCCCAGCGGACCCCGCCCATGCCGAGCAGGAAGACCACGTAAGCGGAGACGAAGACCTGCGCGACGGCGTACCCGGTGCGCATGAGCACGTACATGAGGGCCGCGCTGAGGACGGCGAGGAAGCCGGACAGGTACATGCCGGGCTGCGCCAGCTGCACGATGCCGGTGGCGACGGCGACCCCGACGAGGGTGCCGCCGAAGCGGGCGACGGCGCGCGAGTAGGTCTGGCTGAAGTCGGGGCGCATGACCATCACGGAGGCCATCGGGGCCCAGTAGGCGTGCCCGAACGGCAGCGCGTGGCCGATCGACAGGCCCGCGCAGGCCACGGCGGTCACGCGCAGGGCGTGGCGCAGGATCGGGGACCCGGGGTGCAGTTCGGCCCGTACGGCATTCAGGACCAGCGGCACCAGGCCGAGCATCGTGGGCCTCAGCATCGACTCCCCGGGATCGGCCGTACGCCCGGATCCCGGCTCGGCCGTCTCCAGTACGTCGTCCAGCAGGGCGGCGAGCCGGCGCGCGGCGCGCAGGGGTGCGCCGGTGAGGAGATCGGGCGTATCGGGGGACTTGAGGACCGCCAGGGCGGGCGCTGGGAGGCGTACCGGATCGCCGTGCCGGATCGCGTGCGCGGCGGCGTCCAGCACCGAGGCGGCCGCGGCGAGCAGTTCGCGCACGCGGTCCCGGCCGGGGCCCTCGGCGGGGGCCCCGACGGCCGGATCGGCGAGCGAGGCCAGCACCGGCCGGATCCTCTCCGCGAGCCCCCGTGCCCCGTGGAGTTCGGCGGGACGCCGGCGGGCCTGGCGGGGCGTCACCGTGGCGGCGGCCCGCGCCCGCATCAGCGGCTCCGGGTCGAAGGAGGCGACGGGATCCTGGCGCAGCCGGCGGGCGTAGTCGGCCTCGGCGGCGAGCGCGTCGGCCAGGGCGTCGCGCTGGGCGCCCCAGCGGCGGACCGGGAAGAGCACGATGAGCAGCGCCTGGACCACCCCGCCGGCAGCGATCATCGCGGCGTGCCCCGCGGCCTGCGGCACCGACGTGGGCAGGGTGACGGTGACCAGCATGATCGCGACGTTGCCGGAGGCGATGATCCCGGCGGTGGGGCCGGCCGCCCAGAGCAGGCTCGCCAGGAAGGTCCAGACGGCGAGCAGCGCGAGGAAGAGCGCGGTGTGCGAGGACCCGACGAGGTAGCCGACGAAGGTGGACACGGCCAGGGTCAGACCGGAGGCGAGGGCGAGGACGGGGCGGGGCCGCCAGCTCTGCTGGAAGGTGGCGATGGCGGCCATGAAGGCCCCGAAGGCGGAACTGGCCGCCGAGCCGGGGCCGAGGAGGGCGAGCCCGGCGCCGATGACGATCGCGAGCCCGGCTGCCGCGCGCAGGGCGATGAGGGGTTCGAGCCGGGTCCGCTCGACCGCCATGCCCGACCGGGCGGTGTCCTTCAGCGCCCGGAGCCAGCTCATGGCGCCGAGCGTAGCCCCTTTGCCCGCATCCGTCCGGATCGGGCGGGGCACCGCTGCCGGGGCGCTGCCCCGGTCCCTCGCCTCAAGCGCAGGCGGGCTTGATGTGCCTCCGGCGGCCCCTCAAACGCCGGGGAGGCTCGATTTGGCTGATGCCGTCCGCCCGGCCGGGCTGGATTGCCAGCAGGGCAATGTCAGCCCCGCCGGCGTTTGAGGCGCGGGGTGCGGGGCGGAGCCCCGATCGGTGAGCCGCACCGGCCACCCGCGCTAGCGCGGGAGCGGTCTGCCGCGGCCCCCGACGTGGGCGGCGTCAGCCGCCGCCGTGCCGTGCTCCCAGCCCGCGTGGTCGGTGGCTCCGCGCAGCCGGGTGGTCGTGGTGCGGGGGAACATCTCGTCCGCCCGCGAGCTGACGGCGACGTCGCGGGCCACCAGCGCCGGCAGGTTGTCCGGGGCCTCGCTCGCCGTGTGCTCGGCGGTCTCGGCGAGCCGCTGGCCCAGCCGGCTCGCGTAGGCGAGCAGGAAGGACTGCCTGAAGGTCTTCGTCCGCTTGCGGCCGCCGGAGCGCTGCGCGGCCTCCGCGCGGGTCATCGCCGCCGTGCCCTGCACGAGCAGCGAGGTGTACAGCAGCTCCACCGCCTCCAGATCGCTCTCGAAGCCGACCACCGTGGAGAACTCCAGGCCGCTGTTCCACACCGCCCGGCAGCGGTTGGCGGTGGCCACCGCGTCGAGCAGGACCGCCTTGGCCTCCTCGTACGGCGGTTCCACGCCGATCCGGCACGCCGCCGGGACCCGGGCCGGCCCCTTGCCGCTCGCCGCGAGCACCGCCTCGTCCACGGTGTGCCGGGCCATCAGCTCCTGGGCCTTGGCACTGAGCGCCTCCGCCTCCTCCGGGAAGGTGGTGGCCTCGGCCTTGGCGAGCAGGGCCCGGATGCGGCCCAGCATGCGGGGCTCGATGTGCGCGTGCTCCAGGGCATCGGCGGCCGGGTCCCCGGGAACCGGACCCACCGGTTCGATGGAGGGCAGCCGGATCAGCAGCCGGAACACCTCCAGGACGGCGGTGGCCAGCGTGAACCGGTCCGCCCGCTCGCGCTGCGCGAGCCGCTCGGCGTAGGCGTCGTCGCCCGTCCACCACACCTCGGCGCCGGTCCACCGCTCGGGGAGTCGGGCGTAGCGGCGCGCCTCGGCGGCGATCAGGTCCCCGGTGATCCGCAGGTGCCGCTCCTCCAGGTCCCGCCGCACCAGCCGGAGCACGTCGGCCGGCTGCCAGCCGCGCTCCCAGGCCTGCCGTACGTACGCCTCCCCGCGCGCCAGCAGCTCCCGCCCGACCCCGCCCCACCCCTCCGGCTGGGCGACGAGCACCGAGGCCCCTGTGTCCAGACCGGCGTCATCGTCGCCGTAGAGCGCGGCGGCACAGGCCCGGTCAACGGTCTCGGCATGGTTTCTCACCCGTTCAGCTTGGCATGTCCGCAGACAGCACGGTCCGGATGCGCCGGACTGTCAGACCCCGGTGGGACACTCGCACTCGTGAGCGAGCACGGCGGCCGGTGGGCCCTCGCCGAGGACGGCGACGGGTCGTGGCTCGCCGCGCCCGTGGACCCGGCCACATCGGCCGGAGCGCGGATCAGCGTGCGGGATCCCGCAGAGGCCGTGCGGGCCGCCCCGCCCGGTACCCGGTGGGTCTGGCCGTCCACCGCCGCCGTGTACCCCCGCCTGCTCGCCGCGGGCGCCCGCGTGGAGCGGTGCCACGACATCGAGGCCGCCGAGCTCCTCCTGCTCGGCCACGAGGGCCGCGTCGGGGAGCCCCGCTCGGCGGCGGCCGCCTGGGCCCGGCTCACCCACGCCCCCGTACCGCCCGATCCCCCGCAGCGCGCCGCCGAGCCCGGCGCGCAGGACTCCCTCTTCGACCCCCGCCCGGCCCCGCTCCCCCTCGACGCCCTGATCGCCGTCCACGCCGACCAGGCGAAGCGCCTCGACGCCACCGCCCACCCCGACCGCATGCGGCTGCTGGTCGCCACCGAGTCCGCCGCCTTCCTCGTGGCCGCCGAGATGAACCGCGCGGGCCTGCCCTGGCGGGCCGACGTCCACCGCGCCCTCCTCACCGAGCTGCTCGGCGAGCGCTACGCGGGCGGCGGCGAGCCCCGCCGCCTCGCCGAGCTCGCCGACCGGGTCTCCGCCGCCTTCGGCAGACGCGTGCGCCCCGACCTGCCCGCCGACGTGATCAAGGCCTTCGCCGAGGCCGGGATCAAGCTCACGTCCACCCGCCGCTGGGCCATCCAGGAACTGGACCACCCCGCGGTCGAACCGCTGATCGAGTACAAGAAGCTGTACCGGATCTACACCGCCCACGGCTGGAGCTGGCTCGCGGACTGGGTCCGCGACGGCCGCTTCCGCCCGGAGTTCATCCCCGGCGGCACCCTCACGGGCCGCTGGGTCAGCAACGGCGGCGGGGCCCTGCAGATCCCCAAGGTGATCCGCCGGGCCGTCGTCGCCGACCCCGGCTGGCGGCTCGTCGTCGCCGACGCCGACCAGATGGAGCCGCGCGTGCTCGCCGCGATCTCCCGCGACCCCGCCTTCATGGAGGTCGCCGGCCGCCCCGAGGACCTCTACACCGCCGTCTCCCGCCAGGGCTTCTCCGGCGACCGCGACAAGGCCAAACTCGCCGTCCTGGGCGCGGTCTACGGCCAGACCTCCGGCGACGGCCTGAAGAACCTGGCCGCGCTGCGCCGCCGCTTCCCCCGGGCCGTGGCCTACGTGGACGACGCGGCCCGGGCCGGCGAGGAGGGCCGGCTCGTACGGACCTGGCTGGGCCGCACCAGCCCGCCGCCCGCCGACGCGCCCGAGGAGGGCGAGGCCGGGATCCCGCAGGACCGGGACGACAGCTGGACCCCGAGCCACTCCTCGTCGAACACCCGGGCCCGCGGCCGCTTCACCCGCAACTTCGTCGTGCAGGGCAGCGCCGCCGACTGGGCCCTGCTGCTGCTCGCGGCCCTGCGGCAGGCGACCGCCGGCATGCGCGCCGAGCTGGTGTTCTTCCAGCACGACGAGGTGATCGTGCACTGCCCGGCCGAGGAGGCCGAGGCCGTCGCCGGGGCGATCCGCGCCGCCGGCGACCGGGCCGGCCGGATCGCCTTCGGCGAGACCCCGGTCCGGTTCCCGTTCACGACGGCGATCGTGGAGTGCTACGCCGACGCCAAGTGAGCGCGGCTACTTGGCGAAGGCGATCACCGCCTCGCTCGTCGCGATGGACTTCAGCTGGTCCATCGTCAGCGCGGGCTCCGCGCGGGTCGCGGCCGCGTTCTGGTTCTTCGAGTTGTAGGCGGAGACGATGATCCGGCTGCCGTCCGGGCGCAGCGTGTCCACGAACCACCGGACCACTCCCGCCCCGCCCTTCTCACCGGGCTCCTGCTTCACCACCATCTTGGTGCCGTCCGGCAGCGTCGTGTACCCCACGTGCTCGAAGTACTGCGCGAGGGCCCCGTAGGCCTCGTTGCCCCGCTGGACCTCCACCTCGACCAGGGAGCGGCCCTTGCCCTCGTCCAGCACGACGTAGCCCTGGTCCCCCACGCCGCCCGCGGTGACGACCGGAACCCCGAACCACTTGACCCGCTGTTCGAGGAGCTCCCGGAGCGCCGCGCCCGTGGCGGGCTGCGCGGCCTGCCCGTTCTCCGACGGGGCCGGGGCCGCCGGCAGGTCCTGCAGCGCCGGCAGCCACAGCGGGGAGGTCGTGAAGCTCTTCAACTGGGCCGGGGAGAGCGGCGGGTTGGACCGCGAGACCGGCGCGCCCTTCTCCGCCGCCGCGTTCCACTCCTGTACGTCCACCTGGTAGCCCTCGGCGGTGACCAGCACCGTCCGCCACCGCTTCGTGTCCTCCCGGCGGTCCGGGTACTCGTAGCCCTGGTAGGTCAGCAGCCGCGAGCCGGCGCCCAGGTCCTCGACCTTGCAGGAGTCGAACTCCTGGAGGTTCTCGTCGGGGCACTCCAGCAGGCGGGTGCCGGCCAGCTCCTGCGGGTTGGTGCGCCCGAGGGAGACGTTGATCGCCGCCTTGCCCTTCCCGTCGTCGTACACGCCGGAGACCATCGGGCCCGGCTCGTCGCCCGTGCCGCGTGCCGTGGTGTCGGAGACCAGTCCGCCCGGCAGCAGGCTCGTGAGTACGCCGACCAGCTGCTCGGCCGAGACCGCGCCCGTGCCGATGCGCGACTTGGCCCCTCCGGCGGTCGACGGCCCGGACGGGCCGCCGGAGCCGGAGGCGGCCACCGTGCTCGCACCGGAACCGAGGCCGCCGATCAGGCCGCCGGTCCAGGCGCCGGCCGTGCCGATCACGGCCAGGGCCAGCGCGGATCCGCCGACCACGGCGGCCCTGCGGCGGGCCACCAGCCGCCGGCCGCGCCGCTCTCCGGCGTCCACGAGGGCACCGCGGTCGGTGGTGAACTCCTCCCCCGTACGCCGGAGGGCTTCGCCGAGCTCGTCTTCAAAGGACATGGGGAACCAGACCTTCCGTTTCATGGGTGTGAAGAACTACGCGACCGGCAACACGGCCGAGGACGACCTCAGCGCTCGGCGAACTCGGCCAGACTGCCGCCCAGTTGCTCCCGCAGCCGGGCCAGCGCCCGCGAGGTCCGGGTCCGGACCGCCGCCGAGCTGACGTTCATCGCGTCGGCGGTCTCCTCGACGCTGCGGTCCTCCCAGTACCGCAGCACCAGGACCGCCCGGTCCTTGGGCGCCAGCCGCCCCAGCGCCTCCAGCAGCGTCAGCCGCAGCGCCGGATCGCCGCCCACCGCCGCGCCCGAGTCGGGGAACTCGCCGACCGGGCGCTCCCCGGCCGACCGGCGGCGCTGGTGGGTCAGGAAGGCCCGTACCAGCACCGTCTGCGCGTACGCCGCCGGATTGTCGATGCGCGAGATCCGCCCCCAGAGCAGGTACATCCGCCCCAGGGTCTCCTGCACCAGGTCCTCGGCGAGGTGGGTGTCCCCGCTCGCCAGCAGACAGGCCGACCGGTACAGATGCGCCGAGCGCCCTGCCGCGAAATCGCGGAACCCGTCTCTGCGACCCTGCCGCATGTACTCCCCCTCGCATCCGTCTCACCCGGTTGACGCGATGGGTCGGCCAGAATGTTTCACGAATACGCTCAACCTACGAACACGCAAGTGCCACCATTGAGCCATGTCGGGTATGCGGGGGGCGAACCCCGCGCCTTTGGGGCGCCTTGTACTGGACCGGTACGAGTTACTTGAGCAATTCCATGGAGGCATGGCAGAAGTCTGGAAAGCCCACGACCTGCGGCTGGACCGCACCGTCGTCGCCAAGTTCCTCCGCGTCGCGGACCGCCACACCCATTCGGCCCGTCGCTTCCTCCGCGAAGCGCGGATCCTCGCCGCCATCGACGATCCGCACATCGTCCGGATCCACGACGTGGACGAGGCCCGGATCGGCGGGGCCTGGCAGTTCTACCTGATCACCCAGTTCATCGAGGGCCGCACCCTGCGCGCCGCCGTTCCCAAGGGGCACCGGCTGCCCGTGGCCCAGGCCCTGGCCTGGGCCGCCCAGCTGTGCGACGCGCTGGTCCCCGTCCACGCCCGCGACCTCGTCCACCGCGACGTCAAACCGGGCAACGTCATGGTCCGGGAGCCCGCCGACCGGCTGGTCCTGCTCGACTTCGGCATCGCCCGCTCCTACACCCCCGTCGGCGAGCTCGGGTACGCCGCCGGAGTGACCGCGACCGGCCAACTCCTCGGCACGCCCGAGTACATGGCCCCGGAGCGGTTCCTCCTGGAGCCCGTCACCCCCGCCACCGACCTCTACTCCGTCGGCTGCGTCCTGTTCGAGATGCTCACCGGCCGCCAGCCCTACGTCTCCCGCGGGGACTACGGGGCCCTGGCCAAGCAGCACTGCCACGCCGTGGTGCCCTCCGTACGCGAACTGCGCCCGGAGGTGCAGCCCGCCGTGGACGTCCTCGTGACCCGGCTGCTCGCCAAGAACCCCGGCCACCGCCCGGCCGACGCACGGGAGATGGCCGCGCTGTTCCGGGCCCTCAGCACGGCGGCCGCACCGCCGCCGACCGTGGTCTCCTCCCCTCACACCCCGCCGCCCCCGGCCCCGCCGCCCGGCCCGCCGGCCGACCCGGCGGCCGAGGTCGCGGCCCGGTGCAATGCCGTACTGGAGACCGTGGAAGACCCCGTCGAGCGGGTCAGCCGCCTCGCCGAGGTCCTCGACTACGCCTCCGGTGTGCTGCCCTCCGACCACCGCGGCGGCTGGCTGGTCGTCCTGCACCTCGCCCAGGCCCTCGCCCGGGCCGGGCAGCCCTCCAAAGCCGCCGACCGGCTCGCCCCGGTGGCCGCGCGGGCCCGCCAAGTGCTCGGCGCCGACGACGAACTGGCCCTCGTGTGCTCCCTCAACCTGGCCCGCTACCTGGGCGAGGCCGGGCACGCCGCGCTGGCCGCGCAGCACCTGCTGGAGCTCCTCACCGCGGTCGCCGGAGTCCTCTCCGCGACCGACCCGCGCTTGTCGGAGATCCGCTACGACCGGGCCCACTGGCTGGCCGCCGCCGGGGAACAGGCCCTCGCCGCCGCCGAGTTCGAGGCCCTGTACCAGGACCACCTGACCGCGCACGGCCCCGACGATCCGAGGACCGTCCGGGTGTGGGAGCTCATCTCCCGCGACCCGACCGCCTGACCGCTTCGCACCGCATCACCGCACCGCCACCGTTCCCCTGGGGAGGGATGACGAACATGGCTGACATGTACGACCTCAACGCGATCCGGGACAGCTTCTTCGCCAGCCAGTCCAAAAAGTCGACGGGCCAAGAGCAGGAGGTCTACGTCGACCGCGACGGCAAGGTCCGCCTCGGTACCGGCGGCGAGGACGACGCCCCGCTGTCGAGAGTCCCGCAGAGCACCTTCGCCGCCCTCAGCGCGGAGGCCCGCCTCGCCCGCGAGTACGAGATCGTACGGACCAAGTTCCCCGCCAACACCTACTACGAGGACGCCCCCGGCGCCGAGGGCTGGGTCTACGAGATCACCACGATGTTCAACCGGACGTACGTGATGTGCGCCCACTTCAACGGCACCGAGTACCAGGTGCGGCTGATCGAGCCCGAACTGGAAACCCTGCCCAGCCACGACGCGCACGGCGTGCACCTCTACGGCAGCGGCCTGATCTGCCTGTCCGAGCGGCCCGGTTCGGGCCAGCCCACCCTCCAGGACGCCTACGCCCGCTCGGCGGCCTGGGCCCTCGGCGTGGACTTCGTCGAGATGGGCCACCCCTTCCCCTTCAACCGCAAGCAGTAGCAGCCCACCCGGAGCGGAAGGGACCGATGCCGTGCTGCCCGTACATGTCTTCGACTACGTGATCGACCAGGTGGGAAAGGACATCGGGCGGACCAGGCCCGAGCAGGGCGGCGCCCTGCTCGGGCTGCGCGGCCGCGACGTGCTGACCGGCTTCGTGCACGACGCCCACGCACAGGTGACGCGGGTGGAGTACAGCAACACCGCCTGGCTGCTGGACGAGATCGGCCGCCAGGAGGCGGCCGGTCCGATCCGGTTCAAGGGCATCGTCCACTCGCACCCGCTCGGCATGCCGCACCCCTCCCGGCAGGACCACCGCGAATACGGCCGCACCCTGGAGGCCGTCCCCGACCTCGGGCGGTACATCGCCCCGATCGTCACCCACGACCTCACCACCCCGCTCGACCGGCACGAACTCGCCGTCGAGAACGCCCGGATGTCCTTCTTCGGAGCCATGTGGACCGCCCGCGGCGTGCAGCTCCAACCGCTGCGCCCGGTGGTCGTGCCCCTGGCCGCCGCCCTCCGGGAGGCCGGGATCTCCTGGTCCGACGCCTACCCGCTGACCTGTGTGGTCGGCGGGGTGGCCGGCGTACGGGTCCCCCTGCCGCGGGGCCGCTCCGGGGCCCGGCGGTACCTCTTCGCCACGCCGGACTTCCCGGTGACGGCGCCGCTGCTGCTGGAGGAGGCCGGGGCCGACGGGCGCCATCCGGAGCTGCTGGTCAGCGAGTTGGCGTGGGACCACCGGGTGCCGGAGCGGGAACGGCTCCGGGAGGCGCTGCGGAACGGGGGCGGTGGGGCCGGTCCCGGTTCGGGCGCGGGTGCCGCCGACCTCGCCCCTCCCTCGCCCGTCCCCTCCCCGGCCGCTCAGCCCTCGCTGCCCGAGCCGCGCCCGTCGGCGCCCGCGCCCGTGGCCGCTGCGCCGCCCGGTCCCCCGCCCTCGCCGGTCTCCTCCGACACCGAGGCCCGTCCCGCCGAGCGGTCCCCCGGGCGGATCCGGCGGCTGACCATGCGGGTCGGAATCGGCCGGACCCGGGCGGCCCGCGCGGGGCTGTTCGCCCGTACCGGGGGGCTGTTGTCACCCGCCCTCGCCGACAGCCACGTCCTGCTCGTCGGTGTCGGCTCGGTCGGCAGCTACCTGGCCGAAGTGCTGGTCCGCTCGGGGGTCGGCAGGATCACCCTGGTCGACCCCGACCGGGTGGAGCCGGCCAACCTGGGCCGGTCGATGTTCGACTCACGGGACATCGGCCGGAACAAGGCCAAGGCCACCGCCCGGCGCCTGAAGCGGGTGAACCGCCGCTTGCAGATCACCGTCCTCAAGCGCGAGGTCGCCGCCCTGGACAACCACAGCTGGCTGCAGCGGATCTCCGACGCCCAGCTGGTGATCGCCGCGACCGACGACAACCACGCCCAGGACCGCCTCAACCACCTCGCGTACTTCGTCGGCCGCCCGGCCCTCTTCGTCGGGCTGTACGAGGGCGCGGCGGGCGGGGAGGTCGTGTTCACCACCCCCGGATCCCCCTGCTGGCTGTGCGCCACCGGCGGGGTCCGCGAGTCCCTGGGCGAGCTGGGCCACCAGCCGCGCACGGACTACGGGACGGGCCGGATGTACGCCGTACCGGGCCTGTTGACGGACATCCACCACCTGACCGCGGCCGCCGCGAAGATCGCGCTGGCCCTGCTGCACCCGGGCGGCCACGAACGGATCGGCGGTTTCCTGGCCACCCCGCTCCGCAAGGACCTCTCCATGGCGCTGTTCGCGATGGAACCCGACCACTGGTTCTTCCCCCGGGTCCTGGGCGAGGTCCCCGGGCAGTACGCCTTCCAGAGCATCTGGCCGCGCACCCGGCGACGCCCCGACTGCCGGGTCTGCGGGGACTTCTCGCTGCGCAGCGACCCCCGGGAGCAGACCGGCCGGGGCGACGACGCGGAGATCACCCGGCGGCAGAAGCAGGCGTACGAGGAACGGCAGCGCGCCCGCAACGGCGGCCCCGCCGGGGGCCGCCACCGCTGACCCCGGGCGACGGGCCCGGACACACGCAGTCGAACAGGGAGCAGAGGACAGGTACAGGGGACATGGCCGACGACACCACCGAGGCGATGCGCCGCGCCCGCGAGGCCCGGCTCAAGTACGGCAAGCCCGCGGGCCCGCCCGTGCCTCCGGCGCCTCCGACTCCGCCCCCGCCGCGCCAGGCACCTCCGACTCCGCCGCCCCCGCGGCCCAGGCCGGCACCCGCACCCGCCCCGGCCCCGGCACCGGCACCGGCACCGGTCTACGCCCCCTACACCCCTCCGTCACCCCGCTCCCGGGCCGGGCTGGGCGGCTTCGCCGGAGTGGGCCAGGCCGGCGCACTGGTGCTCCTCCTCTGGCAGGTCCTCCTCCTGACGGACTGGACCCTCCCGTTCCAGAAGGCGGCGGAGCTGTCGGTGCACTGGCGGTACCCGCTCGAACTGTCCGCGAAGGAGACGGCCTGGTCCGCGTACTCCGATGTGCGCGACTTCGTGCTCTTCCAGGGCCCCGGACGGGACTATCCGTGGCTGTACCCGGCCTGCGCCGTCCTGCTGCTGCTCGTCGTCCGGGCGGCCAGGACCCCGGTCGTCCTCCAGGGGCTGCTGGGCTCGGCCGTCGCGCTCTACGGTCTCGCCGCGCTGGTGGCGAGCGGCCCCGCGCTGCTCCGCATGTGGCCGCTCACCGCCGCGCTGCTGCTGCTCAGCGCGTGGTTCCTGTACGGGATCCGGGTGCGCGAGTAGCGCCGTACGGACCGCGCGTCATCGGCCGAGGTCGTGGAAGTAGACGTGGAACTCCTCGCGGACGAAGCCCTCCGCCTCGTACAGCCCCTGCGCGACGTGGTTGTCGTACGCGGTCTCCAGCTGCACCCCGGCCACCCCGGCCTCGCGGGCCCGGCGCAGCACCTCGCGCAGCAGCGCCCGGCCGGCGCCCGTGCGGCGGCCGGAGGGGGCGACGTACAGGTCGTTGAGGATCCACGCGGTACTCAGGGTGAGCGAGGAGAAGGCGCGGTAGACCTGGGCGAAGCCGACCGTGCCGGCTCCCGGCACCTCGGCGAGCAGCACGAGCGACTCGTCCTTGCCGATCCGCTCCGCCAGGAACGCGCGCGGGCCGCCGGGATCCTCGACGTCCACCTCGTAGAAGTCCAGGTAGCCGCGGAACAGCTCCGCGGCCACGTCGAGGTCCGCCTCGCCCGCGGTGCGCACCGCGACCTCGGACTCCGCCTGCGGGGACGGGCGCCCGTCCTGTGCCGCCTGACCGCTCATGTGCATCTCCCTCGTCCGCAATCCACTCCCGCGCGCCGTGAACCATTGTGCGCGGGGGCTGAAAATCCACCTCGGCGGCCCTACGCTACGGCCGGAACCGGCAGGGGACCGGCTCCGATCGGGGGGCTCCTCGCCTTCCTCGCCCTGTCCGGACCGCTGGACGCGCCGATGCCGTCGGCCCGCTGGGCGGTGCCGCGCGAGGCCGCCGCCTGGGCCGGGGTCGCGCTGCTCGTACCGGGGTCCCTCGCCCTCGTGGGCTACGCCGTCCTGCTCGCGGCGGCCCTGCTCGACCTGTCGCGGCGCGCGTGGACGCAGGGCGAGGTGGTCCGGCTGCGCACCGCCCGGGGGATCCGGCACCTGGCGGTCGACCCGGGCGGCCGGACCTCGATCACCGCCTGGCCCGTACTGCCCCGGCACGTCGAGGCACTGCGCGAGGGGGCGGTCGTACGGGTGCTGCGGGGGCGGGTGCTGGGCCATGTGTACGAGGTAGTCGTCGAGCCGCAGCCGCGCGCCCGAGGGATCAATGGCCGGTGACCGGCTGCGCCGGCAGCGTGAACACGTGCTCCGGGGTGACGATCTTCGTGATTGCCTCGCCGAAGACGGTGCTCGGCTCGTTCCCCTCGTAGCCGATGTCCGTGTTGAGCAGCAGCACCAGCGTGGCCTGCGTCTGCGGCATGTACACCACCAGCGCCCCATAGCCCGGCAGTGACCCGTTGTGCCCGATCCAGCCCTGGACGTTGAAGATGCCGAGGCCGTACCCCGTGCCCGGCAGCGCCGGGACCACCTTCAGCCGCTGGGCCTGGGTCGCGGGGGTGAGCAGGGTCCCGGTGGCCAGGGTCTTCGCCCAGGACTTGAGGTCACCGAGGTCCGAGATCATCGCGCCGGCCGCCCAGCCCCAGGAGGGGTTCCAGTCGGCGGCGTCCTCGGTCTTCCCGGAGGCCGTCTGGTCCGTGTAGCCCTGGGCGTGCGGACTGGGGAATTCCGCACCGGTGGGGAACAGCGTGTGCTTCAGCCCGGCCGGCTTGACGACCTTGGTGTCTATGTAGTGGGCGAGCTTGTCGCCGCTGACCTTCTCCACCACCAGCCCGAGCAGGACCAGATTGGTGTTGCAGTAGTAGAACTCCGTGCCCGGCGCGAACAACACCGGGTGCCGGAAGGAGAAGTCGAGCAACTCCTGTGGGGTGAACGGCCGTCGGGGATCGCTCGTCAGCGCCTTGTAGAAGCCTTCGTCGGCGGAGTAGTTGAACAGCCCGCTCCGCATCTCGGCCAGCTGGCGCAGGGTGATCCGGTCGCCGTTGGGGACCCCGCTGATGTACTTCCCGATCGGGTCGTCCAGACCCACCTTCTTCTCGTCCACCAGCTGGAGCAGGGCGGTCACGGTGAAGGTCTTGGTGACGCTGCCGATCCGCATGTTCATGTCCGTGGCCATCGGTGCGCCCGTCGCCTTGTCGGCGACCCCGAAGGCCCGTACGTACTCGCCCTTCCCGGGGGCCGACAGGGACACCATGACCCCCGGCACCTTCGTCTCGGCCAGCACCTTCTTGACGGCCTGGTCCAACTGCGCGGCCACGGCCGGGGTCAGCTGCGGAAACTCCTCGGACCCGGGCGTCGGACCCGCGGACACCGCGGCGGGCGCGGACACCGCCGCGTCCCACGCGTACCCGGCCCCCACCCCCGCGGGAACCACCACCAGCCCCACCGCGGCCGCCCCGACGGCGGTCTTCCGCCAGCGCGTCGTCATGCCCGGCCTCCTACCACCCCAAGCCAAGCCCCCACCCCTCCAACGTATCCCCCCGCCCCACCCCCAGCGACCCGGGTACGGCGCGCTTCAGGGGCGGCGGCTCGGGAGGAGGGTCGCCGGGAGGAGGGCCAGGGCGAGGAGGGTCGCCGCGGCCGCGTACGCGAGGCGGAAGCCGGCCGGGTCCGCCCCGGCCGAGCCGAGGAGTACGGAGATGAGCGCCGTCCCCACCGAGGCCCAGACCTGCGAGTTGATGCTCAGCGCCGTGCTCGCCGCGGCCATGCGGTCGTTCGGCAGGCCCCGGCTCGCCGTGGTCATCGTCGGCATCAGGACCATCCCCGCGCCGACCCCCATCACCATCGCCGAGCCGACGACCCGCCAGGCCGCCACGTCCTGCAGCCCGACGTGGAAGGCCGACAGCGCCATGCCGAGCGCCCCCACCGCGATCCCGGCCGGGACCAGGCGCCGCGGCGACACCCGGTCGACGCGCCGTGCCGCGATCTGCATCGCGATGCCGACCGCGAGCCCCACCGGCGCGCCCAGCAGCCCCGACGTCTTCGCCCCGGCCCCCTGCACCTGCTGCCAGTACAGCGGCCCGAGCAGCATCGAGCCGAAGTAGCCGCAGGTGAACAGCGCGAGCGTGCCGATGCCGGCGGCGAAGGTACGGTCGCCCAGCAGCCGCAGGTCGAGCAGCGGTTCGCGGGCCGTCAGCGCCCGCCACACGAAGCCGGCCACGAGCACGGCACCGGCCACCGTGGGTACGAGCGCCCCGGCCGCGGCGAAGTCACCGCGCTCCCCGCCTCGCGCCAGCCCGAACAGCAGCAGCGCCAGCCCGGGAGAGAGCATCAGCAGGCCCGGCACGTCCAGCCGGGGAGCCGCCGCACCCCCTTCACGCGGTGCGTCGGGCCGCAGCAGCTTCGCGGCGAGCACCAGGGCCAGCGCCCCCATGGGCAGGTTGACCAGGAAGATCCAGCGCCAGGAGACGGTGTCCACCAGCCAGCCGCCCAGCGCCGGCCCGATCACCGGCCCGATGATGATGGGCAGCCCGCTCAGCGCCATCGCCCGCCCCAGCCGCGAGCGGTCCGCGGCGCGCATCACCATCGTCATGCCGACGGGCATGAGCAGCCCGCCGCCGAGCCCCTGCACCGCGCGGAAGGCGATCAGGCTGCTCGCGTCCCACGCCACCGCCGCGAGCAGCGATCCGAGCGTGAACAGGACGAGGGCGGTCAGGTACGTGCGCTTGGCGCCGATCCGCCCCATCGCCCACGCCGCGGTCGGGATGACGGCGGCGAGCGCGAGCGTGTAGGCGGTGGCGGCCCACTGGATCGTCTCCAGGGGCGCGTGGAACGCCTCCGAGAGGCTGCGCAGCGCGACGTTGACGATCGTCATGTCGAGCACCGACATCACGGAGCCGATGATCACGACGGTGATGGTCCGGGTGAACACCGCGGAGTCGAACGCGGTCGCGGTGCGGTCCGGCCCCTGTGCCGGTGTCCCGACGACCGGCCCGCCGGTCTTGGTCGTTGACATGCCCCCCCGCTCCCCTCAGCCCTCGTACGGACGGTTCGCGCGGGCCGTGCGCAGCGCCCGCCCCCACCAGAGCAGCTGGCCGAGCATCCCCTTGGCCGCGCTCTCGGCCACGGCCGCGTCGCGCGGCACGCCGTCCTTCCCGAGCCCCGACCACGGCCCGTGCAGGCTGACGGCGTCGCGCATCGTCATGGCGTGCAACTCGGCGAAGATGAGCCGCAGTTGCTCGACCGCCCGCAGGCCGCCGCTGAGCCCGCCGTACGAGACGAAGCCGACGGGCTTGGCGCGCCACTGCCCGTGGTGCCAGTCGATGAGGTTCTTCAGGGCGGCCGGGAAGCTGTGGTTGTACTCGGGGGTGACGACCACGTACGCGTCGGCGTCGGCCAGCCGCGGCGTGACGTCGGCCAGCGCGGCGGCGGCCTCCGGGCTCGGCGTACCGCCCCAGTCCGGCATGGCCAGCGGCAGCGGGACGTCCGCGAGGTCGATGACGTCCAGCTCCAGCCCGCCGTGCCGTTCGGCAGTGCCGAGGAACCAGTCGGCGACGGCCGGCGCGGCACGCCCCTCGCGGACGCTGCCGACGATGACGGCGACGCGCAGCGGCGCGTCCTCACGGGCGGTGGTGGAAGCGGCGGTCACGGCTTCGGCAGCAGGCATGGCGATCCCCTCGTCGAGCGGGTCGGCCACCCGGTGCGGCCTCCCCTCCGGTAAAGTACAACGTACGTTGTAAAAAATACAACGGTCGTTGTACTTCGATCACGAGGAAACGGCTATGAACGGCAGCAACGAGGCCTGGATGGACCAGGCGCGGCGCGAGGTCCCACCCCGCAAGCTGGAGAAGCAGATCGCCATGGTCCGCACGTCCTGCGGGGTCTTCGGCCGCGAGGGCTACGCCCGCGCCTCGGTCGACGCGCTCGCCGCCGCGGCCGGCATCTCGACGCGCACCCTCTACAACCACTTCCCGGGCGGCAAGGCGGAGCTCTTCCGCACCGTCGTCACCTGGACGTCGAACGACGTGAAGGACGCCCAGATCTCCCGGCTCCGGTCCCTCCTGCCCCCCGAGCGCCCGCCCCACCCGGACGATCTGGAGCGCGACCTCGTCGCCCTGGCCCGCGCGTTCGTCGACCTCATCGCCGACTACCGGGACCACTTCGCGCTCGTCCGGCACATCCACGCCGAGGCCGACCACGTACCGGCGGAGGTCCTGGAAGCCTGGAAGAGCGCCGGCCCGGAGCCGGTCGGCCGCGCCCTCGCCGACGCGATGACGGGCCTCGCCGCGGCCGGCCTGATCGACACCCACGGCGACCCGGCCCTGGCCGGCACCCACTTCACGGCACTGACCTCACAGTCGATCATGCAGCTCTCCCACTACGGCGTCCTGCCCCTGCCGAAGGACCGCACCGAGCACCTGATCACGGCCGGCGTGGCCGCCTTCCTCCGCGCCTACCGGGCCCCGAGAGCGGGGTAGTCGGTGTATCCGTCGGCCCCGCCGGTGTAGAAGAGGGCCGCGTCCCGTACGGGGTTGACCGGCGCGCCCGTACGCAGTCGTTCCACCAGATCGGGGTTGGCGAGGAACGGCCGGCCGAGCGAGATCAGGTCCGCCCCGGCGGCGAGGAGCCGCTCGGCCTCGTACCGGCCGCCGTCGGCGGGCAGCGGCCGCCCCAGCCGAGGACGGGGTTCGCGATCAGCACCCCGCTCCAGGCCTTGCGGATCTCCTGGAAGAGGGGCTGGTCCGGGTCCGCGAAGACGACGTGCACGTACGCGAGGCCGCCGACCTCCGTCAGGGCGTCGATGAACGTCGGGTAGATGTCCTGGGTGTCGCCCTCCTCGATCCCGTTGACGGTGAGCCCGGGAGCGATCCGCGCGCCGACCCGCTCGGGCCCGATCTCCGCCGCGACGGCCCGGACCACCTCGACGGCGAACCGGATGCGGTGGGCCACGGGGTGGCCGACCCGGCCGCCGTGCTGCAGCTGCAGGAACATCCGCCCGCCCGCCTCGCGCACCGCCTCGGTGACCCGCCGCCACGGAGTCTCGCCCGCGTCCGCCACCACGGAGCGCTACTACAGCCGCCCCGACGTCACCTGGGTGCCCTTCCACGACGCCCCGCCGATCGACTACGGCTTCATCTGGCCGACCACCGCGGAAACCCCCCTGGTCCGCGCCTTCGTGGAACTGTGCCCCACGTCTTCCGCCCCCGCACCGGCGCTTGAGTAGGCTGGCCCTGGCTCAACACGGACCGGGGGAGATCGCGCATGGAACGGCTGCGCCACGACGACCCCCCGCGGATCGGACCCCACACCACCCTGGCCCGCTTCGACGCGGAGCCCGAACAGGCCGTTCCCGCACGGCGCTTCATCGTCCGCAGCGCCGACGGCGACCGCACGCTCCTCGCCTTCCTCCCGCGCACCGACGTTGACCCGACCCGCTGGGCGGTCGAGGCAGAGGGCGCCCGTCGGCTCTCGATACCGGGATTCCTGCCGGTCGGCGAGGTCGGCGGCACCGCCGAGCTCCCCTGGTGCACCGCGCCGTACGTCCCCGCCCTCCCGCTCCCCGCCGCCCTGCGGGCGCACGGCCTTCCGCTGCCCGAGCCGGTCGTACGGGCCCTGGGCGCCGCCCTCGCCCGGACGCTGGCCACCGCCCACGCCCAGGGCGTGACGCACGCGGGCCTGTCCCCCGCCGCCGTACTGCTCACCACCGAAGGCCCCCGCATGGGCTGCTTCGGGGCGGTACGGGCCGCGGCCCCGGACGGCGAGCGGCGCAGCGGCCTGCCCGGCCTCGACTCCGGCAGCCTCGCCCCGGAACAAGCGGCAGGTGGACGGCCGCGCCCGCTGGGCGACGTGTATGCCCTGGGGGCGGTACTCGCCTACGCGGCAACCGGCCACACCGTCCCCGAACGCGACGAACTTCCCTCCTCTCTACGCGAGTTGATCTCCGCATGCCTCTCCCGCGACCCCGAGAGGCGTCCGCGGGCGCACCAGGTCCTCACCCACCTGGAGCCGGCCGCTCGTACGCCCGTACATGAGGCCACCGTCCTGGACGGGGCCGCGCCGATCCCCCTGCCGGCACCCGTGGTCGCCGCGCTCGCGCGCCAGTCGGCGCAGGTCCTCGCGGCCGAACTTCCCGCTCCCGGCTCCCTGGACTGACGGCTGATGCTCTCCCCGCTCACGCACGACGACCCGCACCGGCTCGGTGCCTACCGCCTCATCGCCCGCCTGGGCAGCGGCGGCATGGGCACCGTCTACCTCGCCCGATCGGCCACGGGCCGTACGGCAGCGCTGAAGACGATGCACGCCCACATCGCCACCGACCCCGCCGTCCGCACCCGCTTCCGCCTCGAAGTGGACGCGGCCCGCGTCATCGGCCCCGTCCACGGCGCCCGGGTCTTCGAGGCCGACCCGCACGCCGAAACCCCCTGGCTGGCCACCGAGTACGTGCTCGGCCCGCCCCTCGACGACGCCGTCTCCCTCGCGGGGCCGCTCCCCGAGCCCGCGGTACGCGCCCTGGGCACCCTGCTGTGCGCGGCTCTGGCCCAGCTGCACGCCTCGGACGTCGTCCACCGCGACCTCAAGCCCTCCAACATCATGATCACGGCGGACGGTCCCAAGGTCATCGACTTCGGCATCGCCCGTGCCCTCGGCGACAACCGCCTCACCCGCACCGGTACCGTCGCGGGCACCCCCGCCTTCATGTCCCCCGAGCAGGCGACCGGCCAGGAGCACACCTCCGCGGGCGACGTCTTCGCACTCGCCGGCGTCCTCACCTACGCGGCCACCGGCCACGGGCCCTTCGGCACCGGCCGGCACGCCGACCTCGTCTACCGCGTCCGCTACGCCGACCCCGACCTCACCGGAGTCCCCCCGGCCCTGCTCCCGATCCTGACCCGCTGCCTCGGCAAGAACCCCGCCGACCGCCCCACCACCACCGAGCTCGCCACCCTGCTGCACCCCGGGCAGGGCGGCTTCGCCGGCCATCTCCCCGGGCCCCTGCTCGCGGAGATCGCCCGCCGCGCCGGCGGCGTCTGGCATGCCCGGCCCCACCGCCTCCCGGCTCCGCCGCGACACGACCTCGCCGAGACCTTCCCGAGCGGCACCCCGTCCACCCCGTCCACCCCGCCCGTCCTGTCCCGCCGCAGGCTCCTGACCCTCGCAGGGAGTTCCGTACTCGCAGCGGCGGCGGTCGGAGCCGGCGCCTGGGCATGGCTGGGCCGTCAGGACGGCACCGACCCGAAGCCGCCCGCCACCGGCGCGAGGCAGCCCGCGTGGGACCTGCTCTGGCAAGCGCGGACCAGTTACGCCGACCCGCCGCTCACTCCCCCCGCCCCGCTCGTCCTGGACGGACTGCTCGTCGTGGGCGAGAACGGCGTACAGGGGCTGGATCCCGTGACGGGAACGGCGAAGTGGCCCGACCCCGGCATCTGGTTCATGCGCCGGACCGCCACGGACGGAAAGCAGCTCTACGCCGCCGACTACACCCTCGAAGAGACCGATCCCCTCAAGGTCTCCACGGTCGATCCGGCCACCGGAAGGCTCAAGGCCCCGTTCAGCGAGCTCAAGGACCTGAGAGCGATCCTCTACGGAACCCAACTGCTGTGCGCTACGGCCGACGCCGTCTACCTGGCAGGCGGCCGGGGCCCCCACACCAAAGGCACCTTCGGCAAGGACCAGACGTGGTTCCTGCTGGGCATCGACTCCCGTTCGGGCAGCAAGCTCTGGGAGGTCCCGCTCCCCGCCCGACCGGACGGGTCCGAGCGCCTGCACTTCCTGTCCGCCCGGGCCGTGGGTGAACACCTGGTCCTCGTCCAGCAGTCCGCCGACGGACGACCGCGCCTCGTCGTACACGACGCACGGCGGGGCAAAGCGCTCTGGGACCGGCCGCTCGACGGCAAGCAGTCGGCCTTCAGCCGGGCCCATGTGGCCGCGGACGGCCCGCACGTGTACCCGTCCGCGGGTGAACTCCTCGCGCTCTCCCTGGCCGACGGCAAGGAGGCCTGGCGCTTCGAAGGGCGCACTCCGGGGGCGCGGTTCAGCCCCCCGGCCGTCAAGGACGGTGTGGTGTACGCGGTGGAGGAGGGCCGCGGCCTGGTCGCGCTCGACGCCACGAACGGCGCACTGCGGTGGGCGGAGAAGGGCCGCGAGGTCCCCGCCGAGGACCTCGACACCCCGCCCGCGGTCGGGATCGCGTACGTCTACGCCTACAGCAAGGCCTCGTCCGGGCTGGTCGCCGCGGACATCCGGACCGGTGCCGTCACCCGTCCCGTCAAAGCCGCCAAGGCGCGGTACTTCGCCGACGCGTCCGCCAGCCGGCTCATCGCCATCGGCGACGAGTACACCGCCGCGTACCCCCTCGCCTGAGCTCACAGAAAGCCTCACACGCAATGAAGCCCCTGGAAACCGGAGACCCGATCCGACTGGGCCCGTACCGCGTCCTCGCCGTGCTCGGCGAAGGCGGCATGGGCAAGGTCTACGTCGGTCAGGACGGCGAGGGGCACGCCGCCGCCGTCAAGGTGCTGCACCCCCATCTGACGCACGACCAGAACCTGACGCAACGATTCTTCCGCGAGGCCCAGATGGCCAGGGCGGTCAGCGGCGGATCCGTCGCCCGCGTCCTGGACGCCCGGACGGAGGGCGGGCGTCCGTGGATCGCCACCGAGTTCCTGACCGGGCCGACCCTCGCGGACGCCGTCCGCTCCCACGGGCCGTTCGACGAACCGACGGTACGGGCCCTGGCCGCGGCGCTCGCCCACGCGCTCCGCGACATCCACGCCGCCGGCCTCGTCCACCGCGACCTGAAGCCCGCCAACATCGTGCTCACCTCGACCGGCCCCCGCGTCATCGACTTCGGCATCGCCCGCCCCGAACACGGCCTCACGCTCACCGCCACCGGCCAGGTCCCGGTCACCCCCGGCTACGGCGCGCCCGAGCAGGTCCTGGGGCAGCGCGTCGGTCCGCCGGCCGACGTCTTCTCCCTGGGCGCGGTCCTGGTGTACGCGGCGAGCGGCCGGCACGCGTACGAGGGTTCACACGTCGCCGCCGTGCAGTACGAGGTCGTCCACGGCGAGCCGCGCCTGGACCTCGTACCGCCCACGCTCCAGCCGTTGATCGGCCCGTGCCTCGCCAAGGACCCGGCGTCTCGGCCCTCGCCGGAGCAGATCATCCGCTCTTCCGCCCCGCCCCGAGGCGCCGAACGCGCCTGGCGGCGCGGGTCGATCGCGCAGGACATCACGACCCGCGAACACAGCCTCCACCGGCTGACCACCGTGCCGGGCGGGGTCGCACCGCGCTCCGTCTCACGCCGCCGCCTGCTGACGGGCCTCGCGGTCGGCGGATCCGTGCTCGCGGTCGGCGGCGGCACGGCCGCGTGGTGGAGCCTGAGCTCAGGTCGCGGCCCCTTCGACATCCCTCCGGCCGTGCGGACCCCGACGGCCCCCGTCCTGGACGCGAAGAAGGGCGACTACATCCTCGGCCAGGCTCCCGAGCCGCTCTGGAGCGTCCCCTCCGCGCTCTCGGAGGACTCGCCCGCGCCGCTCCCCGTACGGGACGTCGTCATCGTCGGAGCCCCCCAGGGCGGCATCACCGCGCGCAGCGTCGTCGACGGCACGCTCCGCTGGTCGGCGCCGGAGGCGGTGGCCGCCAACCGCTACCTGTCCCTCTCCGACCAACTGGTGGCGGCCACCGACCGGAACGGCACCCTCGTGACGTTCGTCGCCTCGACCGGCAAGCCCAAGTGGGCGTCCCCGGCGGAAGCCGCCTCGCTCCTCGGCGCGGACGACGAGGCCGTGTACCTGATCACCAAGGACGGGCGGGTGCGCGCCGTGGGCCGGTCCGATGCCAAGATCCGCTGGACCGTCGAAGTCGACGCGGACCTCGGCACGAAGGCCGCCTCCCGCGGCCTGGCTGCCCACGGCCGGCTGGTCATCACCGCGGCGGACGGGGCCGTCGTCGCCCTCGACACGACCGACGGCCGCAAGGCCTGGGACCGCCGCAAGCAGTCCGAAGACGGCCGGGCGAAGCTCGCCCTCTCCGCCCGCTCCCTGTGCGTGACCGGGAAGAACCTCTCCGCCCTCGACATCGTCGACGGCAAGGACCTCTGGTCGGCCGAGAACCCCAAACCACCGAACGGCGGCGCGGTCTCCTGGGGCCCTCCGACCATCCACGGCGACCACGTCTACGCGACCGTTCAGAGCTTCCCCCTCCGCTTCGACCTCCGCAACGGCAAGCCAACCGACTGGTCCTACGCGGGTCTCCTCGAATGCGACCCGCCCAGCCCGCTCGTCGTACAGGGAAACGGCCTGTGGTCGGTCACCGTCAACAAGACCCAGGGAGGCATCAACGTCATCGACCTCTCGCCCGAGAGCCGGCCCCCGTGGGTCTTCCGCGTCATCAAGAACCCCGACCGCTACTGGATCACGGCCGACGCGAACCGCGTGTTCCTCCTGGACGGCACGTCACTGAGCGCCCTGCCCGTCTTCTGAGCCGCCTCACCACGTCAGGTCTTCCACAGCTGCCAGAGCCACCAGCCCCGCATGGCGCCATGGCGGGCGTAAGCCCCCACCGTGAACCCCAGGATCTGTCCGTAGGCCGCTGTTTCCCACGGGTCGAACGTCACGCTCGGCCCAAGGCCCACCTTGGTCACCGACATGATCCCGATCTCCGCGTGCTCAGCCTCGTGACGGGCGAGCCCCACGTGGACGAACACTTCCCAACCGTCGGGTGGAGGGGGGATCTGGAGGCCCTTGATCTGGACGTTCACCGTGGTGGTGGGATACGCCGTGTACGAGCCGTCATCCGGGTGGAACGCGCTGATCGGCCTTGACTCTTCCATGATGAGCGTAGACATACCGGCCTCCGTTCATGTCCCAGACAAGCCTCAGCCGACCAACCCATTCGCGCCACTCGGCATCTGCCGAAAGATCCGCTGAACAGCAAAAGCCCCAGGTCACGTAAGTGACCTGGGGCTTCTCGCTGAGCCGCCTTCGGGATTCGAACCCGAGACCTACGCATTACGAGGCCCCACAAGATCATCCCAGCTGGTGCCGAGCGATGCCACAGAATCCCGTTTCCCCAGGTCAGAGACATTCGACCGTGATCGCCATGACGCTGGGTCCACCCTAGTGCCACCCAGTCCGCTCACGCAGCGCTCACGCAAGCAGGCCGTCCGACGACCGCAAAACCGCAGGTCTCCGATGCTGCCAGAAGCGACCACCCGTACGAGTCATTGCACCAGGCCCGGCACCGGGGTGAGCTGTTGCCATGCATCGCTGGTCTCCCCTGAACGAACGACAGCTCGCCCTGCTCGGCCGACTCGCGAGCGGCAAGGAGCCCTGGGACCCCGGTGAGTCCCGCACCGCCTACGCGCTGCGCGACCGCGGGCTGGTGACGATCAAGCGCAGCGGGGGCGAGGTGGATGCCCAGGTCACCGAGGCAGGCACCTTCTACATCCAGCACGGCCACCACCCGGACGACCCCGCACACGTCGGGGAAAAGAAGATCGCCGAGGGGAAATCGGCAGGCAGCACCCGCTCCGCGTCCTACGCCGACAGGCCAGTCGCACTCGCCCGCCGGACCAAAGCGAAGGAACTCATCGAGCGACTTGTTACGGACAGGCGGGTCACCATCACCGAGCCCGACGACGCGACGGTGACGGAGTGGCGACGCGTGATCGACTACGCGAAGCGCCACAGCCTCGTCCCTGAGGGCAAACGCATCGAGAGCCTCCGCATGTGGAATCGCGACCTGCAGATCTCTCTCGCCGAGGGGTCACACCCCAACTCGCTGAGGCAGAGGCCGGATGAGGCGCCGCCCGTCCATGTACCCACTCAGTTGCGCTCTCCGCATCCAGTCGTGGCCGCACTGAGAGACGATGAGGGCCGACTCGTCATGCCCGGCCCGCTGCGTCGCCGATCGTTGCTGCTTCTCCAGGGCCTCGCCGCCGAGGCAGTACGTCGAGGGCACAAGGTGAAGGGGCATGAAGTCCCCTCCCGCCGGCGCAGCCATGCCTACACGTACAACGGGCGTCACTACCCCTCCAGCTACTCCCTCCGCGAGGGCGAAATGGACTTGGTCGTGAACGGCTTCACCTACACCGTCACGATCGATCAGGAGTTTCCCCAGTCCACCGACCCAGAGCGCTCGAAGAGCCTCGTGATCGAACTCGGCTACAGCCGATCCAGCCGGCAGTCCCGCTGGGCCGATCGCAAGCGCTGGGTGCTGGAGGACATCCTGGGAGCCGTTCTCCGGGAGATCGAGACCCGCGCAGTAGAGGACGCGCAGCGGAAGGCAGACGAGGAGCGTGCGAAGGCCGAGCGCGAGGTCCGCTGGCGGGCGGCCATGGAGAAGGCGAAGGAGCTAGCCGCCCAGGAGCAATATGCCGAGGTACTCCGCGCTCAGGCCCGCCAGTGGCAGGAAGCGGCGGCCCTTAGCGCGTACTGCGACGCCCTGGAGCGCCGGCTGGAAGACCCGTCTGGAGAAGATGAGACGGCGATGGAGTCGGCACAACGATGGCTGACCTGGGCGCGCCGTTACGTTCAGAGCCTCGACCCACTGACCCGTCTACCTGCCATGCCCACCGCTCGCGAACCGAAGCCCGAGGAGCTCGCGCCCTACCTGAACGGCTGGAGCCCACATGGCCCCGAAGCACACCGCGGCCGGGGGGTCCGCTGAGAAGAGACGGAACCCCCATGCGAGGTGCTCCCATCCCGAACTGCTGCCAGCCTCGCACCTTGGGCGAGACCGGCACGGGCGGAAGATCCCCGGCCCTACGCCTCCGCGATGACTTCCTCGGCTGCGACGTCCGGCTTGACCTCGCCACCCAGTGCCTCGGCGATCGCCTCAAACTCGGAAAGGGCGGCTTGGAGGTCATCAACGATCTCCTGGGCAATGACCTCGGGAGGGAGCAGGCTGTCTGCGTCGTCGAGCGCCGGGTCCTTCAGCCAGGTGATGTTGAGGTTTGCCTTGTCGCGTGCGACGAGCTCCTCGTACGTGAACCGCTTGAAGCGACCGTCCTCGGTCTCCTTGCGCGCCGAACGGTCGTCCGCCCTGTACGCCTCGATGAAGTCGGCCAGGTCGGCCAGGCGGAGGGGATGCTTCTTGAGCGTGAAGTGCATCCCGGTCCGGAAGTCGTACACCCACACCGCGGACGTGTTGGGTACGTCGTCGGCCCGCGGGGGCTTCTTCTCGAAGAACAAGACGTTGGCCTTGACGCCGCCGGCGTAGAAGATGCCCTTCGGCAGACGCAAGATCGTGTGAAGGTCAAACTCTTGCAGGAGCCGACGCCGGATCTTCTCGCCAGCCCCACTCTCGAACAGCACGTTGTCGGGCAGTACGACCGCCGCGCGGCCATCCATTTCCAACAGAGACATGATGTGCTGCAGGAAGTTCAACTGCTTGTTGGTGGTCGTCGCGCGGAAGTCAGACCTGTCGTAGGTAATGTCCTCCCGGTCGGTCTTGCCGTCCGTCCCCACCACAGTGATCGCCGACTTCTTGCCGAACGGCGGGTTTGCCAAAACTAGTGACGCCCGGTCGCCGGGAGCATCGGCAAGCGCGTCACCGGTGGTGATGAGAGACTCACCACCAGCTTCACCAATGCCGTGAAGCAGCATGTTCATCGCGGCGAGTCGAGCTGTGCCTGGAACGAGCTCGTTTCCCCAGATACTGCCCTGGCCAAGTCCAAGGCGCTGCTCTCGGGAGAGGCCCTTCAGGTGGTGCTCGCGGATGTAGCTGTGCGCAGCAATGAGGAATCCAGCGGTTCCGCAGGCCGGATCAGTGATCCTGTCCTTGGGGCCAGGCCGCATCACCTGCACCATGGCATCGATCAGGGGGCGCGGCGTGAAGTACTGTCCGGCACCGGTCTTAGTGTCCTCGGCCCCTTTGGCAAGTAGGCCCTCATAAGCGTCGCCCTTAAGGTCGGTGCCTTCGAGGACCCAGTCGGTCTTGCCAATCAAGTCGACTACCAGCTTCTCAAGAAGAGCTGGCTCAGTGATCCTGTTCTGAGCCTTTGCGAAGACAGTTCCCAACGTCGTGCCAGGGCGCTTACCGAGTTCGGTGAGCACGTTGCGATAGTGCGCCTCTAGCTCCTCACCGCGCTTTGAGACAAGGGACTGCCAGTCGCAAGCGGGGGGAACGATGGGGCTGGCTGTCTCCTCAGCGAACGGATCCGAACCCATCTCATCAGCCATCTTGAGGAAAAGAAGGTATGAGAGCTGCTCGACGTACTCGACGGTCGACAGACCATTGTCACGAAGGACGTTGCAATAGTTCCAGAGCTTGGCGACAAGCGAATTGGTCTGCGCAGTGATCTTGGCCGGAGCAGTCGAAGTAATCTCAGTAGTACCCACTAGAGCTCGAACTCCTGCTGAATGTCCACGCGAGGTGTCGGGGAAACGGAAGCAGAGGAAGCAGCCGGAGTCGCGGAACCAGCCTCGTCCCTCTTCTTGCGTGATCGGCGGGTGCGCTTTGGTGGAGTTCCACCTGCTTGCAGTTCATCTCGAAGCCGATCAAACATCAAACTGGCGGTTCCCTCGTCCGGGTCCTGGGGAACGAGGGCGCCCGTGAAAGCACGATACAGAAGGGATCTCCGCAGGCTGACCGCACGCAACTGTGCAAGCTCGATACCTCTTTCCGCCATGTCAAGGCGTGAAATGTAGGCATCCAGGGCTCCAACGATCCGCTTTTGCTCATCGAGCGGCGGGACGGGGATCTCTACCCCCTCGAGGATCTTCTGGTTAATCTTATAGATCCCTGCTGTCGTGCGAACCGAATCCTCGATTTGCCTTCTCACGATAGCGGAGTCCCAAATAAACTCCAGGTACTCAGCTAGCACCATGGAGTGTCGGACTCGAACGCGAATCATCGTATCCGGAAAAGCGACCGGGAATGGCACGTGCTTAACCCTTGCACCGCGCCCAACAAGATTCAGAGAGCCGTTCCCGCGACTCAGAAGGAAGTCCCCTTCAGATACCAGGAATGGAGCCGCCTCCTCTTCGCTCCACGCGCCAGACTTATGTTCTGAAAGGTCGACTCCACCACGCTTCAGCGCAGTGAGGCGCAAGACCGGGAATCCGCCATCCATGCTGCGCACGGAACGGCCATTAATCAAGGGCTCACTCAGTACGTCCGCCAGACGGACACGCACCCATCCGGGAGGAATTTCCGTGGTACTCAAGCCAGTTCTCGATTCAGCTCATTCAGGAGGTCGTGCGGGCTGCGCCCCGGAAAGGCCAAGGCAAGGCCCCTGCCCCCGCCGCGGCTGACGAAGGGCTCAGCTCGGAAGTCCGGCGGGGCGATACCGACGTCGCTGGCGACGACGTCGCGGATGGCCTCCAGCCACCACATCTGGTCCTCAGTGAACTCCACGCCAGCCTGCCGCTGCCTGAGCAGCCAGCCTTCGAAGCGCTTCTCTACCGTCTCACGGTACGGCTTGAGCTCCGAATCTACGCCGAGCTCGTATCGGATGAGCGAGATGAGGTCGGGTACGCCGGCCTCCCTGCCCGGCTGCTCGGTGGCACGGCCGAGGTCCTCGTAGTACGTCCACAGGACCTGCGGGGTCCAGGCGAAGTCGGGGCGCCGAATCTTCTCGGCCAGCGCCTTGAGCGCCGTGTACGCCTCCGTCGGGCCGACCGAGCGAGGGCTGGAAAGTGCGATGGAGATTGCGGCGATCTTGTCACGTTCATCCTCGAGCAAGCGGCTCCAGCGGTCGACCTGCTCGCGTGCCCGCTCCTCGCGGGGAATCGCGTGAACGTTGGTGACGGCGACCGCCGTGGTCTCATCCATCACGTAGTCCTTGTCCCGGCGGATCTCGATGATCACCCGGCGCAAGTCGGGGCTAGCGGTGAGTGGAGCGACCGCAGACACGATCAACGCGTGGGCTGCCTTCTCCCCGCCCTCCGCCTGGGCCCGGTCCTGCCTATCAGGGTCGGCGGCCTGCATGATCTTGCCCGCGATCTCCGAGAGGGTGAGGCCCCCTGCAGCCTTGGTGATCTGATCGCGCTCGCCGTCATTGAGCTGCTGGTTCAGGCGAGCGAGGCGACCGGCAAGGATCTCCGCCTCCGAGGCACTGATCGACTTGGTGCCGGCCTTGTCGAGGAGCTTGGCCAGGGAGACCTGGCGCTCCCCGGCCGGAACGAGCGGCCGTGCGTCCACGAGCGGGGAGTCGGTAACACCGACGGCGTCTACGAGGACGAAGCGCTCCTTGCGTA
Organism: Streptomyces sp. NPDC048337; assembly: GCF_043201175.1. Taxonomy (NCBI): domain Bacteria; kingdom Bacillati; phylum Actinomycetota; class Actinomycetes; order Kitasatosporales; family Streptomycetaceae; genus Streptomyces; species Streptomyces sp. NPDC048337. The sequence goes on from NZ_JBICYR010000004.1 coordinate 116,240, forward strand.
CCCGCGCATCTCCGCCCGGGGTCACCTCAAGCAGCTCGGTGGCGTCGATCGTGCGGGCACCGCGGCCCTTCATCTGCTCGAAGAGGACCGCGCTGCGCACCTCCCGCAGGAAGATCACGCACTCCAGCGCCTTGACGTCTGTGCCGGTCGCGATCATGTCGACGGTCACGGCGATCCGCAGGCGCGGGGACGTCCGCAGGGCACGAATCAGCTCGTCAGGGTCCTCGCCAGCCTTGCGGCTCTTGTACGTGATCTTTTTGGCGAACTCGTCGCCCCGCCCGAAGACCTCCTTGGCCTGAGCGAGAACGTCCTCAGCGTGGTCCTCACCGACCGCGAAGATTAGCGTCTTGGGGACTTCCTTGCGGCCAGGGAACCACCGCTGCCAGTTGTCCCGATAGGCAGTGAGAACGGCTCGGATCTCATCGACGGCCACCACCGAGCGTCCGATCTGACGTGTGGTGTAGGTGAAGTCGTCCGCCAGCTGCTCGTAACGCTGGTATCGGGTCTTCCGGTCACGGATCTTGACCGTCGTGCCCTCTTCTATGGTCGCGCCGCCGTTCTCCCGCAAATCCGTGTGGATGCGGATGACGTCGAAGTCGACGTTGACGCCATCGGCTACAGCCTGGGGATAGGTGTACTCGGAGACCAGGTTCCGGCCGAAGAAGCCGAGGGTCTGCAGAGTCGGGGTGGCGGTCAGCCCGACGAGGTGGGCATCGAAGTACTCCAGCACCGCGCGCCAGAGGCCGTAGATGGAGCGGTGGCACTCGTCCACGATGATCAGGTCGAAGGACTCGATCGGCACGGCCGGGTTGTAGCCCACCTCGATGGGTCGCTCGGCTGCGTAGGACTCTTCGTAGGCTCTGTCGTCGTTCGCCTCGTCTACCGGGTCGTCGTCGACGAGCTGCTCGCCGGTCAGCAAGCGGTACATCTTCTGGATCGTGCAGATCACGACCGAGCTGCTGTCCTGCAGTCCCGCAGCGCCCAGGCGCTCGACGTTGTAGATGTCGGAAAACTTGCGGCCGTCGTCCGGGGTCGTGAACTTCCGGAACTCGTCCAACGCCTGCTTACCGAGGTTGTTTCGGTCCACCAGGAACAGCACGCGGCGGGCTCGGGCGTGCTTGAGCAGCCGGTACGTCTGAGAGACGGCGGTGTAAGTCTTGCCCGCGCCGGTCGCCATCTGAATCAGGGCCCGCGGCTTGTCCAGGGCGAGCGAGCTCTCCAGGCCCTTGATCGCCTCGATCTGCGCCGGCCGAAGACCGTTGCGGTGGAGCTCCGGAACACTGCGCAGGGCTGCGCGGAAGGTCCGGGCCGCCGGGTGCTCCTCGGCTCGACGCATCCAGTCGGCGATGGTGTCCGGCTTGTGGAAGGCGAACACCTCACGGGAGCGTGCCTCGGGGTCCAGCCGGTTGATGAAGTACGTCTCGGTGCCCGTGGTCGCGTATCGGAAGGCGAACGGCTCGTCCTCACGCCACACCGCAAGCCGGTGCTCCTTGAGCACTCCGCCCGCGTATCGGTCGTTCTGCGCGACCGCGCTGGCCAGGTGCGTACCCTCACGCTTGGCCTCGATGACGCCGGCGATCTGTCCGTCCACGTACAGGACGTAGTCGGCCCGTCCCGTGGCGAGCGTGAACTCACGCACGGCCACGCCCCGACCGGCCATCGGGTTGACCTCGCTGCGGTCCTGCACCACCCAGCCGGCGGCGCGCAGCAGCTTGTCGATCTCCTTACGGGCTTCGATCTCGTTCAGCGGAGCCCGCCGCTGCGCGCGATGGATGATCTCGTCGCGGGCGGCCGGATCGACCTTGCGCGGGGCCTGACGGGCCTCTTCGTAGGCGGCCGTCTGAGCAACGCGCATCTCGGCGACCTGCGCCGCCAACTGCTCGATCTGGGCCAAGAGCTCCGCGTTGTTCACGCTGGCACTGGTGATGAGGCGTTCCGCCTCGACCCTTGCCTTCCGCTCGGCCTCGAGCTCGCTCGTGGACTCCGTGAGGCGCGTGCGCGCGTCGGTCAGGGCCTGGCGGTGCCCGTCCAGGGCCTCATTCAGTTCCGCGACCTCATCGGGGTCCGACAGGCGTTCGACCGCCTGCGGATCCGTAGGCGGCACGAACTCCGCCACCGTGCGACGCCCGGAGATCGCGTCGTGGAACCACAGGCCAAGCTTGTAGCAGACCCGAACGGCGTCCAGCGCTCGTGCCGTGTCGAACAGATGGGCGTGGGCGGCCCTGTTGCGATCCACCCGCAGCTGGTCAAAATCCCGACGCGTCTCGGGGATCAGGACGCCGGCTCGAGTCAGGGCGGTAAGTCGGTCGATCTGCCGATCGCCGTCCACTCGCATGCCGATCCGGGTGATCAGCTCCTCCGCGAGAACCTCACCGAATTGGCCTGCCTGGACGAGCGAGGAGTTCGGGTTCGTGAAGACCGTGGCCTCGGCCTGGGCGCCGTAGAGCGACAGCAGAGGCTTCAGTGGGTAGAGGATGCCGAAGTTCGGAGAGGACTTCGCCAGTTTCCGCAGCCGCTCGTCCATGTCCCCCACCAGCTACTCCATCCTCGTGGCTGACCGCATTGCCGCCCCTGCTGTGTCGAAGGCACACAGTCTAGGAGGACGTGATCAGTAAGCAGAAGGGAATTGGACAGGTAGGGCAGACCTCAATCGTCATGCCGACGGGGTTACATGCCACGGGCCGTGCTTCGCGTTCCCCGTTGCCGAGATGCGAAGCAGTCAGATCCCTGGTTCCGGCGACTGGCCGTGTTCGAGGTAGGCGGTCAGCCCGTTTGTTCGGGCCTGGATGGCCGCTGCGATTCGGCGTGCGAGGCGGGGGATGGTGAGCCCGGGCACTTGGTCGGGGTTGTGGAAGTCGTAGCCGTGGAGCTCGTCCGCTTGCAGTGCGATCTGCTCCCGGTGCTCAACGCTAAGGCGGCCGCCATCGAAGAGGTAAAGGACCTTGTCGCCCTCCCCCTGGTTCGGTGCCCAGTCGACGACGAGGAGGCGGCCGATGTGCGGTGCGATGCCGAGTTCCTCCTGGACCTCGCGCACGCAGGCTTGTCGGGGTGACTCCCCCTCCTCGACGTAGCCCCCTGGGATGTCGCGGTAGTCCTTGTAGGACGGTTCGACGAGGAGGACTCGATCGGATTCGTCGAAGAAGAGAGCGCCGGCTGCCATGCGGGGGCGGGCCATCTTCGCTTCGTGCTCGTTCTCGCTCACAGTTCGGACTTTAGCCGCCCGCGACGACGCCCAGTCCGCGGGCCAGATCTGCCACGGGACGGGAAGGCCGGCCCCTGGTGCCACGTATCCAGCCGATGACCAGTTCCCGGCTCAGGTAGTGGTGTCGCACCTGCTCGGGCGCGGCCTGTTCGGCTTCCAGCAGGACGGCCAGGGCTTCGTCGGTGCGGTTCCAGGAGCTCAGCGCTCTGGCGACTTCGAGGCTGTGTCGTACGCGCCGCTCCACCGGCAGGGCTCTCGCGTCGATGCGTGAGCCCAGATCTGCGGCGATCTGGATGTCGCCGAGTTCGCCGGCGGTGGCCACGCAGTGGATAGCCACGTTGGTCGGGCCGAAGGCCGTCCACATGTGATTGGCGTCGGTGCCAAGTCGTTGCGCGGCCTCGTCGGCTTCGCGGAGGAAGGTCTGCGTGGTCGCCCGGTCATCTGCCCGCGCGGCAGCCATCGCGCCGGTGAGGAACAGCGTGCCGTACACCGAGAGGTATTCGTTATTGGCGTCGCCCAACTCCGGCTGCATGACGGCTGCCGCGTCGTTCACCAGCTGGACCGCGGCTGTGAAGCGCCCGGTGGCCAGGAGGCAGTGCGTGACTGCTCGGAAGAGCGAACCCGTGACCTCGCTGCGGCCGCTGGACTGCGCTGCTGCCAGGCCCCGGTCCGCGGCGATCCATGCCAGCTCGGGCTCTCCCAGCTTGCCCAGCACCATGGCCGCCCCGTGGTAGGCGAGAGCGAGCAGCGCGTGGGCTTCCTCCGCCTCGTGCCCCGAGTAGGCGCGGGACGCGGCGAGGGCATCGGCCAGGACGAGGGGGAGACGTCGGGTGGCGAAGCCGTACCGGGACGCCTGGTAGGCATCGAGCACATCGCGCACGTTGCCTCGAAGGTCCTGCAGGGCGGGGGGCTCATCGTCGACTGCGAGGCTCAGTAAAGGGGTGAGCTGCTTGTAGTCCATGAGCGTTTCGCGCAGCGCGGGGACGGTCCGGCGCCCGCTGTCGGCCGACCACTCCATGAGGGTCGGCTCGGCGAGCAGGTCTCCGAGGGAGACGTCGAGCGCGTCGGCGAGTGAGGTGATCACCGAAAGGCGATCAAGCTCGATCCTGTTGTTCTCCGCCTTGCTCAGCCAGTCCGTCGTACGGCCGACAAGGCCGGCCAGGACCTCTTGGGAGAGGCCGCGCCGACGCCGGTACCAGGCGACGCGCTCCCCGATGGTCAGGTTCTGTGTCATCCCGCGCATGTCCTGATCATCACCTCGTGGCCGAAGTGGACCCCGGAAGGATTTTCCGGGGTGCCCTGGGGTGCCCTGGCTACTGTCGCAGCAGACCGAGAACGCCGCAGGGCGATGCGAGCAACTCAGCCCGTGGCAAACGGCTTTGACCAAGGACGTTCATCCGTCCCACCCGTCTTCCTCAGGCCGAGAGATCGGAGTTTGTCATGCGCGAAACCATCACGACCGAGGGTGGCTACCTGTCCATCGAGACGGGCACCGCCAAGCCCGGTGCGACCACGATCGTCGAGCGGAAGGGGCTCGGTCACCCGGACACCCTGGCCGACCACCTCGCCGAGCGGCTGTCCCGCGCGTACAGCCGCTACACCGTCGAGCGCTTCGGCGCGGTGCTGCACCACAACTTCGACAAGCTCGCCCTCCTCGGCGGTGCCAGCGAGGTCCGCTACGGCGCCGGCCGCATGACGGCCCCTGTGCGCGTCCTGGTCAACGGGCGGGCCGCGCCCATGTGCGGGGGCGAGAAGATCCCCGTCGAGGAGATCGTCGAGGCCGAGGTCGGGGCATTCTTCGCCGAGCGGCTCCCGGAGGTGTCGGAGCACCTCAACATCACCTTCAACATCACCAGCAACTCCAGCCCCGGAGCGGTCCTCACCGGTGACGCGGTGCCGGACCGCACCCGCTGGTTCAACCCCCGCTCCATCGACGACCTGCGTGAGCGCCGGGTCCGGCTGTCGAACGACACCTCCCTCGGAACCGGCTGGGCGCCGGAGAACCCCTTCGAGTCGTTCGTCCGCGAGCTGGTGGACCACTTCTCCGGGGAGAGCGACTTCACTCTCTCGCGCGCGTGGTGCGGATCGGACGTGAAGCTCATGGGCTACTGGGACGGCGAGCAGGCGGACGTCGTCCTCTGCGTCCCGCAGAAGTCGCGGCTCGTCGCCAGCCGCGCTGAGTACGTGCGGAACACCGAGAGCGTCCTCGCCGAGTGCCACCGGCTGGCCGGCCTCCGTCTGCCCGGAGCCGAGACGCGCTTCCGGCTCAACGCGCGCGACGTGCCGGAGAAGGACGAGCTGTACCTCACCTACACCGGCAGCTCGATCGAGTCCGGCGACGAGGGCGTCGTCGGCCGCGGCAACCGGGTCAACGGACTGATCACGCCACTGCGGCCGATGAACTTGGAGGGTGCCAACGGCAAGAACCCCGTCTACCACGTCGGCAAGCTCTACAACATCGCCGCCCAGCGCCTGGCCCAGCGGCTGTACGAGGCCACCGCCGGGCACGCGGAGGTGCACCTCATCAGCACCACCGGCCAGCGCCTCGATCAGCCGTGGCGGATCCTGGTCCGGCTGTCCTCCCCGGAGGTCGAGACTGACAAGGTCCAGGCGCTCGTCGCCGAATCCTTGGAGGGCTTCCCCGCCCTCACGGACGAGCTGGTCTCCGACGGAATCGTGCTGAGCTGATGGAGAAGCGGACGCTCGGCGAGGTCTCCGAGGAATGCCGACGGCGGCTGGTCACGCACTACGGTCCTGGAGTCTCCGGCTGGCTCGACGCCGTGCCCACCTTGATGGAGCGCGCGGCGGAACGCTGGAAGCTCACACTCTGGGCGTACCACGACGCCGGACATGCCTCGGTGGTCGTCACGGCCGGAACCTTCGACGGGCGTCCGCTGCTTCTCAAGGCGTGGGCCGATCCCGCCCGGTTCCGCAACGAGGTCAATGCCTTACGCCTGTGGGCGGGCGGGCCGACGGCGGGCGTCGTCGAGGCGGCGGACGACCTGGCCGTGGCGGCCCTGGAGATGATCGGAGGGAGCCCCGGTGGCGGTGAGCGACCGCCGCGCGAGCTTCCGACTGTGGCCGCCGCCCTCCACGGCCTCCACACCTTCGGCCGCCGTCGGCGCCGGCCGCGTGACCTTCCTTTCCTGACCGCGTACATCCACCAGGAGGTACGCCCCAGGGTGCGGTGCCGACTGGAATCGGTCGACGCCAGCCCGTGGCAGGAGCACGTCGACGCGGCCGTCCCGGCCCTCGTGGCCCTGGAGGAGGACTCCGCTCGATCCACCGTCCTGCACGCGGACCTCTACCGAGAGAACGTCCTCTTCGACTGGCTGGGCCACCCCCGCCTGATCGATCCCCTGCCGATGGTGGGCGACGCAGCCTTCGACTGGGCCTTCTGGACCGTGTACTACGACCTCGGGCACGGCACGGACGCTCGCTTGGCCACAGCCGCCCGGATCTCCCGCATCCCCGTGCCCGTCCTGGCGCCATGGTGCAGGGCCCTGGCCCTGGACGGCCTGCTCTTCTACCTCGACACCGATGATCCGCGCGCGCCGAGGATGGCCGACGTCCTCGCGTGGCTGTCGGCGCCGACCCCAAGGAACCGATCATGACGACGTACGTCCTCCGCCACGGACAGACGAACTACAGCCGGCGCTATCTCGTCAACGGCGATCCGACCGCGCCCATCCGCCTGAGCGAGGAGGGCCGCCGGTCGTTGAACAAGGGATGGAGCAGCGTCCCCCTCCACAGCGTGAAGACGTGGCTGGCCAGCGAATTCCCCCGCGCCCAGCAGACCGCCAACCTGCTAATGGGGGTCCCTGGGCCGGAACTGATCATCGATCCTCGGTTGAACGAACTCGACTACGGGGAATTCGAGGGAAACCCGTTCCTGGAGTACGCCGTCTGGCTCGACGGCCATGGCGCCCACGAGCGCCCGCCGGGCGGGAGCGAGTCGCAGCGCGAGGGCATCCGAAGGATGCTCACCGGGGTGCTCGCGGCCCTGGAGCATCCCGGCCCCCGCGTCATAGTGGCCCACGGCCTTCTGGTCTCCGTTGTTCTGTGGCACCGCGAACGGACTCCTGGCGGGGCCATGCCCCTCTTCTTCCGGGAAGCCCCGTACATCGAGCCGGTCGCCATCCCCGATGACGAGTTGCCGGTATTCGTCGGGGCCCTGATGAACGATCTTGAAACTGGCGTTCTCGATCACGCGGTCGGCTCTGGTGACGGGGAGGTAATGCGGATCGGCGAAGGGGCCGCGGTTGCTACCGTCGATCCCGTATCCCACCACTCGCCGGATCAGAAGGATCTTCCTCATGCATGATGCCCGCGCCCTGATTGAAATGGGTGCCGAAGCGGTTCGTCGGCTCGCTCGTCGCGGTTACTCCCTGGACCTGTCCGAGCTGGAGTCGCTCCAGTCTCGTCGGAACCAGAACATCCGCTCGGCTGACGAGCTGCGGGCCGAGTCCAAGCGGGTGGCGAGTAAGGTTCAGCAGACGGCCAAGCAGGGCGGCGACATCAGCAAGCTGAAGGAGCGCGCCCGCGAGATCAAGGAGCAGGTCCGCGACATCGAAGCGGGGCAGGAAGAGATCGAAGCCCAGCTCCGTGATCTGCTCCTGAGTATCCCGAACCTGCCGGACGACTCGGCGCCTGATGGCAACTCCGAGGAGTTCGCCATCGAGATCCGGCGCATCGGCACGCCTCCCGCGTTTCCGTTCGAGCCGAAGGACCACGTCGATCTCGGAGAGGCCACCGGCATCCTCGACTTCGGCCGCGCGACCAAGCTGTCCGGCCCGCGCTTCGCGGTCTCCCGCGGCGCCGGCGCTGCTCTGGAGCGAGCCCTGGCCACGCTCTTCCTCGACCTCCACACCCGCCGCCACGGGTACGTCGAGTACGCGGTCCCGTACCTGGTCACCCGCAAGACGATGACCGGGACCGGCCAGCTCCCGAAGTTCGAGGAGGACCTGTTCAAGACCGGTGTCGCCGACCGGGAGCTCTTCCTCATCCCGACGGCCGAGGTTCCGCTGACCAACCTCTACGCGGACGAGATCATCCCGCCCGCCGAGCTGCCGCTCGCGTTCACGGCGCACACTCCGTGCTTCCGCTCGGAGGCCGGCTCGTACGGCCGCGACACCCGTGGTCTGATCCGCCAGCACCAGTTCGCCAAGGTCGAGATGGTCAAGATCGTCGACCCGGAGACGGCGGACGCCGAGCTGGAGGAGATGGTCGGCCACGCCGAGGCGTGCCTCAAGGAACTCGGCCTCGCCTACCGGGTCATCAAGCTGCCCGCTGGCGACACGGGCTTCTCCGCCCAGCTCACGTACGACATCGAGGTCTGGATCCCGAGCCAGAACACGTACCGCGAAATCTCCTCGGTCTCTAACTTCGGCACCTTCCAGGCCCGCCGGGCGAACATCCGGACCCGCGGCGAGGACGGCAAGCCCAAGCTCGTCGCCACCCTCAACGGCTCCGGTCTGCCCGTCGGCCGCACCCTGGCCGCGCTCCTTGAGCAGTGCCAGCAGCAGGACGGCTCGATCGTCCTGCCCGAATCACTCTTCCCGTATCTCGGCTTCCGCCGTATCTCGGCGGACGGAACACCGGAGGCATAACGTGCTCGTCGGCGTCTGCGACTTCCCTGGTAGCTACGCCTTTCCACCCGCCGGATACGGCGGGATCGAACGATGGCTGTGGGCGGTCGCAGTAGGCGCCCGTGCCGCAGGCGCCGACGTACACCTCCTCGGGCCGGGCTGGCTCACGGACCTGGAGCACGACTGGGTCCGCAAGCCGGTCCGTCTGGAGGACATCTCCACCGGATCGCTCGCCGAGCGCGAGCTGCGCGACACGGGGTACGACCTCCTGGTCGTCGGCCACGAGTACCCGTCGCTTCCCGCGTGGACGCGCACCTGGAATGAGCTGGCCTGCGACGTCGCCACCTTCCAGCACTCGCCCGTCTTCCAGCACACCGCCACCGCCTTCGACGGCCAGCGTTCGCGGCTCTACTGCTACTCGCCCGAGATGGTCGAACGGTACGCGGACCACCGGCCGATCCCTGAGCTCGCCGTCCATCTCGGCCTCGACGAGGAGGAGCCGCCGGCCACCGCGGGCACCGATCTCGTCTGGCTCGGCCGGATCGACGAGGAGAAGGCACCGCACATCGCCGTGCGGGCGGCCCAGATCCTCCATCGTCGCATTCGGATCGTCGGCCCCGTCTTCGACGAGGCGTACGTGCGACGCCACGAACGGCTCTTCAGCGCCGACCACGTGAAGTGGATCGGCGAACTTGGCGGTCCTGCCAAGACCGCAGCCATCGCCGACGCCTCGGTCTTCGTCTACACGTACGCCCGCACGTACGTGGAAGCCGGTGCAGCGGTGTTCGGAGAATCCCTCCGCGTCGGCACCCCCATGGCCGCCCTGACCTGGCGCGAAGGAACCTGCGCCCACGCTGCCCTGTGCGACGAGACGGGCACGGTCGCGGTCGTCGACCCCAGGGAGGAGGACGAGACCGCGGCACGAAGGCTCGCCGACGCGATCGAACGGGCGGAAAGCCTTGACCACCAGAACGTCCAGGCGATCGGCATGCAGCGCTTCGACCCGGCGCGCCACTTCCAGGCGATGTCGGCCCGATCGTGCTGACCCGCGCCGCCGGCACCGTCGGAGACGACCTGGCCCAGCGGATACCAGACGTACTGCGCACCGCATTAGGCCCCCACTGGGAGTTCACCGCCGACGGCCCCCACATCGCGATTCTTCACCCGCACCGGGAGAGCCCCTACCAGCCGCCACGCAGATCACCCACGTGGAGGGAGATCCTCGACTGCCTGGAAGTCGGCTTCGCGCGGGTCGGCGCCCCACGTGACGCCTGCCTCCCGCTCAGGTGGGGCAGGGAGACCGAACTGACGATCTCCGCTGTCCAGGCCCTGGACCCGGTCCTCAAGGACGGCCAACCCCGCACGTATCGAAGCGGATTCATCCCGCAGCCGGTCGTCCGTTTCACCGGCCAACGGGACGCGGAAGGCCATTTAATGGACGGCTTCCTGACCTCTTTCGTCAACGTCTCCCGAGTCCAACCCATAGGCGGCCTCGACGAGTACGGCGCCATCCTCGACGGCTGGCTGACCGTCCTCTCCCAACTCGGCTTCCACGCAAGGCATCTGAGCATCTACGGAACGCTCACCCCGTGGCGCCGACGGCAGGTCGAAGGCATCACACTGCGCTTCCGCCACCTGGACCTCACCCTCGGCGACATCGTCCTCCTGTGGAACACGGATCACCCGGACCGGATGGCCGTTGACCTCGGCACTGGGCTGGAACGCCTGGCCTGGGCGCGTACCAGGGCGAGCTGGCACCCCCTGATCTTTGGGCGCTTCGCACAGATGGCGACACCACCGACACTGGATGCCCTCCGTACCGCCACGCTCCTGCTCGGCCACGGGATCGCCCCCGCAGCCCGCGGTGCCGGCGGAATCACACGGCGCGTCATAGGCGCCATCGATCCCGAAGCCACCCGCCTCGGCGTCAGCGCCATGGTTCGAGCCGCCTACGACTACTGGTCGCTCTTCGGTGCCTTGCGCGCTCCATGGCCGGAGATCGCTCGCGTCATCGAGGGAGAGGGGGAGGCGACGCGCTCGGCACTGGCGGCATAGCAGTTGCGTGCAGCGATCGTTCTCGACCCAAGCTTGAAACGGCTGAAGCTGGTAGGTCGAGCCGTAAACGCGCAGGTCGAACGATGAGCGAGGGACGGGGTGCGGGGTTCTTCTGACCGAAAATCCATCACTCCCGGTGATCGACTTCTTACATGCTGTCGGTGGTGCGTGCTGTCATACGACCGGCGCGGGGATGCACCAACGGCCTTGGACAGAGGGGGAATTCCTTCATGGCGGTTCAGCTTGCGGACCACGTTCGGGGTGACGTCCCGGTGTGGACGCAGACATGGTGGCATGTGGGATCAGACGCGGTAGGCGGTGCCACGTGCACGCCGCACCTGTGTGCTTCCTCCGCCTCGGCGCAGCTGGGCGGGACTCGATGAGCCGCCGCCCGGCGCGGCGTACTGCCCGGCGTCGACGGGTCAGCCGTTCCAAGAGACAGGACGAACAGATCGTTCTGGTATTCGGTGCCGTGGCGGTGATCGGCTTGATCGCCGCCATCGTGCAGTGGCTGCTCACGCACTGGTGGGTTCTCGTCCTCGCGGCCGTCATCGCCGTGGTCATCGGTGGCTTCTGGTACCAGAGGGCCAAGCAGAGGGCGGAATGGGCACGCGTCCGTGCGGCAGCCCTGCGGCTGAGGATCGCTGAGCTGGACGGGCTGGATCACCGCGCGTTCGAATTTGCCGTACGGGACCTGATGCGCCGCGACGGGTGCGACGCCGAGCGGCTGGGCGGCGCCGGGGACAACGCATGCGATGTGCGCGCAGTCGACCCCGCTGGCCGAGTCTGGGCGATCCAGTGCAAGCACCGCCGTGACGGGGATCGAGGCTCTGCTGTGGGCGTCGGGGTACTGCAGCAGGTCAACGGCACTGCACGCCAAATCCACGGTGCGGACGTCGCGGTCGTCCTCACCAACGGCCGCTTCTCCTCAAAGGCGATCCCCTGGGGTGCGCAGCACCGAATCCACCTCGTCGACCGCCGCATGCTCAGTCAGTGGGCTGCGGGATCCCGGCCCCTGTGGGACCTGCTTGACCGCATCCCACCACCGCGCCGCCCTTCGGCGCTGTCCTGATGCGTCGGAACGTGACGCAGGAAAGCGGAGATGTCTGATGAATTGCTTGCCAGGAGGGCGTACAGCGTGATCTTGACCATCAACATGGCGGTCCTGCTGGCCGTCATCATCGTCCTGCGCCTTCGTCGACGTACCCAGGCCCGAAGCCGATTAGATGAGAAGGCGACCGTGATCATTGTGCTCGTTTTCGGAGTGCTGGTTGCTCCGACAGCCTTCGGTCAGGGCGTCTTGGACGTAGTGACCCAACTTGCGCGCGGCATCTGTCCCGTCTCATTTGATCTTTCTCGTGAGCAACGCTGCGACCTGGGCGGATGCAACGGCAGGTGAGACGAGTTCGGGCTGGAGTCTCAGATGACGTCGTCTCTCAGGTGCGTTTCGGTGCGGTTGTCTCACTTGTTGTTGCTGGTCAGTCGTGAAGCGCCGTGCGTTGGCGCCAGGCGGCTTGCCGGCAACGGTGTGAACAGTATCGGGCGTCCTGACGTCGGTCGTTGCCGCTTGTCCAGGTGACCCCGCAGGTTGGGCACTCCACCTTCTGCATGGAGGAGGAGGGGTCGCTGAGTGCGCGTTGGTGCTGTTCGAGCCTCCAGTTGCGTGATCTGCATGCGGTTGAGCAGAACCGTGTCCTCGAATTTCGGGCCTTCAACTGGCTGCCGCAGTTGGCGCAACGGCTCCGGTCGTCAGAGGTGAGCATGGCGGCCCGGCGAGGAAGTTCGTCCGGCCTCTTTGAGTTGTCCGCCCGGGGCTCGTCCAACTTCGGCCAGGGGTGGTCGGGCAGGGTGCGGTAGTAGCGTTCCTCCTCGATCCAGCGGACGAGTGGGTCGGCGGCTCCGGCGCCTTCGTAGCGGTAGCCGGGGGCGACTCGGTCACGGACTTCTTTGATGAACCGACGGAAGTCTCCGGTATTGCCGGTGAAGGGCAGGCTCCGGAGCGTTGGCGAGGCCAGGAGGCCGGCAAGGGCGACGATGTTGGGGTAGCCGCTGGCGATGAGTCGGGGGTCGTCGCGGTAGTGGGACCATCCGGGGGCGCTGAGGGCTTGTGCCCTGCGGTCGCGGCGGTGGTGGAACCTGCGGCCGTTCCACCAGCTTGAGCACCAGTCGGTCGCCTCGCGGACGGCGATCTCCACGGTCTGCCAACCCTGTTGACGGACCAGGCGGTGGTGGTTGTGTTGTGCCTGGCTGATCTCGGGAAGCGGGCGGATGTCGATCTGCTGGCCGTGGGTGTCAGTCCAGCGGCCGTGGCGGAGACAGAGCCGGGTGCTTTGGGTGATCCAGCACCGGGCTTCGGTGAAGACGCCCTTGCTGGCCAGGCAGTGTGTGCAGGCGGCCTGGATCCGCCAGCCGCGGTCGAGCGGCTGGCATGCCGCGGGCAGGTGTCGAGCGAGGTCCGGGGTCCGCAGGTCTGGCAGGGCTTTCAGAAGCCGGTCGCGAGGATGGCCGGACAGGCTGCTGACGGCGTCCAGCAGGGGCAGCGGAGCGGGATGGATTCGATGCCGGCTGTTGATGTGTTCGTGGAGTTCGAGGTGGGCGATTCGGTTCGCCAGGGCGAGCCGGTTGACGTAGGAGCCCCAGCTTTCATGGTGCAACGGGGCGACGGTGTGCGGGAGCCGCCGCAGGTGCGGCGGCGGCAGGTGCCGGATCATGCCGCGTCGTCGGCCTCGTCGTCCTCGGCCCCGGCGGGGCCGGGGCTGTCGGACTGGGTGTTGTGGTCGACCGGGACGGACTCCAGCAGACGGCGGGTGATCCGTTCGCTGCCGTCGGCGATCGCGCTGATAGCGCCCGCACGAACGAGGTGGGACAGGCTGCTGATGCTGCCGCCGGTGCGAGCGTGGAGATACTTCGCCAGCCGGACCAGGCTGCCGGGCTCGTGATGGTGCAGCCGCAGGGAACCCTCCATCGCCGCGATCATCGAGCGCCATTCGACCTGGTAGGGGAAGTTCCCCGTGTACTTCATCACGCATCTGGCCGCGATCTGCTTGCCGCGGACCCCGGCGAAGAGGCCCTCGCGTTCAACGTTGATGCCGGCGTAGATGAACGTGGCCGGGATGTGCTCGGTGAAGTACTTCAGGTGGTCGGACAGGTCCTTGCCTGTGGAGGTGGCCATATTGATGTTGTGGATCTCGTCGACCAGGACGAGATCGCAGCGGGCGTCGGTGAGGATCTCGCAGACCGCGTCTGCGATGTCCATCTCGTTGTGGCGGGACTTCAACGGCAGGCCCAGGAAGTGCGCGAAGCGGGTGGCGAGCTTGCGAGGGGAGCCGCCCGGTGGGGCGGAGATGTAGACGACCGGGATGCGGTCGTGCTCCGGAAAGCGTTCGCGTACTCGCAGTTCGTGGGCCCGGCCGAGTTGCTTGATGGCGGTGGACTTGCCCGTCGCCCAGAGCCCGGAGACGATCAGCCCACGGCGGGCACTGATCTCCCGCCGGTTCACCAGGGTCAGCAGCCGGCCCTGGTGGAGGACCTCGCGGATGGTCGGGGTCTCCACGATGATCAGCTCGGAGTGGTAGTTCACCCGGCCTTCGTCGTACTTGTCCCGGGCCCGGGGAGGCAGGTCCTTCCACTCGTCCTCGGACAGCAGGAGGAATGCGATCGGGTCCTCGTCCACGAAACGGCGCCAGCCCTCCAGCGTCGTCGTGGGCATCCGTCGGTCCTCCGGTAGCCCGAACTCGTAGGGGTTCACCACCATTTCTTGGCCTCCTTGCGTGCGTCGAAGACTCTGAGCGGGACAACGTCGGCGATGGCCTCGTCGTCTGCCTCCTCGGCTGCGGCCGCGGCCGAGGGCTGCGGCAGGGCGGCAGGCCGGGGAGGAGGTTCAGGTCTGGGGCAGGCGGGTTCGCGGCTGGTGGCCTGCGTGCGGGCGGCGACCTTGGAACTGCGGCCCCCGCCGCGGCGACGTCGGGCGGGCTTGTCATTGTCGGGCCCCGCACCCGCGCGTTCCAGCAGGTCCTCGACCGCATCCGCGATCGCGTCCTCGGTGGTCGGCTGCCCTTGCGCGCGCAGGTCCCGGGTGGCGTGGTCCCAAGCCAGCTCTCCGAACGGTGTGGCGGTCCGCGACAGAAGTCGCCAGGGGACAGTGATCCAGTGGCCCTCGTGGTGATCGCGGAGCCAGACGAGCCGGATGTCGTAGGGGTCGTGGCGAACTTCCCAGTGGTTCTTGTGCTCCGCGATCCCGGACTTCTGCCGCCGTAGAGCGACCAGCTCGTCACAGTCGTAGATGCGATGGCTGATCTTGATGCCATAGGAGTTGACGGCCTGCCAGCGCGTCGGCAGCAGCTCCAGGTAGTCCTCGGCGGTCAGCGGCAGCGGCAGGTAGCCGGCCGTCTCCACCAGGGCCGCGTACTTCTCGTTCGGGGTGAACGTCCGCCCCGGGGCGAGCGGGTCGCGCAGCGAGTCGTGCGGCCGATTCTGCCACAAGGTGATCCATTCCTGCAACAGTTCCTGGAGCTGGTGCATGGACCACAACGGCTCATCCTCCACCTTCCGTCCGCGATGCTCGGCCGAGCGGCCGGTGTAGCCGGTGAGGAACTGGGCGAACAGGGAGGCGGCCGAGCCCAGTGTTCGCTCGATGTGGGGCTTGTGGGTCGGAGTGCGGGGCGGGGCGTGGATCACCTCGGTGCCGAACGCATTGCAGGCGGCGTGGAAGTTCTTCGACAAGAACGCCTTGCCGCCGTCGACCACGATGGCCTCCGGGATGATCAGCGGGACCGCGGCCGCGTGCCGCAGCCGCTCGTCGACCGACAGCAGCCGCTGATAGGGCAGGGCCGAATACTCCATCCGCAAGGCCTGCGGCCAGCCGGGCCGCATCGGCGCCGGCGTCACCGCGCGGGCCAGCAGCAGCGCGGCGTCCACCGACTTCGTAGTCGGCTGCAGGACTGCGGCGGCGATGGTCCGCGTCGCGATGTCGACCAAGCCGGTCAACTCGACCCGGTCCACCTCGCCGTTGTCGAGCCGCACCAGCACATCGAACGGCGTGGAGTCGATCTCCATGAGTTCGCCCGGCCGGCAGACCGTCACCTTGTCGAACACGCCGTCGGGCTGGTTGGCCAACGAGCGGCGGGTGCGGGCCGAGCCGGTTGTGTGGCGCCCGGCTTCCAATCGGTCGAACAGGCGGTAGAACGTCGCCCGGGACGGCATCGTCACCGGTGAGCCCTCCAGCTTCCTCACCGCCAGGCCCACCTGCACGAAGTAGTAGCTGACTGTGCGGGTCGATCCGTTCGAGGCTTCGCCCATCAGCTGCCGCAGCACCTCCACCACCCGCGGGTCCACCTGGCCGCCGACCGTGCGGCGCGGGGACTGTCGGCCATCGACCATGCCCAGCACTCCACTTCGCTGGTAGCGGCGGCGGCGCCAGCGGACCGTGTGGACGCTGACCGCACGTCCCGTCTCCGCGCTGAGTTCGGCTGCCTTGGCCGTCTCCCGTTGGGCCAGTGTCCGCGTCGCAGGGTCGTACTCGGATCGCGGCGCCTCTCCGAGCGGAGCGTCCGGCGGCAGGCCGTTCAACAGCTCGGCCATGTGCCGGTGCCACCACAGGGCCTTCTCCGCCCGGTCGGGCGGCACTCCGTCCAGCAGCCCCGCCGGGAGCTGCGGCGGCAAGCTGGCGGCGCCGAGTACCTCGAACCCGGGTGCGGTCATCAGGGTGGGCAGGTGCATCGCGCTGCCCTGCCCCATCGCGTCGGCCAGTCGCACCAGCACTCCGGAGAGTCCGACCACCGTGTGCACCCGCCCGTCGAACCGCACCCGGTCTCCCGGCCTGACCACCAGCGGACGCCGCACCTGCCTCACCTCCGTCCGATCGGCGCGCGGACCACGCTGTGTGGGCCCAGCGGCCCCAGGTCCAACTTGACGTTCAGCAGCCTCCGCCAGAGCAGGTGGTAGAGGACCGGCAGCACCGCTAGGCGGTCGCCGACCCGTTCAGCTCCGGCGAACAAGGCCGTCGGCTCGGCGAAGGCCGCCAGCAGCCGCGTGGCGACAGGCTCCAGGTGGTAGCGCGGGTGTCGGTAGCCCGCCAGCCAGCGGACATTCGCCAGCAGCACCGGGTCGATCGCCCCCACCCGGCGGAAGGACCATCCCGCCAGCTCGCACGCCCGCGCAGTCGCTGCGAACGCCTCCGCGTCCTCCGGCTCGATCCGGTCGTCCGGCCGGACGTCCACCACAAGGCCCCCGCCGCCGGCCAGGCGGGCGAAGAAGTCCGGAACATGCCCGCGCCGGCCCCGTCGCCCTGGCCAGAACAGGCGGAAGGGCTGACACGTCAGGCCCGTCACCTGCGGATCGAAGTCCAGCAGCATCGCGTGGTGCCGCTCCAGCTGCGACTCGCACGACACCTGACCGCCCGTCGTAGCCGCCCAGTAGTCCCGCGTCACGGACCCCTGCCCCGGATAGGACTTGACCGGCCGAACCGGCTGCAGCTTCTCGAAGCCCAACGTCCAGCACGCCGCCAGCGACTCACGACGATGTACCAGGTCCTCATCGACGTACGCGACCTCGAACCCATCCGGCCCCACCACCCCGACATCCACCAGTCGACCTCCTCTCCCGTCCGTGCTGGTTCGAGGGAGCCACAACCGGCAAGACGCCACCGTGTGAATCGGACCCAAACCGCCCGGGAGAGGGAACGAACCCTGAGACATCACATGATCAGCGACAACCTCAGCCGAGACGACTGTCCGGATCCGTCCAGGTCAGGGCCTGCGCAGGAAAATAGCGACGGAATAAGCAGGAATCAGCTTGACTCGCATGAGACCAGGAGAGCATCCTACTCATGCAAGTGATTCGTCATTCCGTCGTTATTTTGAGGGGCAGGGATAGGCGCGCATGGCCATCACATTCACGATCACGTGCACCGAGGACGACGATGAGTTCGCCCGGAAGCTGATGCAACTACTCAACGAGTACGGGGCCGTTGAGAAGCCCGATGAGGAGAACGGCTGGACCATCGAGCTGGCGAAGGAACTCATCCGCGAGCTGAACCACCGCGCGAAGACCCTCCTCCGAGCCGCCGCCGACGGAGAAGGCTGGGTGAGCGGAGGGGAGTTCCGAGAGGAGCATGGCGACAGCGCTCTCTACGGCCCCACCGCAGCGATCACCAAGGCGGTGAAGCGCTGCATCCGCAACGGCAAGCTCCCTGAGGGCTCCACGAGCCCGATCAAGCCCACCTACGACCCGGACAACCCCAGTTGGCAGAAGACCGGCGGGTACACCATGACCAAGCACGATGCGAAGGTGTTCTCCGGCGCGTTCGCTGCACTGGACGGCCAGTAGGCGATCGTCCCTGAGTCGGGGAGTCTCACCGGCGTTATCCCTCGCTGGCGAATCGGACAACGTCCGGTGAGGCAACGACAAAATCCGGTGAGACGGGACAGCATCTCGCAGTCCGGCAGCCCCTGATGCTTCCCAGGCATGCCGTTGCCGCAGTCGTCATACGCGCCGGTTGCGTCGAGGTCGAACCTCCGCCTCGCCCATGCCACGTCCTGGAGTGTGGGATCGGGGCCAGCCGCCCGCGCCAGAGGTGTGCGGAGAGGGAGCGGTTGCTGCGCTGACGGAGGTGGTGGGGAAGTCGGTGGGATGAGCGATCGCTCTCGGGGCTGGCGGCGGCGCTCCAGCCCCGAGAGCTGCAATGGCTCAGTCCAGGGCGATCAGGCGCTGGGCCAGGAAACGGACTTCGGGTGCAAGACCCCCGAGGATGTCGCGGGTGAGCTGAGTGCCGGGCCGGGCGGCGAGGTCCTGGACGGTGGTCCAGTTCTCGGCAATCAGCTGGAGAGTGTGCTGGGCCCGGTCGATGGCGTCTTGCCGGTGGGCGAGGAACTCTTCGGCGCGCTGGTGTGCCTGGCCCCATGTGATGTCGCCGCGTTCGACGAGTTGGGCGAGGGGCGGGGTGGTGTCGCCGTCCGCGAGGCGCAGGGTGTCGGCATCGATCACGTGCTGCCGGAGCCGTTCCGTTTCCAGCCGCTCGTCGAGTGCCGCTGTGGCGTCGTCGAAGGTGAGGAGGCCCTCGGTGACCTGTGCGGCGAGGTCGGGGGCGTGCTCGCGAAGGCGGTCGTACTGGGCCTTGAGTGCGGCAGTCCGGTCTCTCTGCTCGCGGGCGGCGGTGTAGGCGGCGTCGAGGCCGAGTGTGCCGACGCGGACTTGTTCGGCCAGGTGAGGGGCGTGCTTGAGGACGGTGGCGGCGTTCGACAGGCGGGTGAGGCTGAGGCCATGGTGCTTGGCCTGGTCTCGCAGGGAGTGTTCCGAAACGGAACAGGCCATGGCGGTGATCATTGCCTGCTGGCCCTTGCTGGTGTGCCGACGGACCAGGTTGCCGGACATGATCAGCCTCATGTGATCGGTGCCGGTGTAGGTGGTGAAGCGGGGTTCGACGCCAGCGATCTTGCAGGCGGCGAGGCGGTTTCGGCCGTCGAGGAGGACGCCATCGGGGTCGAGGACGATCGGCTCGTGCTGGCCCTCAGTCTTGATCGACGCGGCGAGGTCGAGCAGTTCGTCCTGGTCGAGCATCGGGAAGATGTCGGCGGCGGGGTGGATCTTCAGGGCGGGCTCCTTATTGTCGGCTGTGGTGGTGTGTGGCTGTTGGGTGGCTGTCACAGGGGCTCCTTGTGGCTGTCAGCGGCGTCGGTGGCGTTGATCGGTGGGCGTCGTGGGTGTGGTGGTGGGCTGGAGGTTTCGGGCCTGAGGTCCGCTGGGCGGGAGCGCCATGGTGGAGCGGCGGCGGGCGGCTTCGGCGCGGGGGTTGGGTGCGGGGTTGCGGCTGGTGTGCTGGATGCGGGTGATCAGGACGCGGGCGGGTTGGCGGGCGGTGGCGAGTTCACGCCGGGCGGCGGCCTCCTTGAGGAGCTGGTGGGGTTTGTGGCCGCCGGCTTCGGCGTCGGCGAGGACGGTGGCGAGGGCCGGCCAGGCGGGGTCGGTGAGGATGCGGTCGGCGTGGTCGGGGACGGCGGCCCGTACGTCGTGGGCGAGAGTCCGGCGGGCCTGATCGTTCGGCCGGCGGGTGGCGAGGCTGTCGACGACGGGCGTGAGGGCTCGGTCGGCGGCGGCCTGGAGGTGGTGGAGGGTCTGGCGGGCGGCTTCGGTCTGGTGGGCGTGGTTCTTCGCCTCGTGCCAGCGGGCGGCGACGATCGTGGCCCAGACGAGGGCGGTGAGCAGGGTCGCCAGGGCGCTGCCGTCGGGGCCGGTGGCGGTGTGTGCGAGGTCCCGGGCCGCTCGGCGCAGGGTGTGGGCGGCCTGGTTCTCGGCGCGAATCTGGGAGCGCTGAGCGCGGGCGAATGCCCTTGAGGCTGCTCGTAGTTCGGCGTGGAGGTGGTTGGGGGCTTTCTGAGCGGTGGCTTCGATGAGGTCGCCGAGCGCGGTGATGTGGGCCTGAGCGTGGGTGTCGTCAGCCATCCCCTGGTGGAGGGTGTCGAGGGCGTCGATGGCCTGGTGCCAGGGGGTGGCTGGCTGGTCACGGCGGGCGGTGGGGTGCTCCTCCGGCTCGGTGGTTTCGAGGCGGGCCTTGAGCTTGGGGAGGGTGAGGTCGGGGCCGATCTTCCCGCCGGGGTGGAAGATCTGTTCGCCGTCCTTGTTGAGGTCTCCGGGGCGGCCGGCGGCGTAGCCGAGGAGGTCTCCGGACGGTCCGCGGCGGGGTTTGACCGCGATGCCCATGGCTTCGAGGTAGGCGAGGAGTTCCTCGGCGGTGCGGGCGTGGGGGATGGCGGCGCGGATGCGGTCCTGGAGCCAGTCGCGGCTGGTCTGCTCCCAGCCGAGGCGCTGGGCCTTGTGCATCTCGGCCTGGGTGGGCCGGCGCCCGGCGGTGCGGTCGCCCTTCTTCAGCTGGCGCAGGCCGTAGTCGGTCTCGATCTGGCGGCAGGCGTCGCCGACGCGGATGCCGCTGTCGTGGAGCCTGGGGCGGCGGCCGTCCTCGCGGATGGTGGTGGCGAGGATGTGGATGTGGTCGTCGGCGTGGCGTACGGCGATCCACCGGCAGGCCAGGTCGTCGCCGGGCGGTGCGATGCCGGCGGCCTCGACGATCCGCTGGGCGATGTCGGCCCACTCGACGTCGGAGAGGTGCCGGTCTTCGGGGGCGGTGCGGACGGGGCAGTGCCAGACGTGGTCGGTGACCTTCTTGCCGAACTCGCTGTTCCGAAGATGGACGGGCTCGTCGAGGTGGCGGGCGAGCTGGGTGAGGGTGGCGTCGGGGTCGCGGCCGGGGTCGGGCATTCCGAGCATGGCGAAGCCGGCGACGATGTGCGGGTCGGTGTGTTCGTCGTGGCGGCCGGGGCCGTAGAGGTAGGCGAGCAGGCCACGGGTGTTGGACCCTGCCGGTTTGATGGCGGCGATCACGCGGCCTGGTCCTTCCTGGATTCGGTCGGTTCGCGCAGGGCCTCGGCGATCAGCTCCAGCAGGCGGTGGAGCTCGTCGAGTCGGTGGCGGATGTCGGGTGGGGTGAGGTCGCTGTTGAGGGCGCGGGCGATCTGGTTGACGTTGACGCCGATGCGGTTGAGCTCGCGCAGCACCTGGGCGCGGAACATGTGGGTACGGCGGCGGTCCTCGGACAGCGGCAGGTTCGCGGTGAACCTGCCGGCGATGAAGGTGAGGACGATGTCGGCGGCGAAGCCGGACTCCCCCTTGTAGCCGTGCTCGGCGGCGGCCTCCTGGAGCGCGTTGTGCTCGTCGCCGGTGAACCGCAGCGGTCCGACGCGTACGGTCCGCTTGGTGCCGGTGAAACGGCGGATCGCCGGCTGGACGCTCTGCACCGCTCGCTCGCCGACCGGAGGATCGGCGGCGGGTGTGGGGCGGAGGATCTGCTGCTGGGCGGCGTGGAGTTCGTCCTGGTCGGGGCCGCCCTCGGCCCCGACCTCCCGGACCGGCGCCCCCTGGCGTCGGGCCGTCTCCGCCACCCCCGGGGCGGAGATCCCCGAAGACCGGCCTTGAGTCGGACTCGGGGTACTACTGGCTCCGCCAGGGGCCGTCCGCCCGAACGCGCTCCGCAAACGGTTCATGAACGTAGGCGACTTCGGCTGGAGGGACGCCGTGACGGTGCCGGCAGTGGCGTCGTCGTGGGAGTCACGGGGCACAGGCGTTCTCCGATGCGTGGGACGGAGGCGGGTGCTGGGGGCACGGGGAGGGCATGTGTGCGTATCCACAGGAGCGGCCCCCAGGGTGTGGACAAGGCCGTGGTTGGGGTGGTCGGAAGGGTTCCGACCACCCCAACCGGGCTCAGGGTTCGGACGGTCAGGAGGTTTCGGAAGGGGCCTTCGCCTCGGCCCGGAGGATCTTCATGACCTCGGTCAGTCGCTCGCCGGCCATGCCGAGTCCCTGGTCCCGAGCGGCCTTCTTGACGATGGCTCGCGACAGCTCGCCCTGCTCAGCGGCAGCAGCACGGCCGATCTCGACCAGGTCCTCCAGCGAGGCGTCCGGTGGACGTCCGCCTCGCCGCTTGGCCTCCGTATCCCCGGCAGGCTGTTCCGGAGCCTCGGTGGTGGTCTCACGGGTGATCAGGATGTGGAGGTGGACCGCGCCTGCCAGGGCGAGCGGCGCGATGGTGGAGAGGACGCCCACGGTGGCGTCGCCCAGGTACAGGCCGCCGGATGTGACCTGTTGGTTGAGGCGGAGGGCGTGCAGGGCGTTCGCCCAGATGCTCGCCGTGGTCGCTGTTCCGAACAGGGTCCACACGTAGAGGCGGGCTCGGAACGGGGCGGTGCGCAGAACGAGGAGGGCTCGTACCCCGTAGGCGATGAACCCGTCGATCACGAGCGGGAAGAGGTAGGTGAGGAACCCGCGGATGTGGATGGCGACGGCCATCTGCTGCAGTGCGTCGTACGAGAGGGCACATGCGGCGGCGCCGAGGGTGAGGATCGCGGCGCGGTCCCATCCGGTCGCCTGGTGGGCTGTGTGGTGGTGGTCGGGTATGGCAGGGGTGCTCAAGCGGGAGGCTCCTGTGGTGGTGCGTGATGCGTCTTGGGCGTCTTGGCCGTTGCAAGCGCAGGTCAGGGCCGGTACGGCAGGTCCGGCCGGTGTCCGTCTTGGCCCCGCCCGCTGAGGATCAGGGGCGAGGACGGTACGGGGCTGTCTTCCGTCTTGGCCTCATGGCCGGTGACCTGCGGCGATACGGCGCGTACGCATGGGACGGCACGAGACGGATGCGGGCGACGTCCCGCGCTTCACACGGGCGGTCGTGATCGTGTTGCCGTCTTGGGCCCGGTTGCCGTCTTGCGCGTATGCCCTCTGACCTGCGCGATCACGGCAGGGACGGCAAGGACGGCAACCAGCGGGGGTGGGCGGGGTCAGCCCTGCGGGAGGGTGGGCGCGGCGTCGACCGGGTGAATGGTCGGGCAGTAACGGCGCCAGGGGTCGAGGAACTTGTTGCGCATGTAGCCCTTGCGCTGGGTTCCGTCGGCGATGCGGACGTTGCCGGGCTTGATGCCGAACTGCCGGAGCATCGAGCCGAGGTCACGCGGGCTCAGCCCACTGCGCCCCCACACGGCCCACGGGCTCTCCGGATCCTGGCGCAGGTGGTGGATCAGCTCCTCCGTGGAGAGGCTATCGACCTCGCGCTGCGCGACGAAGACGCGCCGGATGTCGGCCAGGATGCGGGCCCCGCTGGGGTGGTCCTCTTCAGCCGCTGCCTCGGCTGCGACCATCTGCTCGCACGCGGTACGGGCGCGGCGTGGCCAGGTGCCGGCGGCGAGGTCGGCGACGATGGCGAGGGGTTCCCAGGTGTCGGCGGCCCGGTCCTCGACCGGCATCGCCGGTTCCAGGTCGGCGGCCTCATCCAGCATGGGCCTCGCCCAGGCTGCGATGCGATCGCGCAGACCGTGCAGGGCGGGGATGTCCCGCCGTGACCGGAAGGGGCGGACGGTCTCGCCTTCCGCCCGCCGACGCATGCGGATGACCACCGACCGGTCCATGATCGTGTCGGGTAGGTCACCGATTCCGGCGATGGCCGCCATGGCGAAGGTGGCGAATCGGTGGGGCGTGTGGTCATTGCCGACCACCCGGGTCACGTACCGGTTGCGCTGATGGCCGGCGTTCAGCAGGCCGCGCATCTCCTCGTTCTTCTCCGCCTGCTTCGGCGTGCCGAAGATCGTGTCCGCCTCGTCCACCAGGAGCGTGGGCGGCTCCTCGGTGATGGAGCGGAAGACCGCCGCAGGCGTGGTGTTGATGGTGAGCATCGGCTCGTGGACCGTCTCGGTCAGCACGTCCAGCAGCCGTGACTTGCCACACCGCTTCGCCGGCCCCACCACCGCCAGGCGCGGGGCGTGCTGCCACGCGGGCTGCAGATGCGTCGCCGCCACCCACAAGGTGACCGCGTCGAGCGCCTGCTCGGAGGGGAGGATGACGAACTCCAATATCTGCGCACGCAGTTCGTCGAGCAGCTCCGATCCGTGTGTCGGCTCCGGATCTGCCTGTTCCGTCTCGGGACACCGCTTGGGGTCGAGGTCGGACCGTTCATTTTCGGGACACCGCTCGGCGGGCGGCGAGGTCTGCGCCGGGTCGCCGACGGCCTGGCCGGTCTCGGATATGGTCCGGCCCGGCTGGCCGGGCTTGGCGACCGGCGGCCACTCGGGCCTGTCAGGGGCGGAATAGGGATGGGGTTCGGGGTGTTCCACAGGGCAGCTCCTCGTCTGGCGGTGGCGGGCTCGCACGCCCTTGCCGCCGGGTTGGTTCTTCCAGGGCCGTTCGGGGTTGCTCGGGCCTCCGGCGTCGCACCGCCGGGGGCCCATTCCCTTCTCGCGGGCATCAGGCCACCGCGAGGGACCACGAACCGTACGTCCACGCCTGGCCACAGTCCAGCGCTTCTGTGTCAGCTCAGCGCAGAACTGCCTGCTATGTTGCCTCGCCCTCAAGCGGCCAGCCCCAGCAGACTGAGCAGATCCGCGGTCACCACGCGGTACGCCTTGCCCAGCCGCAGGACCTTGCACGGGTACTCGCCCCGCTTCGCCAGCTCGTAGCCCTTGCTCCGCCCGAGACCCAGCGCACGGTTGCCTGTGTCCAGGTCAACGGCAACAGGAAGAGCCAGCAGCTCCTCGCGAGTCATGCCTGTTGCCCGCTCGGTCATCGCGTCATCGCGCACGTGGCGCTCCTCTCGTCACAGCCCTCGGCGAACATGCCCAACACATCCGGCTCCAGGCGTCTAGGAACCATCATGAGAGAGCTAGTGTGTCTACATGACACAACACGGTTTCGATGATGAAGAGGACGACGACTTCCCGGAGTGGGTCGACCGGATCAAGGCCAACGTGGCTGGCGAGGTCCGGCGACGGAGAAAGGAGATGGGGTGGAGCGCGCAGGACCTGGCGGACGAGTGCGAGAGGCTCGGGCACCCCATCCCGCGCAACGTGATCGCCAACATGGAGTCCGGGCGCCGGGCCACCCTTCCTCTGGTGGACGTCATCGTCCTCGCCGCCGCCCTGGAGACGTACCCGGTCTGCCTGATCTTCCCGGTCGGTTACGTCGACCGGACCCAGGAACTCCCGTTCCAGAGCCTCGTCCCCACCTGGGACGCCCTACGGCGCTTCACCAGCGAACAGGAGGTGCCCGAACGCGACGCGGGCATGGTCCCCGACTTCGAGCTTCACGCCAGACTCACGCGCACCGCGCTCGCCGCGCTCGAAGAGGAAGAACGGGCACGATTCGCCGCCAAGACGGCCACTAGCCGCGCCCAGCAGGAAGAAGCCGAACGCAGGCGGACCGAATACGCCGACCAGGCCATCTCCGCCAAGTACAACCTTCGCCACCTCCGCCGGGACATCCGCGAGGAGGGTGCTATCCCACCAGACCTTCCGCCCGCCCTGGGCGATGTCGACCCGCCCGAAACCGATCCCAACACCACCCCGGAGGAAAGCCTTTGAAGGGCTCTACCTATCGCCGCTGCTCCTGCCGTGACCCGAAGACCGGCAAGGAACTCGGCTCTGCCTGCCCGAAGCGCAACAGCAGGAATCACTGCACGTACTCCATACGCCAGGAGTTGCCTCCCCGCGAGGACGGCAGCCGACGTTCCTTCGCCCGTGGCGGGTACGGCAACCTCAAGGCCGCCCAGGCCGATCTCGACCACGTACGAGCTCTCCTGGGACTCGCCGAAGCCGACGACCCCGAGGGCATCCAACTGGTCGCCGCGATGCTGGCCGAGGTCAGCGGCGAGAAGCTGCCCCTGCCGGACGTGGAGGAGACCCGGCGCCGGCTCAGGGCTGGCCAGGATCTCATCGGCAGCCTGACCGTGGCCGAGTGGCTGGACCGGTGGCTCGCCGGCAAGCGCATCCGGAAGTCGGGCATCAACCGGTACGAGACCGATGTCCGCGTGCACCTCAAGCCGCACATCGGCCACCGGCGTCTCGACCGGCTGCGTGTCAGCCACCTGAGCGACATGTTCACCGCGATCACCGACGCCAACGCCGAGATCCTGGAGCAGAACGCCCAGCGGCGTGCGGCGGTCGAGGAGTTGGCGACCGTCCCGTGGAAGGGTGTGGCGAACCGCGCCCGCCGCAAGGCGATGAAGGCGGCGATCGACGCGATGCCGGCCTTCCGCCGCGTCACCGGCCCTGCCACGCGCCAGCACATCAAGGCCACGCTCCGCGCGTCCCTCAACGACGCGATCGGGCAGCAGATCATCACGTTCAACCCGGCGGCCCACGTCGAGATCGACCCGGTGCGCAAGCCGAAGGCGCTCGTATGGACGGACGAACGGGTCGCCAAGTGGGAGCAGACCGGCGAGAAGCCGCCCCCCGTGATGGTCTGGACGCCGGAACAGACCGGCGCCTTCCTCGACTTCGTCGCCGAGGACCGGCTGTACGCGATGTGGCACCTGATCGCCTTCCGCGGCCTGCGTCGTGGCGAAGCGTGCGGACAGCCGTGGTCGGAGACCAACCTCGACCGGCACTCCCTCACGGTCACCGGCCAGCTCGTGCAGGACGGCTGGGAGGTCGAGGCGTCCGAGCCGAAGACAGACAGCGGCTTCCGCGTCGTGGCTCTGGACGACGACACCGTCCACGTCCTGAAGCGGCACCGTGAGCAGCAGGAGGCCGACCGCGCCGAGTGGGGCTCGGCCTGGGTGAACACCGGGCTCGTCTTCACCCAGGAGGACGGTTCTTGGCTCCATCCGGGCAAGGTCACCGACCTCTTCGAGCGGCTCGTGGCGGCCTCCGGACTGCCGCCGATCCGGCTGCACGATCTCCGACACGGGGCGGCGACGCTCATGCTGGCGGCCGATATCGATATCAAGATCGTGTCGGACACGCTCGGGCACAGCGACACCCGGATCACGCGTGACATCTACCAAAGCGTGCTCCCCCACGTCGGCAAGAGCGCCGCTGAGGCCACCGCGAAGCTCGTGCCCCTCCAGCGCAAGGCCGAGCAAGAAGCGCAGGTCCGAGAGGCCGCCGAGGAAGCGAAGAAGGCCGCCAAGGCGAAGGCCAAGCGGAAGAAGAAGGCCAAGGCCAAGAAGGCCGCGAAGAAGGGCTAACGGCCGCTCCGCTCACGCATCGCTCACGCAAGCAAAGTCACGGCACTCCGACCGTGTAGCTCGCCATGCCCCGAGCAACAGAAAACCCCAGGTCACGGGTGATGTGACCTGGGGTTTCTCTGAGCCGCCTTCGGGATTCGAACCCGAGACCTACGCATTACGAGTGCGTTGCTCTGGCCAACTGAGCTAAGGCGGCACCGCTGGTCAGACAAGTATTCCCCCGAAGAGGTGTGCTCATCAGCAGCGGCGCCAAGTCTACAGGGTGCAGACGGGTGCCCCGAACCGCTTTGCTCAGACTCGGACGATCGGGGACATATCGGGCCCTAGGGCTTGGAGGTCCCGCGGCACTTCTTGCCGGGATCCGGGGCCTTGCCCTCCAGGAGGTACTGGTTGATCGAGGTGTCGATGCAGTCGCTGCCCCGGCCGTAGGCCGTGTGTCCGTCGCCCTCGTAGGTGAGCAGGGTGCCCGAGTCGAGCTGGTCCGCCAGGGCCTGGGCCCACTTGTACGGGGTCGCGGGGTCGCGCGTCGTGCCGACCACCACGATCGGCGGGGCGCCCTTGGCGGTCAGTGCCTTCGCCTCGCCCGTGGCCTTCACCGGCCAGTACGTGCAGTTCAGCGAGGCCCAGGCCAGGCCCGCGCCGAAGACCGGGGAAGCCTTCTCGAAGGAGGGGAGGGCGGAGCGGACCGCGTCCGGGCCGCTGAAGGCCGGGGGCTGGTCCAGGCAGTTCACGGCGGCGTTCGCGTACATCAGGTTGGCGTACTTGCCGTCCGGCTCGCGCTCGTAGTAGCTGTCGGCGAGCGCCAGCAGGGGCGCCCCGTCGCCGTTCATGGCGTCGGTGAGCGCCTCGCGCAGCTGCGGCCAGGCGCTCTCGTCGTACAGCGCGGCGATCACCCCGGTCGTCGCGAGGGCCTCGCCCAGCGGGCGGGCCGACTCGCCGGTGGGCACGGGCTGGGCGTCGACCTTGCGGAAGAACTCCTTCAGGCGCGCTCCCACCTCCTCCGGGGTGCCCCTGCCCAGCGGGCAGTCGGACTGCTTCGCGCAGTCCTTGGCGAAGGAGGTGAAGGCCGTCTCGAAGCCCGCCGTCTGGTCGCGGTTCAGGTCGAGCGCCGGACGGGTGGGGTCCATCGCGCCGTCCAGGACCAGCCGGCCGACCCGGCCCGGGAAGAGGTCCGCGTACGTCGCCCCCAGGAAGGTGCCGTACGAGGCCCCGACGTACGTCAGCTTCTCGTCGCCGAGCACCGCGCGCAGCAGGTCCATGTCGCGGGCGGCCTCGACGGTGGAGACGTGCGGCAGCATCCGCTTCGAGCGCTCCTCGCAGCCTGCCGCGAACTCCTTGAACGCGGTCACCAGCAGGGCCTGCTCGGCCGCGTCGTCCGGTGTCTGGTCCACCTGCGTGTACTTGTCCATCGCCGGGCCGCTCAGGCACTCGACGGGGCTGCTGCGGTCCACCCCGCGCGGGTCGAAGGAGACCATGTCGTACCGGGCGCGGACGGGCGCGGGATAGCCGATGCCCGCGTACGCCTGGAGGTAGCCGATGCCGGAACCGCCGGGCCCGCCCGGATTCACCACCAGCGAGCCGAGCCGCTTGCCCGGGCCGGTGGCCGGGCGCCGGGCCACCGCGATGTCCACGTCCTGGCCTGAGCCGGGGTTCGCGTAGTCCAGCGGGGCCTTCATGGTGGAGCACTGGAACCCCGGGACACCGCAGTCGCGCCAGGTCAGCTTCTGCTCGTAGTACGGGCGCAGCGCGACCGGGTCCGGGGACGGCTGCGCCGACGGCGTCGCCGAGGACGCGGCGGCCTTCGGACCCTCCGACCCGCCCGAGGTGCATCCGGAGAGCAGCAGCCCGGCGGCTGCGATCAGGGTCCCGGTGGTACGCAGCACGCTCCTGGTGTCCATTCCCGGAGCCTACGTCCTGTCGGCGCGGCCCGGCGGGCGGCCCTGCACCGGACGGCCGCACGCCTTCCGTGGCCCGTACCGGGCAGGGCAAGGACCGGGCCCGTGCCGACCCGGGCGGCCGGTCCGCCCGTACGGGTGAGCCGGTCAACCGGGCGGGTCCGCCTCAGCCGGCGCGCAGCGACATCGTCATCGCCTCGACCGCGAGGAGGGGGGCCACGTTCCGGTCCAGGGCGTCCCGGCAGGCGATGATCGCCTCGATCCGGCGCAGGGTCCGCTCGGGACCCGAGGCCCGGGCGATCCGGTCGAGGTCCGGCCGTATCTCCTCGTTGGCGATGGCCACGGACGAGCCGAGCTGCAGGGCCAGCACATCGCGGTAGAAGCCGGTGAGGTCGGTCAGTGCCAGGTCGAGGCTGTCGCGCTGGGTACGGGTGCGGCGGCGCTTCTGCCGGTCCTCCAGCTCCTTCATCACGCCCGCCGTGCCGCGGGGCATCCGGCCGCCGGTGCCCGCGGCCGCGCCGAGCGCGGCCCGCAGCTCCTCGGTCTCCTTGGCGTCGATCTCCTCCGCGACCTGCTTGGCGTCCTCGGCGGCGGCGTCGACCAGCTCCTGCGCCGCCTTGAGGCAGCCGCCCACGTCGTCGACGCGGAGCGGCAGCTTCAGCACGGCGGCCCGGCGGGAGCGGGCGGCCTCGTCGGTGGCGAGCCGGCGGGCCCGGCCGATGTGCCCCTGGGTCGCCCGGGCGGCGGCCGCGGCGGCGGCGGGCTCGATGCCGTCGCGCCGGACCAGCACCTCGGCGACGGCGTCGACGGGCGGGGTGCGCAGCGTCAGGTGCCGGCAGCGGGAGCGGATCGTGGGCAGCACGTCCTCCAGGGAGGGCGCGCACAGCAGCCACACCGTCCGCGGAGCGGGCTCCTCCACGGCTTTGAGGAGCACGTTGCCCGCGCCCTCGGTGAGCCGGTCGGCATCCTCCAGGACGATGACCTGCCAGCGGCCCACGGCCGGGGAGAGCTGCGCCCGGCGGACCAGGTCGCGGGTCTCCTTCACGCCGATGGACAGCAGATCCGTACGGACGATCTCCACATCGGAGTGCGTGCCGACCAGGGTGGTGTGGCAGCCGTCGCAGAAGCCGCAGCCGGGCTCGCCGCCGAGGGCGCGGTCGGGGCTGGTGCACTGGAGGGCGGCCGCGAAGGCACGGGCGGCGGTGGACCGCCCGGAGCCGGGCGGTCCGGTGAACAGCCAGGCGTGGGTCATCTTGGACGCGGCGGGCGCCTCGCCCCCCTGCTCGATGGCCGTGACCAGGGCGTCTGCATCGCGGGCGGCGGCGGCCAGCTGCGTCTGGACCCGCTCCTGTCCCACCAGGTCGTCCCATACGGGCATCCCGCCCACCACCTTTCACTCTCCGTGCACCCATTGTGGCGGGCGCCACCGACAATCCCGTACGGCCGGCCCCGCCGCGGGTCAGCGGCGGCGGCGCGGGCCCCGGCCCTCGTCCTCGTCGTCCTCGTGGCGGCCCAGCAGTTCGTCCGCCAGCGTGGGCAGATCGTCCAGCGGGGTCTCCTCGGCCCAGTCCGGGCGCGGGCGGCGCGGGCGTCCGTCGTCGCCGAGGACCGGGAGCTCCCGCGTCCGGTCGTTGCCGGAGTCGGCGCCGGAGTCCCGGAAGATGTTCGGCGGCACCCGGTCGGCCGGGTTCTCGTCGGGGCGCCGGCTCGTGGGCCGCGAGGCGGACCGGGCCGGTCCGGTCCCACCGGAGGGCCGTACGGGCGGCAGGACGGCCGTCTCGTCGGTCGCCCGGACCGGCGGCAGCACCGAGGTCTCCGCGGCGGACGCGTCCACCGCCGGATCGACCTTCGGCACCGGGACGGTCTGCGTGACGTCGTCCGGCCGTACGACCCGCCTGTCGACCACCGGGGTCTCGATCGTCACGGCGTCGTCCGCCTGCGGGGCCTTCGTCATGCCGACCTTCGGCGCGGGCGCCGGCGCGGGCGCCGGGGCGGGCGCGGGCGCCGGAGCCGCCGCGGCCGAGGCGGCAGCGGCCGCCGCAGCCGCCGCCAGCCGGCGCGCCTCCTCGGCCTTCAGCAGGGCCTCCTCCGCCCGCCGCTGCTTCTCCAGCCGCCGCTCCTCGGCCTCGGCCCGCAGCCGGGCCTCCTCCTCGGCCTGCTTGCGCAACCGCTCCGCCTCCGCGGCGCGCGCCTTCTCCTCGGCCTCCACCCTCAGCCGCTCGGCCTCGGCCCGGGCCCGGGCCTCCTCCTCGGCCTTCAGCCGGGCGTCCTCCGCCTTGCGCGCGGCTTCCGCCTCGGCCTTGATCCGGGCCGCCTCGGCCTCGCGGGCCAGCCGGGCCTCTTCCTCGGCCTTCAGGCGGGCTTCCTCCGCCTGGCGCGCGGCCTCTTCCTCGGCCTTGCGCCGGGCCTCCTCCTCGGCGAGGCGCCGGGCCTCCGCCTGGGCGGCCACCTCGGCCTCGGAGAGCGGCAGCATGCGGTCCAGGCGGTGCCGGACGACGGTGGTCACCGAGTCCGGGTCCTGGCCCGCGTCGACCACGAGGTAGCGCCCGGGGTCCGCCGCGGCCAGCGTCAGGAACCCGGACCGCACCCGCTGGTGGAATTCCGCCGGCTCCGACTCCAGCCGGTCCGGAGCCTCCGTGAACCGCTCCCGCGCCGCCTCCGGCGATACGTCGAGCAGCACGGTCAGGTTCGGGACGAGCCCGTCGGTGGCCCAGCGCGAGATCCGGGCGATCTCGGTCGGGGACAGGTCGCGGCCGGCGCCCTGGTAGGCCACCGAGGAGTCGATGTAGCGGTCGGAGATGACCACCGCGCCGCGCTCCAGGGCCGGGCGCACCACCGTGTCCACGTGTTCCGCCCGGTCGGCGGCGTACAGCAGCGCCTCGGCACGGTTCGAGAGCCCGGCAGAGGAGACGTCGAGCAGGATCGAGCGGAGCCGCTTGCCGACCGGGGTGGCCCCCGGCTCGCGGGTCACGACGACCTCGTGGCCCTTGCCCCGTATCCATTCGGCCAGCGCCTGCACCTGGGTGGACTTGCCGGCTCCGTCGCCGCCCTCCAGGGCGATGAAGAACCCGGTGGCGGATGCCGCCTGCACCGGCTCCCCGCCGCGCAGCGCCTCGCGCAGGTCGCGCCGCAGGGGCACGCCGCCGCGGTCGTCAGCCTTGGTCAGGACCACCACGGCGACCGGCAGCAGCAGGGCGCCCACCAGCATCAGGGTGAAGGCGGCCCCGCCGTGCGAGAAGACGATCTCGGCGCCGGTGAGCCGGTGCGGCCCGATCACGGCGGCCAGAACGGGGGCCACGACGGCCCCGACGGCGATGGCCACCCGGACCACGGCCTGGAGGTGCTCGGTGACCCGGGCCCGGCGGAACTCTTCGGTCTCCTGGTCCAGCAGCGTGTGCCCGGTGTTGGCGGCGACGCCCGCGGCGGTGCCGGCGAGCAGCGACAGGAACAGCACGGTCGCCGTGTCCGGGACCAGCCCGGTCAGCAGCAGCGCCAGCCCCGCCACCGCTATGGCGAGGGCCAGCAGACGGCGCCGGGACAGCGCGGGCAGCACCTTGCCGGCCTGGGTGGCGCGGATGCCGGCGGCGGTGCCTCCGACGAGCGCGAGGACGGCCAGGGCGAAGGAGGCCGGGCCGCCGCCGAGGTCGAAGGCGTGCAGTACGGACACGGCGACGGCGCAGGACACCGCTCCGGCGACCGCGGCGCAGGCCAGGACCAGCAGGGGGATGGCGCCCGTACGGCCCTTGTCGGGCCGGTCGCCCGCCTTGGGGGCGCGCAGGCCCTCCAGCGGGGAACGGGGGCGCGGGGTCTTCGTCCCGGGCAGGACGAGCGGGAGCAGCAGCGAGACGGAGGCGGCGAAGAGGCCGGAGGCCACGTACGAGCCGAGGGCGGCCTGGTTCTCGGCGAACCAGTCGATGCCGAGGCCGAGGGCCTTTCCGACCAGGGTGGCGGCGAGCAGCGCGGCGGCGGCGACCGGGAGCGCCGCGAAGGCCGTACGCAGGGTCAGGCGGCGCAGCGCGTCCAGGTGGTCCGGCAGCGGCCGTACGGTCGCCCCCTCCGGCGGCGGCGCGGGCAGCAGGGCGGGGGCCGCGCTCTCCTTGGCCAGGGTCCACAGCCGCTCGGCGGTGCCGGCGACGAAGACGGTGGCCAGCAGCGCGGTGAGCGCGTGGGCCGGGATCCAGTCGAGCCACAGCGGTGCGACGACGAAGAGCCCGAGGCGGACCCCGTCGGCTCCGATCATCGTCCAGCGGCGGTCCAGCTTGCCGCCGGGGGCGATGAGCCCGGCCAGCGGGCCCAGCAGGACCGCGCCGAAGAGGAGGGTGGCCAGGATCCGGACCCCGAACACGGCGGCGACGGCGAGGGCCGCGCCGCGGTAGCCGCCGCCGAAGGCGTCCTCCGAGACCGCGGCCTGCAAGGCCAGCAGCACCAGCACCAGCAGGGCGAGGGCATCGCCGATGCCGCTCACCAGCTGGGCGCTCCACAGCCGGCGCAGCCTGGGGGTGCGCAGCAGTGCGCGCACCGCACGCTCGCGGGAATCCGCGGCTAGGGCTTCGTCGTAGGTGGGGTTCGCGGGGGCGGTCACGACCGTTGGCTGCTCGGCTCGCGTCATCCGCCCAGCCTATCCGCTGCGCTTGGCCGCTGCGGAGGCCTGTGGACAAGGCCCCCTGTGACTCCGGCCCCACCACCCGGGGCTCCGCCCCGGACCCGTACCTCGGGCGCGGCCCGACGGCGGTCGCACGCGACGGGCACCGGCTCCGCCGGGCCCCCGGGGCTCCGCCCCGTACCACGCGCCTCAAACGCCGGCGAGGCTGGATGGTGCCCGACGGGGCTGAACGCGCCCGTCGGCGCCGGACGCGCGTAGGCCCCGCGCTGCAGCGCGGGGCCTACGTCTGCGGCCTGCGGCTACTCGTCCGCCGGGGCGGACGCCGCCGTCTTCTTGGCCACCGTCTTCTTGGCCACCGTCTTCTTGGCGGTCGTCTTCTTCGCGGCGGTCTTCTTCGCGGCAGCGGTCTTCGTCGCCGTCGCCTTCTTCGCCGGGGCCTTCTTCGCCGCCTTCTTGGCCGTCTTCTTCGCCGGGCCCTTCGCCCGCTTCTCCGCGAGCAGCTCGTAGCCCCGCTCCGGCGTGATCGTCTCGACGTCGTCGTCCCGCCGCAGCGTCGCGTTCGTCTCGCCGTCCGTCACGTACGGCCCGAAGCGGCCGTCCTTCACGACCACCGGCTTCTCGCTCACCGGGTCGGTCCCCAGCTCCTTCAGCGGCGGCTTGGCCGCCGCCCGGCCCCGCTGCTTCGGCTGCGCGTAGATCGCGAGCGCCTCGTCCAGCGTGATCGAGAAGAGCTGGTCCTCGGTCTCCAGCGACCGCGAGTCCGTGCCCTTCTTCAGGTACGGGCCGTAGCGGCCGTTCTGGGCCGTGATCTCCACGCCCTCCGCGTCCGCGCCCACCACCCGCGGCAGGGACATGAGCTTCAGCGCGTCATCCAGCGTGACCGTGTCCAGGGACATCGACTTGAAGAGGGAGGCCGTCCGCGGCTTCACCGCGTTCTTGCCCGTCTTCGGCGTGCCCTCGGGCAGGATCTCCGTCACGTACGGCCCGTAGCGGCCGTCCTTCGCGACGATCTGGTTCCCGCTCACCGGGTCGGCGCCCAGCGCGAACTCCCCGCTCGGCTTCGCGAACAGCTCCTCCGCGTACGCGACCGTCAGCTCGTCCGGAGCCATGTCGTCCGGTACGTCGGCCCGCTGGTGGCCCTCCGCGTCCTTCTCGCCCCGCTCCACGTACGGCCCGTAGCGGCCGACCCGCAGCACGATGCCCTCGCCCACCGGGAAGGAGGAGATCTCCCGGGCGTCGATCGCGCCCAGGTCCGTGACCAGCTCCTTCAGACCGCCGAGCGCGTCACCGTCGGCCGGCACGACCTCGGTCGCGTCCTCCGAGCCGAAGTAGAACCGCTTCAGCCACGGCACGGACTGCGCCTCGCCTCGCGCGATGCGGTCGAGGTCGTCCTCCATCTTCGCGGTGAAGTCGTAGTCCACCAGGCGCCCGAAGTGCGTCTCCAGCAGGTTGACGACGGCGAAGGACAGGAAGGACGGCACGAGCGCCGTGCCCTTCTTGAAGACGTAGCCGCGGTCGAGGATCGTGCCGATGATCGACGCGTACGTCGACGGGCGGCCGATCTCCCGCTCTTCCAGCTCCTTGACCAGCGAGGCCTCGGTGTAGCGGGCCGGCGGCTTGGTCGAGTGGCCGTCCGCCGTGATCTCCTCGGCGGCGAGCGCGTCGCCCTCCGCGACCTGCGGCAGCCGCTTCTCGCGGTCGTCGAGCTCGGCGTTCGGGTCGTCCGCGCCCTCGACGTACGCCTTCATGAAGCCGTGGAAGGTGATCGTCTTGCCGGACGCGGTGAACTCGGCGTCCCGCCCGTCCGAGGCCGTGCCACCGATCTTCACGGTCACCGAGTTGCCGACCGCGTCCTTCATCTGGGAGGCGACGGTCCGCTTCCAGATGAGCTCGTACAGGCGGAACTGGTCGCCGGTCAGACCCGTCTCGGCCGGGGTGCGGAAACGATCACCCGAAGGACGAATCGCCTCGTGCGCCTCCTGCGCGTTCTTGACCTTGCCCGCGTAGACGCGCGGCTTCTCCGGCAGGTAGTCGGCCCCGTAGAGCTGCGTGACCTGCGCCCGGGCGGCCGCCACCGCGGTGTCGGACAGCGTCGTGGAGTCCGTACGCATGTAGGTGATGAAGCCGTTCTCGTACAGCTTCTGCGCCACCTGCATCGTCGCCTTCGCGCCGAAGCCCAGCTTGCGCGAGGCCTCCTGCTGCAGCGTCGTCGTGCGGAACGGGGCGTACGGGGAGCGGCGGTACGGCTTGGACTCGACCGAGCGCACGGCGAACGAGGTGTCCGCCAGCGCGGCGGCGAGCGCCCGGGCGTTGGCCTCGTCGAGGTGCAGCACCTCGCTCTTGAGCTGCCCGTTCGCGCCGAAGTCGCGACCCTGCGCGATGCGCTTGCCGTCGACCGTGTTCAGGCGGGCGACCAGCGACGACGGATCGGACGGGTCGCCGGCGCGGCCGGTGGAGAAGGTTCCGGTGAGGTCCCAGTACTCGGCGGAGCGGAAGGCGATGCGCTCGCGCTCCCGCTCGACGACGAGGCGGGTGGCCACGGACTGGACGCGGCCGGCCGACAGCCGCGGCATGACCTTCTTCCACAGGACCGGCGAGACCTCGTAGCCGTAGAGGCGGTCGAGGATGCGGCGGGTCTCCTGGGCGTCGACCATGCGCTGGTTGAGCTCGCGCGGGTTGGCGACGGCGTCGCGGATCGCATCCTTGGTGATCTCGTGGAAGACCATCCGGTGGACGGGGACCTTGGGCTTGAGGACTTCCTGGAGGTGCCACGCGATGGCTTCGCCCTCGCGGTCCTCATCGGTGGCGAGGAAGAGTTCGTCGGAGTCCGCCAGCAGCTCCTTGAGCTTCCTGACCTGGGCCTTCTTGTCGGCGTTGACGACGTAGATCGGCTGGAAGTCGTGTTCGACGTCCACGCCGAGGCGGCGGACCTCGCCGGTGTACTTGTCGGGGACCTCTGCCGCGCCGTTCGGGAGGTCGCGGATGTGCCCGACGCTCGCCTCGACGACGTATCCCGGGCCGAGGTAGCCCTTGATCGTCTTCGCCTTGGCAGGGGACTCGACGATGACGAGTCGGCGGCCGCCCTTTGCGGTCTCGCTAGTCGGGGACAACTTGGCTCTTCTCTCCGGTCGGCACGGTCGGCACTCGGTCGCGGTACGACGACGCTGCGGAGTGTGACGGTACAACCCGCCCCCGTGTCAAACGGCACAAGCCCGCAACGGCCACTCGAACGGTAACCCGACAAGTGCCATTTCTGCCGCCCGGATGCCTCGGCGGGCCCTTCGCGATCACCGGGCCGAGTGGCCTGGGGGCCGTCTGGCCCCGCACCCGCACCCGCTCTCGGGCCGGTCTTCGGAACCCCTCCCGCGACCGCTCCGACCTCGGCGTTCCCGGCCGGATCCTCGGCGGATCCCGGCCGGATCCGGTCGGGTCGCGGCCCCCGCGTCAGAGCCGCGCGAGGCACCACACACCGAGGGCCAGCGACGTCGCGCCGGCGAGCAGGGCCAGCGGTACGGCCACGACGGGGCGCACGCCCTCAGCCACCGGCGCGCGGTGCAGGGCACGCGCCCCCGTCCAGGCCAGCAGAGCGGCCCCGAACAGCAGAAACACGGTCGCCGCGAAGATCCCCGGGCCGTCTTCCATGCAGCTCCCCTTTACCCCTGGGCCGCTCTCGGGATCCCCCCGGATCCCGCTGTGCATGACCCTGACAGCCCAGGGGGTACGGAGGGCGAACCCCGGGTTACATCTGGGTTCCGGCTACTGCGCGGGGCCCGCCACCGGCTCCAGGAAGCCCTGCTCGACCAGCATCCGGATGGCCTCCGGGGTGCGGTCCCGAAGAACGACCGGATCTTCCTGCACGAGCTGCGCGATCGCGTCCAGGATCCGGCCCGCGGTCAGTGAGCCGTCACACACTCCGGCGAAGCCCGCCCCGACCGTGTCGACCTTGGTGGCGCGCCGCATCCCGCGGTGCTGCCGGAGCACCACGTGCTCCGGGTCCTCCGCGCCGGGCGCGCCGACCTGCTCCTGTACGACTTCCTCGGTGAGGGCGAAGTACCCCTCCAGCAGGGCCGCGTCATCGTGGTCCCGCAGGTAGTCCTGGCGGGCGAAGTGGGCCAGGACGGTCTCGCCGAGCGGCTGCTCCACCGAGTGCGGCCACTCCTCGATCACGATCGAGGGCTCGGCCGCGTCCGACCGGCGCAGCGTGATCCAGCCGAAGCCGACGGACTTGGTCTTGCGGGCCTCGAACTCGTCCAGCCAGTCCTCGTAGCGGCTCGCGTACTCGGCCGGGTCGGTCCGGTGGTCGCCCGCGTCGCGCAGCCACAGCTCCGCGTACTGCGTCACGTCCTGTACGTCACGCTGCACGATCCACGCGTCGCACCCGCGCGGCACCCACGAGCGGACCCGGTCGTGCCAGTCCTCGCCCTCCACGTGCTGCCAGTTGCCGAGGAACTGCGCGTACCCGCCCGGGTTGAGCCGCGCGCCGGCCTGCTGGACCAGGGTCCGGCACAGGTCGTCGCCGCCCATCCCGCCGTCCCGGTACGTCAGCCGGGCGCCGGGAGAGATCACGAAGGGCGGGTTCGACACGATGAGGTCGTACGTGGCCTCGCCGACCGGTTCGAAGAGCGACCCGGCGAGCAGCTCGGCCTCCGGGGCGCCGGACAGCGCCAGCGTCAGACGGGTGAACTCCAGGGCGCGGGGGTTGACGTCGGTGGCCGTGACCCGGGTGGCGTGCTGGGCGGCGTGCAGCGCCTGGATGCCCGATCCGGTGCCGACGTCGAGGGCCGAGCCGACCGGGGTGCGCACGGTGATCCCGGCCAGGGTGGTGGATGCGCCGCCGACGCCGAGGACCACGCCCTCCTCGCGGCTGCCGATCCCGCCGGCCCCGCCGACGGAGCAGCCGAGGTCGGAGACGATGAACCAGTCCTCGCCGTCGGGGCCGCCGTACGGGCGCACGTCGACGGTGGCGTGCACCTCGTCGCCCTCGCGCCGCAGCCAGCCGTCGGCCAGGGCCAGGTCCGCGGGGAACGCGGCCACGGCGTGCACGTGCGGCACGGGCTGCTGGAGCAGGAACAGCCGGACCAGGCAGGCGAGCGGGCCGTCGCCGCGCGTGGCGCGCAGGGCGGGGACCGTCTCGCTGCGGGCCAGAGCGGCGTAGGCGGGGGCGCCGAGCAGCTCGAGCAGCCCGTCGGCGGTGAAGCCGTTGGCGAGGAACGCGGCACGGAGCTCGGCGGCGTGGTCGGACGTGGGGAGGCTGGTGGTACTCACCCGACCATTGTGTCCGCTGGCGCCCGTCTTGCCGATCAGCCGGGGCCCGGCTGATCGGGGCGGCGCAGCTCGGGGCGGGCGGGGCGGGACGTGCGACGGGGCGGCCGCGGCCCGTTGCGAGGGCCCCGGCCGCCCCGGTCGGTCTCGGGTCGGCGCGCCGAGGCTACTTGGGCGACGGCGAGGGCGCCGCCACCTGACAGCCCTTCTGGCTGTTCATCGCCTTGTCCAGACCGCCTGCGTTGAGCTCGGCGAGGGCGTCCTTGCCGCCCTTGGCCGCGTCCTGCAGGCCGCCGGCCACCTCCTTGAGGCCCTCGGCGAACTTCGTCTGGTCCTTGGCGTCCAGGGCGTCCATCTTGGTCTTCAGGTCGGCGTAGCCCTTCGAGGTCTCCTCGAAGCCCTTGACCGCCTTGTCCAGGGTGCTCTGGCCCTCCTTGACCGGCGGAACCCCCGCCCCCTGCAGGGCGGTCCCCATCGCCTTGTACGACTCGGACATGGTCCCGAACGCCGCCGAGTCGGTCTTCTGGACCTCGTCCGGCTTGCTGCTCTCCGTCGCCACGCGCTTGATGTCGGCGTTGGCCGCCTCGATCTTCTTGAGTTCGGGCTGCCACTGGTCGCAGACCTTCTTGGCCCAGTCGTTGGCCTTCTTGTCGCTGTCGTCCCCACCGCAACCGGACAGGACGAGCATCAGTACCGCACCGCCCGACAACGCGGCCGCAAGCTTCTTGTTCACCGGATTGGTCCCTTCGAAGGCTCTCGGCCCGGAAGATACACGGCTGCCATCCGGCCACGCACAAAGGCGGACAGACGGCGCGTCAGTCCGCGCCGCCTGTCCGCCGTTCGGGCGCACGGCCGGCCCTGCCCGGCTCCGCCCGTACCGCGGTCGTGCCTCGGGTCAGGAGACCGTCGCCGGGTCGGCCTGCTGGGCCACCCGCTCGGCGGCTCCGCCCTGGGCCTCGTCGCCCACCGCGATGCCGCGGCGCTTGGAGACGTACACCGCGCCGACGATGATGACGATCGCCAGGACCGCCACGATCGCCCGTACGGTGGCGCTGGTGTCCGCGCCGTAGCTGAACTGCACGACGGCCGGGGCGATCAGCAGCGCCACCAGGTTCATCACCTTGAGCAGCGGGTTGATCGCCGGACCGGCGGTGTCCTTGAACGGGTCGCCGACCGTGTCGCCGATGACGGTCGCGGCGTGGGCCTCGCTGCCCTTGCC
The DNA here is from genome assembly GCF_043201175.1 of Streptomyces sp. NPDC048337. Classification (NCBI taxonomy): domain Bacteria; kingdom Bacillati; phylum Actinomycetota; class Actinomycetes; order Kitasatosporales; family Streptomycetaceae; genus Streptomyces; species Streptomyces sp. NPDC048337. Next base: position 156,556 of record NZ_JBICYR010000004.1, read on the forward strand.
GCCGTGGTGGCCGTCCTCGACGAGCTTCTTCGCGTTGTCCCACGCGCCACCGGAGTTGGCGAGGAAGACGGCCATCAGCGTGCCCGTGCCGATGGCCCCGGCGAGGAAGGAGCCGAGCGCGCCGACGCCGAGGGAGAAGCCCACGGCGATCGGGGTGAGGACGGCGAGCAGGCCGGGCGTGGCGAGCTCGCGCAGCGCGTCCTTGGTGCAGATGTCCACGACGCGCCCGTACTCGGGCTTCTCGCTGTAGTCCATGATCCCGGGGTGCTCGCGGAACTGGCGGCGCACCTCGTAGACCACGGCGCCCGCGGAGCGGGAGACCGCGTTGATGGCCAGGCCCGAGAACAGGTAGACGACGGCCGCGCCCAGGACCAGCCCGACCAGGTTGTTGGGCTGCGCGATGTCCAGGCTGAGGTTCATCTCCCCGGCCTTGGCACCGACGTCCTTGATCGCGCCCGCGATCGCGTCGTTGTACGAGCCGAACAGCGCGGCCGCGGCGAGCACGGCCGTGGCGATGGCGATCCCCTTGGTGATGGCCTTGGTGGTGTTGCCCACGGCGTCCAGGTCGGTCAGGACCTGCGCGCCGGCGCCCTCGACGTCGCCGGACATCTCGGCGATGCCCTGGGCGTTGTCGGAGACGGGCCCGAAGGTGTCCATGGCGACGATGACGCCGACGGTGGTGAGCAGGCCGGTGCCCGCCAGGGCCACCGCGAAGAGCGCGAGCATGATCGACGTGCCGCCGAGCAGGAACGCCCCGTAGACACCGAGGCCGATGAGCAGCGCCGTGTAGACGGCGGACTCCAGGCCCACGGAGATCCCGGCGAGGATGACGGTGGCCGCGCCGGTCAGGGAGGACTTGCCGATGTCCCGGACGGGACGGCGGTTGGTCTCGGTGAAGTAGCCGGTGAGCTGCTGGATCAGCGCCGCGAGCACGATGCCGATGGCGACGGCGACGACGGCCAGGACGCGCGGGTCGCCGGTGTGGTTGGTGATCGCGGCGTTCTCGACGCCGACGAGCTCCTTGTAGCTGCCCGGCAGGTAGGCGTAGACGGCGATCGCGACGAGCACCAGGGAGATCACGGCGGAGATGAAGAAGCCGCGGTTGATGGCGGTCATGCCGCTGCGGTCGCTGCGGCGCGGGGAGACCGCGAAGATGCCGATCATCGCGGTGATCACGCCGATGGCGGGCACGATCAGCGGGAAGGCGAGGCCCAGGTCGCCGAAGGCGGCCTTGCCGAGGATGAGCGCGGCCACCAGGGTGACGGCGTAGGACTCGAAGAGGTCGGCGGCCATTCCGGCGCAGTCTCCGACGTTGTCGCCCACGTTGTCGGCGATGGTCGCGGCATTGCGCGGGTCGTCCTCCGGAATGCCCTGCTCGACCTTGCCGACCAGGTCGGCGCCGACGTCGGCGGCCTTGGTGAAGATGCCGCCGCCCACGCGCATGAACATCGCGATCAGCGCGGCGCCGAGACCGAAGCCCTCCAGGACCTTGGGGGCGTCGGCGGCGTAGACCAGGACGACGCAGGAGGCGCCGAGCAGGCCGAGGCCGACGGTGAACATGCCGACCACGCCGCCCGTGCGGAAGGCGATCCGCATCGCCTTGTGGGCGACCTCGGTCAGGTCCTTGGCGGGCTGGCCCTCGGCGGGGGTGGCCTCGCGCGCGGCGGCGGCGACGCGGACGTTGGCGCGGACCGCGAGGCGCATGCCGATGTAGCCGGTGGCCGCCGAGAAGAGGGCGCCCACGAGGAAGAAGGCGGACCGCCCCGCCCGCTGTGACCAGGTGTCGGCGGGGAGCAGGAAGAGCAGGAAGAAGACCACGACGGCGAAGATGCCGAGGGTGCGCAGCTGCCGGCCGAGGTAGGCGTTGGCGCCTTCCTGGACGGCCGCGGCGATCTTCTTCATGCTGTCGGTCCCCTCGTCGGCGGCGAGGACCTGGCGGACCAGGATCTGCGCGACGAGGAGGGCGGCCAATGCGACGGCCGCGATGACGATCACGATAAGGCGATTGTCATCGGTGAGTACTGCGGCTGCCAGATCGGTGGTGGCATCCGGCGCGATAGGGGTGAAGAGCCCCGTCATTCGTCCTCCTTGACGTGATGAGCTCAAGATGTGGACGGATTGTAGGGAGCGCGCCCTGATCAAAACAGTGCGCAGGAAACGGAATTGGCGTGCTCTTGCTCCTCAGCAATAGATCGCGTCACTCCATTACCCTCGAAAGTGCTAATGGTTCAAAGGCATTGACGGCCCATCGATGATCTAGGAAATGCGTTCAGGCATGAAAAAGGCCCTGCTCAGCAGGGCCTTGATAAAGATCGGAAGATACGACGGAATGCGGGGCTCAGTGGATCTACGGAAGATCGGAGCTCCCCGACACGGGCCAGCTCATCCGGATGGTCCCGCCCGATTCCCCACTGGTCACCTCGACGTCGTCGACGAGCCCGCTGATCACGGCGAGGCCCATCTCGTCCTCGCCCTCGTTGTCCGGGTCCAGGACGGCGTCGATCCCGGACACGGCGTCGCCCGGGCCGCCGGCCGGTCCGGGAACCTCGTCGCCGACCTCGATGGAGAACACCTTCTCCTCCTCGGTCAGCACGACCCGGACGGGCGCGGTCAGCCCGTTGCTGAGGTGCAGCCCGACGGCGCGCGAACAGGCCTCGCCCACGGCGAGGCGGACCTCGTCGAGCACGGCTTCGTCCACGCCGGCCCGCCGCGCCACGGCGGCCGCGACCAGGCGGGCCGTCCGGACGTGCTCGGGCTGAGCGCTGAAGCGCAGTTCAACGGTGGCCATGCGCGTCCCCCTCGGACTACGGGCGTGCCTTGACAGGGTCCCGGGCCAACCGTGGCCCGGTACCCCCGCTCTCCTCGTCGGCTCCCTGCTCCAGGGAGCCGTCAGTCGGTGGCGTTGACGGCGTCTTCCACGGTGGTGTGGATCGGGAACACCTTGGTCAGACCGGTGATGCGGAAGATCTTCAGGATGCGCTCCTGGTTGCACACCGGACGCAGCGAACCCTCGTGCGCGCGGACGCGCTTGAGGCCTCCCACGAGCACACCAAGTCCGGTGGAGTCGAGGAAGTCCACTCGCTCCATGTCGACAACCAGGTGGTAGCTGCCGTCGTTCACCAACTCGACCAACTGCTCGCGCAGCTTGGGCGCGGTATACACATCAATCTCGCCACCGACCTCCACGACCGTACGGTCGCCGACAGTGCGAGTCGACAGGGACAGGTCCACGGATCCTCCAGCACCTTGCTATCGAGCGGCGCCCCCCAGGGGCCTCCCCACCCGAAGGTAGGTGAGGGATTGGCTGCCGCGATGGCATTCAATCACTTACCGGCAGGCGCGCACGACGCCTTCGGACCATTGTCCCGCACGCCGGTGACACACTCGGTTCCAATGGCCAATACTCACCGTCCCGGTCGGCACACGCCACCCGCGGACTCCCGACCCACCCCCGGCACGGTCCTGGACCGGCTGTCACGGGGGCCTTCCCGAGCTGCGCGCATCACTCATACGGAGCACTTGCCCCCTCGGGAGGGCCGTCATGCAGTCTGGCCCGACCGCATCCGAACGGATGTCGTAGCCGCCATTCAGGCCGCCGGGATCGGCCATCCGTGGGAACACCAGGCCGCAGCCGCCGAGCACGCCCTGGACGGGGAGTCCGTGGTCGTCGCCACCGGAACCGCCTCGGGCAAGTCCCTGGCCTACCTCGCGCCCGTGCTCTCCGCCCTCGCGGACGGTGCGCAGGCCCCGAACGGTCGGGGTACCACCGCCCTCTACCTGGCCCCCACCAAGGCCCTGGCGGCCGACCAGCGGCGCGCCGTACGGGAACTGGCCGCCCCGCTCGGCAACGCGGTCCGCCCGGCCGTCTACGACGGCGACACGCCCGTCGAGGAACGCGAATGGGTGCGCCAGTACGCCAACTACGTCCTCACCAACCCCGACATGCTGCACCGCGGCATCCTCCCGGCCCACCCGCGCTGGGCCTCCTTCCTGCGGGCCCTGCGCTACGTCGTGATCGACGAGTGCCACACCTACCGCGGGGTATTCGGCTCCCACGTGGCCCAGGTACTGCGCCGGCTGCGGAGGCTCTGCGCCCGCTACGGCTCCGATCCGGTCTTCCTGCTGGCCTCCGCCACCGCCAGCGACCCGGCTGCGGCCGCCTCCCGGCTCACCGGGGTCCCGGTGATCGAGATCACCGACGACGCCTCCCCGCGCGGCGAGGTGGTCTTCGCCCTCTGGGAGCCGCCGCTCCTCACCGATCTGCGGGGCGAGAAGGGCGCGCCGGTACGCCGTACGGCCACGGCCGAGACCGCCGACCTGCTGACCGACCTAGTCGTCCAGGGCGTCCGTACGGTCGCCTTCGTCCGCTCCCGGCGCGGCGCCGAGCTGATCTCGGTGATCGCCCAGGAGCGGCTGGCGGAGGTGGACCGCTCCCTGCCCCGGCGGGTCGCCGCCTACCGCGGCGGCTACCTGCCCGAGGAGCGCCGGGCCCTGGAGCGGGCCCTGCACTCCGGCGAGCTGCTGGGCCTGGCCGCCACGACCGCCCTGGAGCTGGGCGTGGACGTAGCGGGCCTGGACGCCGTCCTGATCACGGGCTACCCGGGCACCCGGGCCTCCCTGTGGCAGCAGGCGGGCCGGGCCGGGCGCTCGGGCCAGGGCGCCCTGGCCGTGCTGATCGCCCGCGACGACCCGCTGGACACCTACCTCGTCCACCACCCCGAGGCGCTGTTCCGCCGACCGGTGGAGGCCACCGTCCTGGATCCCGACAACCCGTACGTCCTCGCCCCCCACCTGTGCGCGGCGGCGGCCGAGCTGCCCCTGACCGACGCCGACCTGGAGCTCTTCGGCCCGGCCACCGACGACCTCCTCCCCCAGCTCGAAGCGGCGAAGCTGCTGCGCCGCCGTGCGACGGCCTGGCACTGGACCCGCCGGGAACGGGCCTCGGACCTGACCGACATCCGGGGCGGCGGCGGCCGCCCCGTGCAGATCGTGGAGGCCTCCACCGGCCGGCTGCTGGGCACGGTCGACGAATCGGCCGCCCACACCGCCGTCCACGACGGGGCCGTCCACCTCCACCAGGGCCGCACCTACCTCGTGAAGCACCTGGACCTGGAGGACGCGGCGGCCCTCGTCGAGGAGGCGGACCCGCCCTTCTCCACCACCGCGCGCGACACCACCTCCATCTCCATCCTCGAAACCGACACCGAGATCCCCTGGGGCGCGGCCCGGCTCTGCTACGGGTCGGTCGAGGTCACCAACCAGGTCGTCTCCTACCTGCGCCGCAAGCTGATCACCGGCGAGGTCCTGGGCGAGGCCAAGCTGGACCTGCCGCCCCGCACCCTGCGCACCCGGGCCGTGTGGTGGACGGTCACCGAGGACCAGCTCGACGAGGCCCGGATCAACCCGGAGATCCTCGGCGGCGCGCTACACGCCGCCGAGCACGCCTCCATCGGCCTGCTCCCGCTCTTCGCCACCTGCGACCGCTGGGACATCGGCGGCGTCTCCGTGCCGCTGCATCCCGACACCCTCCTCCCCACGGTCTTCGTCTACGACGGCCACCCCGGCGGCGCCGGCTTCGCCGAACGGGCCTTCCACACGGCCCGCGCCTGGCTGACCGCGACCCGCGACGCGATCGCGGCCTGCGAGTGCGAGGCCGGCTGCCCCTCCTGCATCCAGTCCCCCAAATGCGGCAACGGCAACGACCCCCTCCACAAACGCGGCGCCATCCGCCTCCTCACCCGCCTCCTCTCCGAACCCCCGCAGCCCTCACCCGCGTAGCGGGCCCGGTGGACGCGGCGAGCCCGGTGGTGGGACCGGTGGGCCCGTCGGTGGGACCGGTGAGCCCGTCGGTGGGACCGGTGGGACCACCGCTTCCGCGGGCGGGCCCGCGCGGGCCCGGATCCCGGGGGTGAACGGGCCCGTCGCGGGATGGGCCGTGACCTCGGCGACCTCCCCCTCGACCCGGCACGCGGCCAGCGCCGCGCCCTGCGCCCGTGCCACGCGCCGGGCCGTGGCGCAGGCCGCCTCGGGGCCGTGGGCCCAGCTCGCCGCCGCCGCGAGGGCCGCCAGGTCCGCGGCCGCCGCCGCCCGGTGACGGGCCACGACGGCCTGGCCGAGCAGCAGCACACCGCCGAACACCGCCCCCAGCACGGTGGCCACCAGCGCGGCCCACACGGTGGCCGAGCCCCGGTCCCGGCTCACGGCGGCGGCCCCACGCTGTCCTCCGCCAGGGCCACCGCCTGCGCCCCCAGCCGCACCGGCAGCAGCCCCGGCCCGGGCGCCGGGGCCGCCACCCGGACCCGCCAGAGGTCCCCGGCCCGCTCCACCGCCACCTCGGCTCCCGAGGGGGCGGCCGCCCGGGCCGCCGCCACCGCGACCTCCGCCGGCTCCGACCGGGACGCCGCCCGGGCACCGGCCCGGGCCGCGTCCACACACCGGATCTGCGCGGCCGCCGCCATCAGCGCCCACACCAGCAGGGCCGCGAACAGCACCAGCGCCGGAATCACCAGGGCGGCCTCAGCCGTCACATATCCCCGATCTCGCCGGTCCCCGATTCCCCAGGACCGCCCGGCCCTTTCCTCAGAACGGCACATCGAGCGCCTTCCCGATGGTCGACTGAAGGGCCGTGGCGACCACTTCGCTCGTCACCACCTTGTACAGAACGGCCGCGAATGCACAGGCCGCGATCGTGCCCATGGCGTATTCCGAGGTGGACATCCCCCTATCGCTCCCGCGGGCACCCAGTGCCGCCCGTACCCGAAACCAGATGATCCTCATGGCAACCTCCTGTTGATTTCCCTCGCGACGTGCTCTGCAGAAATGACGTGTTGATGCGTGTGGTTGATGTGACTTCAGGTGTTCGAGAGGAGACCGGAGGCCATACCGATCACCACCGGGGCGACTCCGATCGCGAGAAATGCGGGGAGGAAACACAGCCCCACCGGAGCGGTGACGAGGACCGCCGCCCGCCCGGCCCTTGCGCCCGCCTGCCGGGTGCGCTCCTCCCGCAGGGCCGTCGCGATACGGGAGACCGGTTCCGCCGCGGGCGCCCCGGTCCGGGCGGCCCGCTCCAGGCATTCCGCGAGCGTCCGGGCACCCGGTATCTCGGCCAACCTCCCCCACGCGACTCCCGGTTCGCCGCCGAGCCGCAGCTCCGCCCCGGCCCGCGCCAGCCGCTCGCCCACCGGGCCGCCCAGCGACTCCCCCACCACCTCCGCGGCCTCCACCGGGCCCGCCCCGGCGGCCAGGCAGGCCGCCAACAGGTCGGCGGCGAAGGGCAGCTGACGCTCCGCCTCCTTCGGGTCCACCCCGGTCGGCGGCCGCACCCGCAGCCGCCACCGCCGGACCGCGAACGCCGCGAGGCCTCCGACGGCCACACCGGCCACTCCGCCGACGAGCACCCAGCCCGCCAGCAGCGCCCCGGCCGGCCCCGCCCAGGCCGCCACCGCGCCGCGCACCCGGGAGCCCGGCGCCGGATCCCGCAGGCCCGGTTTCACCCCCAGCAGCACCGCGAACCGGCGCCGGGCCGCCCGCGCCCGGAACCGCGCCACGACCGCCGACCCCACGCACAGCGCCGCCACCGCCAGGCACAGCGCCATCCCCAGCCTGTGGACATCGAAGCCCCGGAAATCCGAGCCCCCGTAGCCGCCCATCACCGCTCCCCCGTCCGCACGATCCGCCGGCACCACGCCAGTCCCAGCGCCTCCAACACCCCGCCCGCGAGCAGGCAGCCCCACCCCATCGGGGTGTGCAGCAGCACGCGCAGCGGATCCGCCCCCAGCCCGGTGCCGATCAGCAGCCCCACCAGGGGCAGCAGGGCGAGCACCACCGCCGTGGACCGCGCTCCCGCCAGCTGGGCCCGCAGCGACTCCCGGCGGTCCCGCTCGGCCCGCAGGGCGCCCTCCAGCCGGTCCAGCCCCGCGGCCAGGCCCGCACCGCCGTCCACCGACACCCGCCAGCAGGCGGCCATCCCCGCCAGCCCCTCCGCGCCGGGCTCCCGCGCCGCCTGGCGCAGCGCCGCGGGCACATCCCCGCCGAACGCGGCGGCGGCCAGCACCCCCGCCTCCGCCGCGCCCGGACCGCCGGGGCCGGCGGCCGTCCGCCGTATCGCCGCCGTCAGGGCCTGACCCGGCTGGGCTCCCGCCCGCAGCTCCCCCACCGCCGCCCCGCACAGGGCCACCACCTCGGCGGCCCGCGCCACCCGGGCCCGCTCCCGCGCCCTGGTCCGCAGCCACCGCCGCACCAGCGGCACCGCGGCGGCCCCCGCCAGCAGCGGGATCACCGACCCGCCCAGCAGGGCGACCACGAGACCGGCACCGAGGCAGGCCCACTCCCGCCACCGAGCCGCCCGCATCCGTACGACGGCCACCAGCCGGTCCGGCCGCACCCGCCCGCCCCGCGCCACCGACCCGCCCCCGGCCACCAGCACCCGGGCCCGCCGGGAGACCCGGTCGCCCCCGGCCAGCACCCAGGCGGCCGCCCCGGCGCACAGCACTCCGGCGAACACCGGCACCGGCAGCACCACCCCGGCGCTCACCGGGCACCTCGCAGCAACGGGCGCAGCCGCTCCCAGCCGCGCTCCCGCACGAAGCCCCGCGCGGCCCACCGCAGCGCCGGTACGGTGACCACCAGACCGGCGGTGTCCCGTTCCAGCACGTGCAGTTCGGCGACCCGGCGCCGCCCCTCCCGGTCCCGGACCAGGTGGACCACCAGGGTCAGCGCGGCAGCCAACTGGCTGTGCAGGGCGGCCCGGTCGAGCCCGGCGGCCGTCCCCAACGCCTCCAGGCGGGCCGGGACATGGGCGGCGGCATTCGCATGGACCGTGCCGCAGCCTCCCGGGTGCCCGGCCTAACCGTGCAAAGCGATTCGCAACGGTCCAGGTCTTCACTCACACCCTCGAAGGTCTGTATGAGCCAGAAGACCGTAGTCATCTACGACCGCCTGTCCCGCCTCTTCGCCGAGGAAGCACCCGACCACCGCATAGCCGCCTGTCGCGCCTACGCCGAACAGCGCGGGTGGAAGGTGGTCCACGTCGCCACGGACACCAACGTCAGTGGTGCCAGCAAGTTGGAAGACCGACCCGGAATGCGTGAGGTGCTGACCTGGCTCCCCCGCGCTGACTACGTGCTCGCCGCGAAGCTCGACCGGTACGCGCGCAGCGTCCGCGAGTTCTCACGCCTGGTGGAGGCCGCTGGGTCAACCAGGGCAACGGTCGTCACAGCAGACGGGATGATGTCTCCGGAGAACGGATCGTTCCTCGCCAACCTGCTTGCCGCGTTCGCTGAGTACGAGCGCGACATGATCACGGCCCGCATTCAGGCATCCAAGGAACACTTTCGTTCGCGCGGCAACCACCTTGGAGGACTCGCCCCGTACGGCTACGTGTCCACGGGCCCGGTCAATAACAAGCGTTGGGCCATCGACGAGACGGCCGCCGCCATCATCCGCGAGTGCGCCGACAAGATCATTCATCACGGCGCGTCCGTCGCGGGGCTTGCACGGGAACTCACCGCGCGCGGCATCCCCTCCCCGGCAGACCATGCCCGACAGCGCGACGGCCGCAAGGTACGCGGAACCAAGTGGCACACGACGACGCTACGGGATGTGCTCTACACCCCCGCTCTTCGCGGGTGGCTCGTACAGGCCAAGCCGGGGAGCAAGCGGGGAGCGCTGACCCACCAAGCCGTACTCGACGCGGAAGGGCGTCACGTCTCCGCCGGGCCCGCCATCCTCGACGCACAGACGTGGACCAACGTCCGCACGGTGCTCGACAGCAAGGCCAAGGGTCGGGGCGTGGACCGACCGAGCCGGGGCAAGGCTCTGCTCCTCCACATCGCGCGCTGTGCCGTGTGCAGCGGACCCATGTACAAGCAGCGCCGTTCCGTCAACGGGAAGGACTACAGCACCTACGTATGCCCGAAGGGCGTCGGCAAGGCAGGCATCCATCGGCCGAACGTCGTTCTCGCGTCAGCCGTGGACGAGCTTGTCACTCGCCGCTACCTGACCGTGTTCGGTGGTTCCTACCTCAAGCGTTGGGCCGAGCCGGACGGCAGCGCTGTGCTTCAGCTCTCCGAGGTTCGGACGCAGATTGACCGCTTGGCAGGAAGCCTTGCCCAGTTGGACCCGAGCGGCCGAGCGGGTCAGCTCGTGATTCATCAGATCACCGCCCTTGAACAGCGCGAGATCGAGTTGCGTAAGGAAGCCGACCACGCCGAGGGGCGATGGGTGGACGCAGGGGGCCCGGTCTCCGCCGAGTGGGAGCGGCGCGACGACGAGGGGCGGCGGGCGCTGCTCGCGGACATGGGAACCCATGCCGAGATCCAACCGGCCACGCCCGGCGCACCGAAGCGGTTCGACGCATCGCGGGTGGCCGTGCGCTTCGACGGTCCCGCGTGGGTCAGGGAAACCGACCCGGCTACCGCTGCACTGGCCGCCATAGCGATGGATGAGGCGGAAGCGTAAGACGGCAGCGCACACGGGCCCCGTTCCTGAATCACCAGGGAGCGGGGCCCTTTGCTGTCTCCACAGGAGGTCACGCAGCAGCTCTTAACCCAGACCCTCTCTAGTACATAGAAGCCCAGTCGGCTCCGACCGGTTTTTCTTGCCTGTGTTTCACCAGATACGCCGCACGCCTACGACGGGTTACACCAGATACGCCGACGAAGACAAACCGCAGATACCCACATACGCCGGATACGCGGACCCCACCAAGCGGGTTGCACCGGATACACGGAGACAGGATTCATGGAAATATCCAGGTTCACCGAATTGCTCACGGCCCTACGTGAAGCCGAGATGGAAGGAAGTTTCGGGCTTAGCCCTGACAGCAAGCACACCCCAACCAGGGCGCTCTATGTCGTACATCACCACGTCACATCCGCCCTGCAAATCGTGGAATCCGTGCTCACGGGCCAGGAATGCGCGCTGCCTGGCTGCCGGAACCCCATTGAGTACAAGGGCACCGGCCGCCCTGCCGAGTACTGCGGGCGAAGCTGCCGGGACCGGGACGCCTACCGAAAGAAGCGGGAAGAGGCACAGCGGGGCGAGGCTTGATTTTCTCCCTTTGTGTTGAGTGTTGATTCTCGACATAGAAATAGGTCACCTCATGGAAACTCCAATGGGGACCGAAACTCTCCCTCAAGAACAGCACTCGACACACGTCCGAGTATTCGAATGCACCACCCCCCAGCCGGCTGGAATCTGGGGGTTTTCTCATTTGGGGGTTTCTCTTGTCCTTCTTCGGTGCCCACGATTGGGCTGCCGCCGCCTCGCTGCTAGGCATCGAATATGACCCGTCGGCCACGTCGGCCCGTGCCGCTATCGAGGAATCCGGGTTTATCGTCCGGGACCTGACCGAAGAGGCCGAGGCCGAGTTGCGTCGTGCGCGGGGTCGTGAGGCCGACATCCCGCAGCCGTTCCCCGAGGTCGCTGTAAGGGCCGTAGAGGCTCGTTCGCTGCGTGACGCGATGGATGACCCTTGGCGGCCCCTGTGGGAGCTTCACACGGGCGCTGAACGGCTTCTCAGGCTCGCCGTCCGGCAGCGCTCCCAGACCCTCGCCGTAACCAAGTCCTGGGCGACGGCCGCCGGTTGGGTGGAGATGAGCCACGGACAGAAGCGCTTTGCGGGCAACTGCCTTGAGTGCGCAAGGGAGTTCAGCGTGACTCGCCCCGCTGCCTCGTCTCGCCGCTGGCCGCAGATATGCGACGGCTGCAAGGTCGAGCGGGAGCGCGCCCGTAAGCGCGAGTGGGCACGACGCAACCGCGCCAAGGTCGCGTAGACGCCTACTTATGACTATGGGCCGGTGCTCGTTAACCGGTCCGCCTCCCCTTAGAAATAGCGCGGTTAGTTGGTGCGCCCCCTGGCGGTCATTGCTGCTGGGGGGCGTTTCATTTTGATTGGAATTCGCATGTCCTCTGACCTCAAGGCTGACGCACAGTTTGCCTTTCACCAGTACCAGACCGGCGCTGTTGCCGACCCGTACACCGTCCTGGACTCTCACCGCCTATTCGCGGTGGAGCTGCTGTGCGATGGGCTCGTGACCGCCGATGACGTACGCGAGTCGGTTCACGGCCTTATCGCTGTGCTCAACATCGTGACCGATTACCGCAAGTCTCACCCGACCAACACCGTCCTTTCTGAGGAGGTCTAACAAATGGCCAACATCTTTGCCGTTAGCAATGTCGTTGCCAAGAATGCCGCATCGCTACTCAAGGCCGAGCTAGTTCTAGGCCGTCTCGTGTTCCGTGACGCCGAGGCTGATTTCATCGGCGGGCGGGGTGACACGGTAAGTGTTCGTATTCCGCGCGTCCTACAGGCGTCCAAGTTCACCGGCTCCACCTCGGCTATCAGCACGCCGCTGAATGAGCAGACCGTCCCGGTCAAGCTGAACACTCACGCGATGCAGCCGCTAGAGCTGACCGCCAAGGATATGACGCTGAATGTCGAAAACTTTAGCGCGCAGGTCCTCGTGCCGCAGGTTGCCGGTGTGGCTGAGATGATCGAGGCGGAGATTGCCACCGTGATGCAGCCGGTTATTACCGGTGCCACGCTGACGATTGATCCGGCCAACCCTCGTGACGCCATTACCGAAGCGGGCGAAATTCTCGACACCCGCAAGGTTGGCGGGAAGTCGCGCGTCCTTGTGGTGAGCCCGAACGTTAAGCGCGCACTGCTGATGGACCCGAACCTTTCGAACGTTGATTCCGCCGGTTCGCCGTCCGCTCTCCGTGACGCGATTGTGGGCCGTCTCCATGGCTTCGACGTTTACATGTCGCCATTCATCACCAATGGCGCTGTCGCCATGACCCGTGAAGCATTCGCTGCCGCTATCAAGGCTCCTGCCAAGCCTGAGTCGGTTTCCGGGGCATCGGCAACTGATGACGATAACCAGGGCTACGCAATGACTTGGTTTGTTTCCTTCAACGGTGAGACCCGAACGGAAATGAGCGTCGTTGAGGCGTTCGTGGGCGCTACCGTCCTGGACACTAAGCGCGCGGTTGGCCTCAAGTTCGTTCCGGCTGCGTAAGGAGGGGTGATTGTGGCTGAGGTAGAGAATGCGCCGGAGACGCCACAGGAGCCCGCTACAAGCCTCATTGAGGCCCTGGAGGTGGAGTCGGCCCCCGAAGTCGATTCCACCCCGCAGGCGGGCACCGAAGGCCCCTCGCTGGATGAGCTGCGGGCGAACCTGGAGAGTGCCTCTACATCTCTCCGCACTTCCGAGGATCTACGACAGCAGCTCAATTCCCAGTTGGATGACGCCGAGACGCGGGTAAAGGCTGCCGAGGTTGCGCTAGAGCGTGAGCGGGTCGGCCGTCGTCATGGGCTGCCGGATGAGCTAATGGGATTCCTGCGCGGTGAATCCGCCGAGGAGCTAGAGGCCGAGGCAAAGATTCTCGCCAAGTATGCGGCCGTGGGCCGCTCGGGACTCGGAATTGGTGGCCTTGACCCGACCGATTCCAGCGACGGCGGGGCGGTCGGCCGGATTCTTCGCGCACAGCGGGAGTTCTAGTGAGTCGGCAGTCTGATTTCAACGCGACTGCACAGGCTTACCAATTGGCGCAGGTTGATATCTCCGAATCGCTTGTGGAGCGGGTCATGTCTTGGTGGCGTGGCCTGTCTCCACAGCGAGCGGCCGAGGGCTCATCCGCTGTGGTCCGTGAATATCAAGCGCTAGTGAGCCAGTCCCGCAGCCGGTCGTATGCCGAGGGCGTGAAGTATCACAATGCGGCCCGAGAGGCAGCGACCGGCAAACCTGCCCCTGAATCTGTATGGGATAGCCGGGACCTGGCCGCCGAGTCTGGCAAGGCCAAGGCGTCGTTTTACGTCCACACCGCGCCGCTCCGAAAGGAACTCCAGCGGGGGCGGTTGGATGACCCGGAATTCGTCAAGTCCCTTGACAAGGCGATGGAAAGCGCCGGACGGAACCTCGCTCTAGATGCTGGCCGACTCGCTGAATCGGGCGGCCGTGACGCGCTGGCCGAGGCCCGAGAGAATGACGCCGACGTGATCGGGTGGTATCGCAAGACGGATGCCGACCCCTGCGGGTTCTGCGCGATGATTGCCAGCCGAGGGACGGCCTACTCCGATTACATGGAGCCGGACCAATTCCACCCTGGTTGCCACTGCCAGACTCTCCCGCTGTTCCGGGGTGTCGAGATGCCCGCCGACGATGCTGCCAAGCGGGATGGATACCTGGCTCGCTGGAACGCGACGGACGGCAGCGGAGCCGACCAACTGAGAACCTTTCAGCGGGAGTTCAACGAGGAACGCAGGCAGCGAAGGGAGGCGGCGGGTAAGGATGCCATGGGAGACCAGTAACCGGCGCGAGCGCCTACCGGCCAATTGGCACAAGCTGCGCGCCCGAATAATTCGACGTGCCGGGGGTCGCTGTCAGGGCGTCCTCATGGACACCGGCCAGCGCTGCGGAGAAGCAGGCACGGACGTGGACCACATCACGCCCGGAGACAACCACTCACTAGACAACCTGCAATTGCTCTGTCGGTGGCATCACACGCGCAAGACTCAGGCCGAGGCAGCGAAAGCGCAGGGGCCCCGACTACGAACCAAGATTGACCGGTCGGATAGGGAAGCCCCGCCGTCGCCCTGGTGAGAGGCAGCGAGCATGACGCCTTGCTTCTAAAGGTCACTTTTAGTGGCGGAAGGGGAGGGGGACGACCCGGAAACGATCCCTTTCCGAACCGCAAGGTGGTGGCACCTGGAAACCGGTACGAGTAATGGAGTCGCCGAAGCGTCCTTGGACCGCAGTTGAACACAGATAGTCACTGCGCCTCATCGGGGCACCTTCGAATAGCGGCGGTTTCCCGGCCGGCTGCGAGGGCGAGCCCAGCGTTCCCAAGGGTTCCGTCGCCTTCGATTCCTCACCGCGCCCCCGTGGCCGCTCCTTCGCCGGGGCTGGCTGCGGGGGCTTTCGCTGTCTCGCTGACAGATCATCGCCGGGGCGTCCATGCTGGTGAGGCTGTGTCCACTGTGAAGGGAGCACCCATGGCAAGGCGCTTGAAGATG
The DNA here is from genome assembly GCF_043201175.1 of Streptomyces sp. NPDC048337. Classification (NCBI taxonomy): domain Bacteria; kingdom Bacillati; phylum Actinomycetota; class Actinomycetes; order Kitasatosporales; family Streptomycetaceae; genus Streptomyces; species Streptomyces sp. NPDC048337. The sequence goes on from NZ_JBICYR010000004.1 coordinate 171,578, forward strand.
CTCGGCACCACCAGCGAAGACAACGACTGCCCCACGCTGTACGAGGACCTAGACACGGGCGAGATCATCGTTCAGGGCGACAAGGTGACCGACCCTGCCGACCTGGCCCAGCTCGCCAACGTCAAGGAGCGGGAAACGTTCGTCGTGATCCCGCGAGAGCTGTTGATCCGCTTCGCGCCGAAGGAGTAGCCCCTTGCCTGAGCTGACCAGTACGGCCGTGCTGAACGAGCTGTTCGAGGATTTCGAGCACACGGCTTGGCGACTGGAGACGCAGCGGGGGTACGAGGCTGACCAGAAGTCGGACCGGTACCAACGGTGGGCGCGCGGCGAGGGGTACAGCGCTGGAGGCCGGGAGGCGTTCCTAGCCGGTCGCCGCAAGCTTGTCGAGCAGGGCAAGCGGGTGGAGCGCGTACGGATCGTGGACGACCCGCCGACCGAGAACCAGCGCTATCTACTCGCTGGAGCCCCGGCGACCATCGAGGCTGGGGAGGAGATCCGGCACCTGTGGCGTGCTGACGCTGACCGGCTCGGCTTGCCCCCTTCCGACTTCTGGTTGTTCGACTCCCGCACTCTGGCCCGCTTCCACCATGAGGACGGCCGCACGCTCGGGCTGGAGCTGATCACCGATCCGGCGGAAGTGCTCAAGGCGTGCCAAGTACGCGATGCTGCATGGCACTTCGCCATTCGGTACGAGGAGTTCGCCCGGCGGGTACCTTCCGCTGTGTGAGCACCGACTACCAGAGAGCCCGTGAATCCCTCGGTGCGCGGCTTCGAGAGCTGCGCACCGGGGCCGGACTGACTGGCCGACAACTGGGCGAGCGTTGCGAGTGGCCGCACTCCAAGGTGTCCAAGCTGGAGAACGGGCGCCAGACAGCGACGCCGGAAGACCTGGACGAGTGGGCCCGTGGCTGCGGCGTTCCTGCTGAGGCTGAGGACCTACAGCGCCGGTTGCGCGGTCTGGAAATGCATGTCCAGTCCCGCCGTCGCCAGCTCTCCACCGGGCACGGCCCCATTCAGGAACAGTCCGTGGTCGAGTACCGCGAGACGCAGACGATCCGGGCCTATGAGGCGACCGTGATTCCGGGGCTGTTCCAGACTCCCGACTACGCCCGTGCGCTGTTGGTCCACAACGCCGAGATCCACCAGACGCCCCGCGACACAGAGGCCGCCGTGCGTGCCCGCATGAGGCGACAGGAAGCCCTCTACGAGCCTGGGAAGCGCCACCGCATCATCTTGTGGGAGGGAGCGCTACACGCCCTTCCCTGCCCCCCTGAGACGCTGGCCGCGCAGCTTGACCGGCTCGCCGGGCTCATCGGTCTGGACACGGTTTCTCTCGGGATCATCCCCCTCGGCGCAGCCATGGCGCTGACCCCGAAGCACGGGTTTTGGATCTTTGATGAGCGGCTAGTCCGGGTGGAGACGATCAGCACGGAGCTGCGCCTTGACGACCCGGCCGACGTGGCACTGTACGGGCGCGTGTGGGACCGGCTGAACGATGCGGCGGCTTACGGGGCGGATGCTCACCGGGTTCTAGCCCGCGCCCGCCGGTTGCTCTCTGTGGCGTGAGAACCATCGGGAAGATCGCGCACCAGCGCGAGAAACATCGAGAAACACAGCGGGAGTTGGGCGCGAAACCGTCCTAGCGTCGTCGTCATTGGACCACGTGAGGGGACGGCGACCATGGCGGGCAAGACACAGGAGATCGACACCGACGCAAGCAGGTGGGAGTACAACACGTTCGCGCCGAAGGGCGAGACGTGCCCCGAGTGCAAGCAGCCGATCGCAAGCCTTGATCGCTGCCGCCGGGGGACGTTCGAGCGACAGTCCGGAGCGCCCGCCGTGGTGTACCGACACATCGACTGTGCCGACCCGAGGGGGCTCCGCCTCGGTCACCCCAAGCCCAAGGTCCGCCGTCGGTGACCCGCGCCGTCCTCCGGTTCGTCTCGCACCGGATCAGCCGAGACCAAGACGAGAGAGTCGCAGCGTCCGCGACATGCCGCACAGAGGGCTGTGACTGGCTCACAGGGCCCGTGGAGGACCCGTCCGCCGTAGAGGTCGCCTGTATGGAGCACACGGGCCGTACGGGGCATCAGAGGTTCGCCCGGCGGTTCGAGGACGCGGCCCTTGTCGAGCGGATCGAGGGGACCTAACTCCCAGGATTCCCACCCTTCCCGTGATCGCGGCGACACGAGGCGGTAGGGGTGGGAGGACAGACCCGGCCGGTTGGGTCACGCCGAGGACCCGGCCGACCGGACAGCGGCACTCCCGATCGGACAAGCCCAGGGCAGGGACAGGTCGTGTCCCGTCTGAGCTGACGTGCTCAGGCTCTCGCCCCGGTCCGCCCTCGTAGGCGGGGTGCCACTTCCCCTCGGGAAGCGGTGAGGGTGCCGCTGTGGCCCCGTCTGTGCGCTGCCCCCCGTGGCGCATGGGCGGGGTTTCGCCGTGTGCGCTGCCCAGTTCTATGTATGGTTTGGGCAGGCACTCACCTTCGTGGCCTGTGTTGAGGGCCGCGAGCAGGTCCGCCACCTCGGGGCCCCGGACCTCTCCGACCACCAGCCGGTCGGGCCGCATCCGCAGGGCCTGCCGGACCAGGTCCGCCAGCGTGACCAGGCCCGCCCCCTCCTGATTGGCGGGCCGGGTCTCCAGCCGCACCACGTGCGGATGGTCCGGGCGCAGCTCGGCCGAATCCTCAGCGAGCACGATCCGCTCACCGGGGCCGACCAGTCCCAACAGGGCGCTGAGCAGGGTGGTTTTGCCGGTTCCGGTCCCGCCGGAGACGAGGAAGGACAGCCGGGCCTCGACCATCTCCCGGAGCAGCCGGTGGCCGCCGGGCGGCAGTGTCCCGGCCGCGACCAGCTCCTCCAGCGTGAACGCCCGCGGCCGCACCACCCGCAGCGATAGACAGGCCGATCCGACCGCCACGGGAGGCAGCACGGCATGCAGCCGGGTGCCGTCCGGCATCCGGGCGTCCACCCAGGGCCGGGCGTCGTCCAGTCGGCGGCCCGCGACGGCGGCCAGCCGCTGGGCGAGCCTGCGCACGGCATCGGCGTCGGCGAAGGTCACCCCGGTCAGCTCCAGCCCGCCGCCCCGGTCCACCCACACCCGGTCGGGGGCCGCCACCAGCACATCGGTGACCTCGGGGTCGGCGAGCAGCGGCTCCAACGGGCCGGCGCCGACCAGCTCGGACCGTAACTCGGCGGCCACCCCCAGCACTTCCGCGTCACCGAGCAGCCGGCCCTGGGCCCGCAGGGCGGCCGCCACCCGCGCCGGCGTCGGCTCCGCCCCGGTCTCGGCGAGGCGCCTGCGCACCGCGTCCAGCAGTACCGCGCTCATGCCGGCACCCCCTGGGCGGAACCGAGCGCCCGCTGCCAGAAGCCGTCGCAGAACCGGGCCAGCGCGCCCCGCCCCTGCGCCCCCGGCGGTTCCCCCTCGGCCACCCGCCCCGGGAGCCCCACCTCGACCGGCACCTCGCCGGCCAGCGGCGCCCCCAGCAGTCCGGCGACGGCCTCGGCATCGAGACCGCCAGGGCAGCGGCCCCGTACGACGACACGCACGTCCCGGGCCACCATCCGCACCCCGGCCGCCACCCGGCCCGCGGCGGCCACCGCCCGCAGCTCGCCCGGGACCACCATGAGCACCAGGTCGAGCTGGGCCAGCACCTCGGCGACGGCTTCGTCCACCCGCCGCGGGAGGTCGACCACCACGACCCCGCCCCGGCGACGCGCGGCGGCCACCACCGAGCGCATCGCGTCGGGCGGCACCACCACCCGGTCCCCGCGGTCCCAGCTGAGGACCCGCAGGGCGTGCAGCTCGGGCAGGGACTCCTCCAGCGCTCCGGCTCCCACCCGGCCGCGCGAGGCCGCGAAGTCGGGCCAGCGCAGCCCTTCCGCGGCCTCGCCCCCGAGCAGGACGTCCATGCCCCCGCCCAGCGAAGCGCGCGGGTTCGCGGATTCCTGGACGTGTCTGGCCGGTATCCCGCGTGGGGTGCGGTGGTTGATGGGGAAGTCCCGCGCGGGTTCGCGTGATCAGCGAGGCAGCCGGGCGGTCTTCTCGGGGTGGGCGGCAGTGATGTAGCGCATGGCGGTGGTGTCGCTGATGCCGAACAGCCGCATGAGGCGGAGAGGGTCCGCAGACTTGCGGGCTTCGTGCAGGATGCGGTCCTGCCGGAGCTGTGACATCGAGGCGTCCAGGTCGCGGAAGGTCTGTTTGAGCATGGTGCGAGTGACCGGCGGGTGCTCGGAGTGCATAGCGGTCTGCTGGCTGACCAGCAGGTAGGGGTTGGTGGAGCCGGGCCAGCGGCGGTGCCGTTCGGTGAGCCACTCCATGGCAATGGTCTGGGTGAACTCTTCGAGGTGGATGGTGTGGCGTCGCAGGCCGCGCCGGACGACGAGGTGCCCCTTGGCGAGGTCGAGGTCGGCCGTCAGAAGGTGCCGGACCTCGTGAGGGGGCAGGGCGTGGACCGCGACCAGGGCCAGCGCGAGGCGTCCAGCGCCGCTGTTCGACCGCTCAAGGAGCCCGGCCAGGACGTCGGAGGGAACGGCTGGCGGAAGGGTCTGGACGCCGCCGACGACGACGCCCCGGGTGGGATTCCGGAAGATCAACTGTTCCTGCTTCAGGGCCTGGAACAGGCTGCGGAACGCAATGTGGAGAGAGCGGGCCGGGTTGCCCTGGCGGGCGCCGACGGCCTTCTTGACGTCCTCGTTGGTGATCTCCCGCAGGCTGGTGACGCCGTCGGCGATCCAGCTCTCCAGCGTCGTTTTGAAGGTCGTGAAGTAGCTGCGGATGGTGTAGTAGCTGCGGGGTTCGTGCTCGCGCCGGCCCTGCCCGCGCAGGACGGTGACCCAGGCCCGTACTTCCATGGCGATCTGCTCAGGCAGCCCGGCCAGGGTGTGCTCGATCCACTCGTAGTCCCGGTCCCGGTGGAGCGCGGGATCTTCGACGAGCATGTTGCGGAACTTGAGGAACTGGCAGACGCGTCTGGCAGACAGGTTGACGTCCTGGCGGGAGAGCTCGACCACGTCAGCCTCCCGGATGGGGGCATCGGCGCCGAGCCAGGACAGCAGGATGACCAAGGGCCGCAGGTGGGCGACCCTCTGGTCCAGGTCCCACTGCTGGTCACGCATCATCGCCACGAACTCGTCGGCCAGCTGCTGTGCGGGCTCGGTCAGCTCCGGGAGCCTCTCGTGGCGCCGGTTGATGTCCAGCAGCGGTGTCCAGTCTCTGCGCATCGTGAACAGCGTTTCCTGCCCTGGGAAGGCGGGTTGTGGGACGAGCGGAGTGCGGGCTGCCCGCCGCTCGGCGACCTGCCGGTCTCGGTAGGGGTGCTTGCTCGACAGCTCGTAGCCGAGCTGGCCCCGCAGGACCCGCAGGCCGACGGAGAACGGGTCGGCGAACCACAGCTGGGTGAACGGCTCCTTCTCGGCGGTGAGCCCGTTGATGTTCACGTGGAGGCAGCAGCCGCGGCAGTGTCCGGCCTTCAGCGGCAGGCCCTCGCGGTGGCAGCGTTCGCACTGGCCGATGGGCCGGTTCTTGTGCTTGCCGTGCCAGGTCTGGCAGGCATGGCAGCGGCGCTTGTGGACGCCGGTCATCCATGCGTCGCAGTCCCGGCAGGACCGCGGTGACGGCGGCAGAGGAGGTGGCGGTGTGGGGACGTAGCCGGATTTCGGGGGCCGCCTCCGCCTCGGCGGCGCCGGCGTCTGCCGGGCCTGGAGCATCCCGGCCCGCGTCAGAATCTTCCCGACCGGCGTCCAGTAGCTCGGCAGCTCATCGAGCACTTCCTCCGGCACCAAGTCGTGCCCGTCGGCGTCCCGGAGGGCCATGGCCAGACGGATCATCTCCGAGACCTGGCGGACCCACGCATCACTCAGGCCGTACTCGCCAGCGAACACAACGGCCTCGGCGACAGCCTCCTCGTAGCCGTCCAGGGGCCGGGCGAGGATGCTGCGGACGGTGTCGATCGACATCTCCGCCCGCTTCACCACGAACAGGGCCTGCTGGCCCCGGACGGCCGGCGGCAGCACCGCCGCGTCGTCGCGGTCGACCGCCTCCCGGGCCTCCCACTTCAGCTTCCACCGGTTCAGCTCGCGCCTGCCGCCCTTGGCCGACTTCCTCAACGGCAGCGCGTTGGTCACCGCGAACCGCCGGAAGATCAGCACGAGCTGGCGGTCGCGCGGCCTGGCGACCTCGGGAGCCATGACCCACTCGACATCGTCGTCGAGCCGGACCGCCTGGAGACACGGACGGCAGATCCCGTCAGGGCCGGGGTAGTCCTCGTGACGGCAGCGGCCGCAAAGGCCCAGCTCAAGGTACTTCTTCCGCCACTTCTCGCAGCCCCAGCAAAACCGCCGGGAGTCCAGCGTCCCCCAGCCGAAGCACGACTGGCACTGTCGGGAACCGCGCGGTGTCCACCCCATGGCGGCTCAGTTCGGCGGGAGCGAACGCGGACCGCTCCGCCGACCGCTGCGCGGGGTCGGCCGCACCGGTCCGGGCCTCGTCTCCTCGGCTCCAACTGCCTTCTGTCCGTGCTCTGGTGGCGCCAGGGCCGCGTCCAGGGGCTCGGCCTGCAACAGGTCGCCGGGCGTGCAGTTCAGGGCCGCGCAGATCTTGTCCAGGTCGTCCAGGCGGACGGAGATCGGGGTGCCGCCCCACATCGCCGCGACCTTGCTGAGCGACGGGGTGAACCCGACCTCCGTGAACGCGGCCAGCACCTCGGTGGGCCTCCATAGATCGCGCTGTGCGGCCACCATCCGCAGATTCCACTTCACCGCAGGTTCCCCTTGTCCATCACCAGTCGCTGAGCCGCCTCGGTGCTGGCGGCCAGATTCGCATGTTCGGGATCGGCTTGGGCGGTCGCCATGTACCGAAGTGTCGTGGTTGCCCAGTCGTGGCCGAGGACCTTCTGCACCTCCCAAAGGCTCATCCCGCGCTCGTAGTTGTGGGTCGCGCAGGCATGACGCAGGAGGTGGGGGTGGAGGTCGGTGACCGGGCCGGTCAGGTAGGCGGCCGCCGCGTCGTGCAGGTGCTTGCGGAACGTCGAGGGAATGATTGCCGGGGCGATCGGCAGGTTCAGCGCGGCGACCGCCTTCGGCTTGCGCTCCGAGGGCCAGAGCGGGGCCCGCGGGTGGTCCGCGTCGTCGCCGAACTCGCCGCGGATCTCCTCGACGTACCACCACAGAAGATCGCGGCCCTCCTGGAAGAGGTATGCCTCCCGCTGCCGGGGGCCGGAGCCGCGGGCGGCCTTGCCGTTCACCAGGAAGCGGCCCCACTGCCCGTGTTCCCAGTGGACGTCTCCGATGCAGACGCCGCAGAGCTCGGCCGCCCGGACCCCGGACAGGTAGGCGATCTTCGTCATCACATAGTCGCGGCAGGCCACCAGGTATTTCCGGTGGTTCGCCAGGTCCTCGCGCCAGCGGGCGAAGAAGTCCTTCAGCGCCGTCTGCGACGGCGGGATGCGCAGACCGAAGTCGCCGCGGTGCCTGGGGCGGTTGAACGGGTCGATCGGGGACTCGACGTTCGCCCCGAAGCGCCGCATGATCTCGCCCGCGTACCGCTGTTCGAGGAACGCGAAGTACCCGTCGATCCGGTTGATCTTCTGCCGCAGCGTCGAGTGCGCCCGCTTGCCCGGCCCGGCGAAGTACTTGTCGACCTGCCTCGGCGTGAGCTTCCAGGGCACCGTGCCGTAGTAGTCGCACACCTCGATCACGGGCTTGATCAGGGTATCCAGCGTCGACATCGCCAGGCCGGCGGAGTCCCGGGCCCACTGGTACTCGGAAAGCGTGTCGATGAAGAAGCTCTCTTCGTCCTGCTCGGACACGCGCGCCTGCCGTCGGCGCTGGAGCGTGACCACGTCCGCCAGCCCGGTGTCGACCGACACTGCGGCGGCGTCCGCCGCCGCAGATGGGTCTGGGGCGGAGCGTACGAGGGTGAGCACGCGACTTTCCGAATCCGACACAAGGCCGCAGATTACGGAGACAACTCATGGAATCCGCGAGCTACTGCTGAGATCCCACACCATCGAGTGAACAGAGGTGAGAGTGTCATCTGCCTGCTGAAATGCGGCTATGAGGCGTCAGACGGGGCCGGGGGAACCTGCGCGTACTCCAATAGGGTCCCCGTCGATGAGGATGGTCCGCTCCCCGGCGCGGGCGGCCCGGAGGGCGAGCGCGCAGGCAAGGGTGGAGGCCCCGGCCCCGCCGCTGCCGCCGATCACCCCGACGGCGAGGGCGGGCCGTCCGGCCCCTTCCACCACATCGGCGATGCGGTCCACGAGCCGGCTCTCGGCGTCGGGGAGCCGCAGCACCTCCTCGGCGCCGATCTCCACGGCCCGCTGCCACACGAGGGGGTCGTCCAGGTCCCGGCCGACGAGGAACACCCCGTCCCTGCGCGGCGCCCCGCGCACCCGCCGGGCCGCGTCGTCCCCGACCAGCACCAGCGGCGCGGACTCCCATCCCATGCTCCAGACGCGCCTGACGCCCTCGGTGTTCCCGTCACCCGTTCCGCTTTGCTCCGGCACCGCGTGGTGCACATGCGGCTCGGCCCCCGCGGCGGCGCACAGCCGCAGCAGGTCGTCGAGCAGCAGGGGATCCTCGGTGATGATCAGCGGCCGCCCACCACCGGGCCCCGCCCCGCCCACCACCGACTCGGCTGTTTCACACGACTTCGATCGGACCACGATCTCCGCCCCCTTCTCACTGCGAAATCCAGCACCGCGGACTTCGCGGCCGGAATCACCGTGCAGCGATCAGGAAAAAGAAGTGGATCTTGCTCGAAAACTGTGGACGCCAAGTCGATTGTGAATAACCCGCTCACCCACTCAGGTGAGTTCCGGAGCGCGGCGGAACCACTACGCACCGTTACGAGTCTGAGAGGGTGAGGGCCTTCGCCACGCAGGCCCCGTAGACACAGGAGGGCCGGAGGAATGGTCACTTGGGGCCGGAGGCAGGGACGCGAACCGCGTCCGGACATGCGACGACCCCCGCCGGGGGGGAGAGCGGGGGTCGTCCCCACGGTCCGACTCGGGGGGGGAGGAGCCAGACCGGGTTAGCACGGTCGCGAACGATCCGTGACTTCCATGGTGTACCCGAGAGCCTTCTCAGGCAAACCCACGCGCCACACCTTACGCCGAATGGTGGGCGCATATGCTCGGTGCGTGGAAAATCAGCCCTTGCCGCACTCCTCGCCTCGCACCGCAGCCTTCTTCGACCTGGACAAGACGGTCATTGCGAAGTCGAGCACCTTGACGTTCAGCAAGTCCTTCTACCAGGGCGGACTCATCAACCGCCGCGCCGTGTTGCGGACCGCGTACACCCAGTTCATCTTCCTGGCCGGCGGCGCCGACCACGATCAGATGGAACGGATGCGCGAGTACCTCTCCGCCCTCTGCAAGGGGTGGAACGTGCAGCAGGTACGGGAGATCGTCGCGGAAACCCTGCACGACCTGATCGACCCGATCATCTACGACGAGGCCGCGTCCCTCATCGAGGCCCACCACACGGCCGGCCGCGATGTGGTGATCGTGTCGACCTCGGGCGCGGAAGTGGTCGAGCCCATCGGGGAGATGCTCGGCGCGGACCGCGTCGTCGCCACGCGCATGGTCGTCGGCGAGGACGGCTGTTTCACCGGAGAGATCGAGTACTACGCCTACGGACCCACCAAGGCGGAGGCCGTCCGCGAGCTCGCGGAGTCCGAGGGCTACGACCTCACCCGGTGCTACGCCTACAGCGACTCGGTCACCGACATCCCCATGCTGGAGGCGGTCGGGCACCCGCACGCCGTCAATCCCGACCGGGCACTGCGGCGCGAGGCCCTGGCCCGGGAATGGCCGGTGCTCGTCTTCGACCGGCCGGTACGGCTCAAGCAGCGGCTGCCCGGGCTGTCCATGCCCGCACGCCCGGCCCTGGTCGCCGCCGCGGCCGTCGGGGCGGCAGCCGCCACCGCGGGGCTGGTCTGGTACGCGAGCCGCCGCCGGGCCAGCGCACTGGCCGCCGCCGCGTCCGCCTGATTGTCCTGACCTGCGGCGATACGGGCTGTCCGGTTCGCCCGATCTCGTCCTGGAAAGTAAAAAGTGGAGCCAGGGGTTTCGCATGGCTCCCAAGCGGAGTACAAATAAAGCAACGGCCCGCGAGACCAAAGAACATCCGAGAGGATCATCTTTAAAACGCAGTAAGGCCCACGGACCGAAGCATGAACGCCGAGCACCCACGCGACGTCGACCCGTCGATTACGGGCCAGCCGCACCAGGTGACGGGCAAAGTCCCCGACCTGATGGGCAACTATCGAGGACGCTTGGTAACTGGGCGTAAATGCCAGCGGCGACACCAAAGCAGTACGGTGTCGCCGCAACCCATGTCCGGGCGAAAAGCGCCGGAGGATCAGGCCGCGCCGCGCTGAAGCGCCTCGCAGACGGCCGTCGACTCGCGCACGCCCAGCTCGATCGCCCGCCCACAGTGGGCGATCCAGGCGGCCATCCCCTCCGCCGTACCGGAGACGTAGCCCTCGAATGCGGCCAGGTACGCCTCGCGCCCCAGCTCGGCGTGACCGACCTCCGCCGGGCAGATCGCCTTCGGGTCCAGGCCGCTGTTGATCAGGACGATGCGCTCGGCCGTCCGCGCGACCAGGCCGTTGTACGTGGCGAAGGGCCGCAGGGCCAGCAGCTCGCCGTGCACCACCGCGGCCGTGACCAGCGCCGGGGCCGAACCGCCCGCGATGATCAGGCGGGAGAGCCCGTCCAGTCGCCCGGCGACCTCCTCCGCGCTCGGCAGCTCCAGCTCCACCAGCGGCTCGTCCACCGGCTCGCCCACCAGCCGCGGCCGGCCCACCACGTCACCGGCCGACGTCGACCCCGACGCCACCAGGTGGAGCCGCGCCAGGACCCGCAGCGGCGACTGGCGCCAGATGCTCAGCAGCTGCCCGGCCTCCGCGGTGAGGCGGAGCGCCGCGCCCATCGTCAGCGCCTCGGGCTCCGACCCGAAGTCGGTCCGGCGGCGCACCTCCTCCAGCGCCCAGTCCGCACCGGACAGCGCCGCGCTCCCGCGCGCGCCGCGCAGTGCGGCCTCCGAGGCGATCTCGCCACTGCGGCGCCGCATCACCCGGTGTCCGTAGACCCGGTCCACGGCCTTGCGTACGGAATCCACGGACTCGGCGACACCCGGCAGCCCGGCCAGGGCGGCCAACGGGTCAGAAGCGCTACTCATAAGTAGGGAGCCTACGCACTGCACACCCATAGCACCGACCCCTCCTTGGAGTGGTCTTCTTCACTCACCTTGACAACTCCCCGCGATCACTCCACTACGCTTGGTGAACATGAAGATCGCTTTCGTGGGAAAGGGCGGCAGCGGCAAGACCACGCTGTCCTCCCTCTTCATCCGCCACCTCGCCGCCAATGAAGCCCCCGTCGTCGCGGTGGACGCCGACATCAACCAGCACCTGGGCGCCGCGCTCGGACTCGGCGAGGACGAGGCCGCCGCACTGCCCGCCCTGGGTGCGCACCTGCCCCTGATCAAGGAGTACCTGCGGGGCTCCAACCCGCGCATCGCGTCCGCCGACACGATGATCAAGACCACCCCGCCCGGCAGGGGCTCGCGCCTGCTGCGCGTCACCGAGGACAACCCGGTGTACGAGGCCTGCGCGCGCACGCTCCTGCTCGACGGGGAGCCCGTACGGCTCATGGCCACCGGGCCGTTCACCGAGGCCGATCTGGGCGTGGCCTGCTACCACTCGAAGGTCGGGGCGGTCGAGCTCTGCCTCAACCACCTGGTCGACGGCCCGGACGAGTACGTCGTCGTCGACATGACCGCCGGCTCGGACTCCTTCGCCTCCGGCATGTTCACCCGCTTCGACGTGACCTTCCTGGTCGCCGAGCCGACCCGCAAGAGCGTCTCCGTCTACCGCCAGTACAAGGAGTACGCGCGGGACTTCGGGGTCTCGCTCAAGGTCATCGGGAACAAGGTGCAGGGGCCGGACGACATCGAGTTCCTCCAGGACGAGGTGGGCGAGGACCTGCTGGTCACCGTCGGGCACTCCGATTGGGTGCGGGCGATGGAGAAGGGCCGGCCGGCCTCCTTCGAGCTGCTGGAGGCGACCAACCGGCTCGCCCTCCAGTCCCTCCAGGACGCGGCCGACGACTCGTACGCGCACCGCGACTGGGAGCGGTACACCGAGCAGATGGTGCGCTTCCACCTCAAGAACGCGGAGAGCTGGGGCAACGCCAAGACCGGGGTCGACCTGGCGGACCAGGTCGACCCCGATTTCGTCCTGCGCGAAGGGGCCGAGACAAGCGGAGGCGTCGAGGCGATCGGTGGGGTCGAGGCCCTCGTCAGCCCTCGTCCGCAGCCCCATCAGCCGGCTCCGCAGCCGGCTTGACCTCGGCGGGGGCCGCCGGCGGCGCGGGCGGCGGCCCCGCGGTCAGGAACTTCGTCCATCCCTGCTTCGGCGCCTCGCCGACGTCGAGGGTGCGCATCCACTCCAGGGTCTTCGGGTCCTGGGCGTCCAGCCAGTCCGCCAGCTCGCGGAACGGCACGCACCGGACCTCCTTCTGGGTGCACATCCCCTTGATGGACTCCTCGACGGCGCGCATGTAGGTGCCGCCGTTCCAGGACTCGAAGTGGTTGCCGATGATCAGCGGCGCGCGGTTGCCCTGGTAGGCCCGGTCGAAGGCCTGCCGCAGGCCGTCGCGCATCTGGTCGCCCCAGTACCGGTGCTGCGACGGATCGCCCTGCGAGGTCGTCCCGGACTGGTTGACCATGTAGTTGTAGTCCATGCTCAGGGTGTCGAAGCCGCGGTCCGGCAGGGGCACCAGCTGCAGCGGCAGGTCCCAGAGCCCGTCCGTCTTCTTGGGCCAGATCTGCTTGCTGATGCCGCTGGAGTCGTAGCGGAAGCCCATGTCCTTGGCCGCCAGCATGAAGTTCTTCTGGCCCTCCAGGCAGGGCGTGCGGGCGCCGATCAGCTCCTTGTCGTAGTCGAAGGGGAGCGCCGGCATGTCCTTCAGGCCCGCGTTCGTCTTCCAGTTCTTGACGAAGGACTTGGCCTGGTTGATCTCGCTCTTCCACTCCTCGACCGACCAGGTGCCGACGCCGCCGTCGGGACCGCAGAAGTGGCCGTTGAAGTGGGTGCCGATCTCGTTGCCCTCCAGCCAGGCCGCGCGGACCTGGGTGGCGGTGTCCTTGATGCCCTGGAGATCGCCGAAACCGATGTCGGAGCGGCCCGGTGAGTGCTGCGGGGCGGTGTAGAGGGAACTCTTCTCCTCCGGGAGCATGTAGACGCCGCTGAGGAAGTACGTCATCCGGGCGTTGTACTGCTTGCCCACCTCGCGGAAGTGCGAGAAGAGCTTCTGGCTGTCCTCGCCGGCCCCGTCCCACGAGAACACCACGAACTGCGGTGGCTTCTCACCGGGCTTCAGTCTCTCCGCCTTCCGTACGTGGGGCTGCGCGCCGGTGTACGCGGTAGAGCCGTCGCCGATGAGCCGGTTGACACTGCCGGGGGCTTCGGGGGCGTTGGCGCCCTTCCGGGCGCTCTGGGCCCCGGAAGCCGGGGACTTGGCGGGCTCCGAGGAGCTGCACCCGGCGACTCCCAGGACCAGCGCCGTGGCGACCACGCCGCCGGCGATCTTCTTCGTGGCGGCGCTCATCCGCCCCACCTCTCCCTCGCAGTTCCGTTTCAGGGCTTCCGCGCCGCAACGTCCCATGGGGTTCACCGTGAAGAAGATGTGACAAGCCGGACAAAATGCTTAATCACCCTTGAGTGCTAATTCCTAGGCCATTTGCTCGTATTACCCACCACTCCTCTTTACTCTCCATTACCATCCATTTACCGAGTGTTGAGACTCCCGCCGCTTCACCCCTCCCCCGAGGAGACGGGACCTATGACAGCCAGCCACCCCACCCCCACGAACGACGAAACCCGGGAGGGCGACCGCGCCACCCCCCGCGAGCGTCGGCGCCAGGACCTGCCCCAGGACCTCTCGGCCTCCCTCGCCGTCTTCCTGATCGCCCTGCCGTTCTCGCTCGGCATCGCGCTGGCCACCGGAGCTCCGCTCCAGGCCGGCCTGGTCGCCGCGGCGGTCGGCGGGATCGTCGCCGGGCGGCTCGGCGGCACACCGCTCCTGGTGAGCGGGCCCTCGGCCGGACTCACCGTCGTCACGGCCGAGTTGATCCAGCACTACGGGTGGCGCACCACCTGCGCCATCACGGTGCTCGCCGGCTTCTGCCAGCTCGGTCTCGCGCTGCTGCGCACGGCGAGGTCGGCCCTCATGGTCAGCCCGGCCATCGTGCACGGCATGCTCGCCGGCGTCGGCGTGACCATCGCGCTGGCCCAGCTGCACATCGTGCTCGGCGGCACCCCGCAGAGCTCGGCCGTCGCCAACGTCCTCGGGCTGCCCGCGCAGTTGGCCGATCTGCACCCCGTCGCGCTGGGCATCAGCGCGCTGACGCTGCTGGTCCTGTTCGGCTGGCCGAGGCTGCCCGGGCGGACGGGCCGCGCCCTGCGCAAGGTGCCCGCGGCCCTCGCCGCCGTCGGGACCGCCACCGCCTTCGCCGCCCTGGCCGGGCTCAGCCTGCCCCGGGTGGACCTGCCGTCCTGGCGCAGCCACGCCCTGCCCGAACTGCCCGAGGGCCCGGTCCTCGGCATCATCGCCGCCGTACTGACCATCACCCTGGTCGGCAGTGTGGAGTCCCTGCTCTCCGCGGTCGCGACCGACAAGCTGATCGCCTCCGAGCGCGGTACGGGCAACCGCCCGCCGCGCGCCGACCTCGACCGGGAACTGCGGGGCCAGGGCGCGGCGAACATCGTCTCCGGCGCCCTGGGCGGACTGCCCGTGGCGGGCGGAGCCGTCCGCACCGTGGCGAACGTCAAGTCCGGCGCGATCAGCCGACGGTCGGTCATGCTCCACGGCCTGTGGGTACTGCTCGCGACCGGGCTGCTCGTCCCCGTCTTCGACCTGATCCCGCTCGCCGCGCTGGCCGCGCTCGTGATGGCGGTCGGGGTGCAGATGGTGAGCGCCACGCACCTGCGCAGTGTCACCCGGCACCGAGAAGTCCTGGTCTACGGGACGACGATCCTGGGTGTGATCCTCGGCGGAGTCCTGGAGGGTGTCGCCATCGGCATCGCGGTGGCGGTCGCGCTCGCCCTGCACCGGCTGGCCCGGACCCGGATCACGCTGGAGCGGCTCGACGGCGGTGTCCACCGGGTCTGGGCGCGCGGGCAGTTGACCTTCCTCGCCGTGCCCCGGCTGAGCCGGGTGCTGAACCAGATCCCGCACGACGGGAAGGCCGTGATCGAGCTGGACGGCTCGTTCATGGACCACGCGGCCTACGAGACGCTTCAGGACTGGCAGGTCTCCCACCTCGCACACGGGGGATCGGTGGACGTCACCGGCCGTCGCACCGAGGGGGCCCAGCGCACCGACCTGATCGGGCGTGGCTCCGCCCGCGATGGGCACCAGTGCTGCCGCCCCTGGACTCCCTGGCAGAACCACTGCGCCCACCGCGCCACGCGCTCCCGTACGGACACGGTCGCGGACACGGCGGCCGACGCGGGGGCCCCGGCACCGACGGCGGCCACCGGGGCCACGCCGACCACCGGGGCCGGCACAGGGGGCCCCGAGCCCACCGCCCGACGGCGCGGGGCCGGTCAACTGGCCAACGGGATCAGCGCCTTCCAGCGCGACACCGCGCCCCACGTGCGGGACGAGCTGGCCCGGCTGGCCCGCGAGGGGCAGCGGCCCTCCCAGCTCTTCCTCACCTGCGCCGACTCCCGCCTGGTGACCAGCATGATCACGGCCAGCGGGCCGGGCGACCTGTTCACCGTCCGCAACGTCGGAAACCTGGTCCCCCTGCCGGGCGCCGAGTCCACCGACGACTCGGTCGCAGCGGCCATCGAGTACGCGGTGGACGTACTCAAGGTGGACAGCATCACGGTGTGCGGGCACTCGGGCTGCGGGGCCATGCAGGCCCTGCTCAACTCCGCGCCCGGAACCCCGATGACCCCGCTGCGCCGCTGGCTGCGCCACGGGCTGCCCAGCCTGGAGCGGATGGCCAGCCGCCACCACGCCTGGGCCCGGATCGCGGGGCGGCTCCCGGCGGACGCCGTGGAGCAGCTGTGCCTGACCAATGTGGTCCAGCAGCTGGAGCACCTGCGGGCGCACGAATCCGTGGCCAGGCGGCTCGCCGAGGGCACGCTGGAGCTGCACGGGATGTACTTCCACGTGGGCGAGGCCCAGGCGTACCTGCTCTCCGAGGGCGAGGACTACTTCGACTGCCGGGTCTTCGACACCGTCGGCGCCGCCGGGGGCGTAGGGACCGTCGGCGCCGTGGGAGCGGTCGGAACCGCGTGAGCCCTCGCACAGAGCGCCTCGATCCACAGCGCGTCTGAACCGATAGCCTCCCGTATCCGTGCAATCGTTTTGGCCCCTTCCCGCACCCTGCAGCGGGAAGGGGCCTTTCGCGCCCGGAGCCAGCCGTGCTATAGGTCTAAACCAATTCTCGGCTACCCCTTGTCACCTGGGCCGCTGACTGATGAGCTATGCCCGGGGACACAACGGACACCCTGGGAAAGGGAGATGTCGTGAGCAATGAAAGCCTGGCCAATCTGCTCAAGGAGGAGCGGCGGTTCGCACCGCCCGCCGATCTGGCCGCCGCCGCCAACGTGACAGAGGCTGCGTACACACAGGCCGACGCGGACCGGCTGGGCTTCTGGGCCGAGCAGGCCCGGCGGCTGACCTGGGCCACGGAGCCGACCGAGACACTCGACTGGACGAATCCGCCCTTCGCGAAGTGGTTCGCGGACGGCAAGCTGAACGTCGCCTACAACTGCGTGGACCGCCACGTCGAGGCCGGCAACGGCGACCGCGTCGCCATCCACTTCGAGGGCGAGCCCGGCGACAGCCGCGCGATCACCTACGCCGAGCTCAAGGACGAGGTCTCCAGGGCCGCCAACGCCCTGACCGAGCTCGGCGTGCAGGCCGGCGACCGCGTCGCCGTCTACCTGCCGATGATCCCCGAGGCGGTCGTCGCGATGCTCGCGTGCGCCCGCGTCGGCGCCGCCCACTCCGTGGTCTTCGGCGGCTTCTCCGCCGACGCCGTCGCCTCCCGCATCCAGGACGCCGACGCGAAGCTGGTCATCACCGCCGACGGCGGCTACCGCCGCGGCAAGCCCACCGCGCTGAAGCCCGCCATCGACGAGGCCGTCGGCAAGTGCCCGCAGGTCAAGAACGTGCTCGTGGTGCGGCGCACCGGTCAGGACACCGCCTTCACCGAGGGCCGCGACGTCTGGTGGCACGAGGTCGTCGGCCGCCAGTCCACCGCGCACACCCCGCAGGCCTTCGACGCCGAGCACCCGCTCTTCATCCTCTACACCTCGGGGACCACGGGTAAGCCGAAGGGCATCCTGCACACCTCGGGCGGCTACCTCACGCAGGCCGCGTACACCCACCACGCGGTCTTCGACCTGAAGCCGGAGACCGACGTCTACTGGTGCACCGCCGACATCGGCTGGGTGACCGGGCACTCGTACATCGTCTACGGGCCGCTCGCGAACGGCGCCACCCAGGTGATGTACGAGGGCACCCCGGACACCCCGCACCAGGGCCGCTTCTGGGAGATCGTGCAGAAGTACGGCGTCAGCATCCTCTACACGGCGCCGACGGCCATCCGCACGTTCATGAAGTGGGGCGACGACATCCCCGCGAAGTTCGACCTGTCGAGCCTGCGCGTGCTGGGCTCGGTCGGCGAGCCGATCAACCCCGAGGCCTGGATCTGGTACCGCAAGCACATCGGCGGCGACCGCTGCCCGATCGTGGACACCTGGTGGCAGACCGAGACCGGCGCGATGATGATCTCCCCGCTGCCGGGCGTCACCCACACCAAGCCGGGCTCCGCGCAGCGGGCCCTGCCCGGGATCTCCGCCACCGTCGTGGACGACGAGGCGCACGAGGTCCCCAACGGCGGGGGCGGCTACCTGGTCCTCACCGAGCCGTGGCCGTCGATGCTGCGCACCATCTGGGGTGACGACCAGCGGTTCATCGACACCTACTGGTCGCGCTTCGAGGGCAAGTACTTCGCGGGCGACGGCGCCAAGAAGGACGACGACGGCGACATCTGGCTGCTCGGCCGGGTGGATGACGTGATGCTGGTCTCCGGCCACAACATCTCCACCACCGAGGTCGAGTCGGCGCTCGTCTCGCACCCCTCGGTCGCCGAGGCGGCCGTGGTCGGCGCCAACGACGAGACCACCGGCCAGGCCATCGTGGCCTTCGTCATCCTGCGCGGCAGCGCCTCCGAGACCGACAACCTGGTCGCGGAACTGCGCAACCACGTCGGCGCCACGCTCGGCCCGATCGCCAAGCCGAAGCGGATCCTGCCGGTCCAGGAGCTGCCGAAGACCCGCTCGGGCAAGATCATGCGCCGTCTGCTGCGCGACGTGGCGGAGAACCGCGCGGTCGGCGACGTGACCACGCTCGCGGACTCCTCGGTCATGGACCTGATCCAGAGCAAGCTGCCGAGCGCTGCCAGCGAGGACTGAGACACGACGAAAGGGGCATCCGGCGCGCCGCGCCGGATGCCCCTTTCGCACATAAGGTGATGATCGCCGGATACACCCTCGCGTACACCCTGTAAAATATTGAAAACGTAAAAACCACAGGGTGCGCCGGGAAGTCTGGTCGGCAACAGCGTTTGTCATGCCGTCGACCACCCGGAGGTGTCCCACCGTGGCCACGCCCACCCCCAGCCGCAAGCTGCTCGGCCGGCTCTCGCTGCCCGAGCGCCGCTTCGTCGCCGACGCCCTGCGCGCCGAGACCGTCGGCGGCGTGCTGCTGCTCGTGGCCGCGATCGCCGCCCTGATCTGGGCCAACACGCCCGCCCTGACGAACAGCTACGACACCGTCCGGGACTTCCACATCGGCCCGGCCGCCCTCGGCCTGGACCTGTCGATCCAGCACTGGGCCGCCGACGGCCTCCTCGCGATCTTCTTCTTCGTCGCCGGCATCGAACTCAAGCGCGAGCTCGTCGCGGGCGACCTGCGCGACCCCAAGGCGGCCGCCCTCCCGGTCATCGCCGCAATATGCGGCATGGCCGTCCCGGCCCTGGTCTACGCGCTGGTCAACACGCTCGGCGACGGCTCGATGAACGGCTGGGCGGTCCCGACGGCGACCGACATCGCCTTCGCGCTCGCGGTCCTCGCGGTCATCGGCACCTCACTGCCCTCCGCCCTGCGCGCCTTCCTGCTGACCCTCGCCGTCGTCGACGACCTCTTCGCCATCCTGATCATCGCGGTGTTCTTCACCAACGAGATCGACTTCCTGGCGCTCGGCGGCGCGGTCTTGGGCCTGGCTCTCTTCTGGTTCCTGCTCCGCAAGAACGTCCGCGGCTGGTACGTGTACGTCCCGCTCGCCCTGGTCATCTGGGGCCTGATGTACAACAGCGGCATCCACGCCACCATCGCCGGTGTCGCCATGGGCCTGATGCTCCGCTGCACCCGCAAGGACGGCGAGCAGCACTCCCCCGGCGAGCACATCGAGCACCTGATCCGGCCCGTCTCCGCCGGTCTCGCCGTCCCCCTCTTCGCGCTGTTCTCCGCCGGTGTCTCCCTCTCCGACGAGTCCATCGGCCAGGTGTTCGGCCGGCCCGAGACCCTCGGTGTCGTCCTCGGTCTGGTCGTCGGCAAGACCGTGGGCATCTTCGGCGGCACCTGGCTGGCCGCACGCTTCACCAAGGCCGAGCTGAACGAGGACCTGGCCTGGCCCGACGTACTCGCCGTGGCTTCGCTCGCCGGCATCGGCTTCACCGTCTCGCTGCTGATCGGCGAGCTCGCCTTCGCCGGCGACGAGATCCTCACCGACGAGGTCAAGGCGGCCGTCCTGATCGGCTCGCTCATCGCCGCGGTCGTCGCGTGCGTCCTGCTCAAGCTCCGCGACCGCAGGTACAGGGCGCTCACCGAGGACGAGGAGCGCGACGACGACCGCGACGGCATCCCGGACATCTACGAGGAGCACAACCCGGAGTACCACCTGCGGATGGCGAAGATCTACGAGAACAAGGCCGCCGAGCACCGCCGCAGGGCCGAGGCGGCGGCCGCCGGGCGGGCCGAAGCGGCGGCCGGGTCCAGCGCCGAGGGCGACCGTCCGGCATGATCTGACTGACGACGGAGGACAGCCGCCGGCAGCAGACGACAGAGGGAGAGAGCGATGAGCGCAGTGGACCAAGGGGTGCAAGGAGCCGAGCGCACACTCGGCCAGCTGGTCGCCTCGGCAACCGCCGAGATGTCCGCCCTGGTGCACGACGAGATCGCCCTCGCCAAGGTGGAGATCAAGCAGGACGTCAAGCGCGCGGGCATCGGCAGCGGCGCCGCGATCGTCGCGGGCGTCCTCGTGCTCTTCTCCCTCCCCGTACTGAGTTTCGCCGCGGCGTACGGGATCCATAACCTCGGGCTCGGCCTCGCCTGGTCCTTCCTCATCGTCGGCGGTGCGTTCTGGCTGCTCGCGGGCCTGATCGGGCTGCTCGCCGTGGTCAAGTTCAAGAAGGTCAAGCCGCCGGTGAAGACCATCGAGTCCGTCAAGCAGACCGCCTCGCTCGTCGGAACCGTCAAGCCGCACGCGCGGCCGTTGAGTGACAACGCCGTGGGTGTGGCACGCTCGTCCTCATGACAGCGCCCTCGCCGGACTCCAGCACTCCGCCCACCGCCGCCACGGCGGTACGGCTCGACGTGCCCGGCAGGACGGTGATCCACCGGGACGTCGCCGCCAACGGCGCCCGCTTCCACGTCGCCGAGCTCGGCGACGGGCCGCTGGTACTGCTGCTGCACGGCTTCCCGCAGTTCTGGTGGACCTGGCGGCACCAGCTGACCGCGCTCGCCGACGCCGGCTACCGGGCGGTCGCCATGGACCTGCGCGGCGTGGGCGGCAGCGACCGCACCCCGCGCGGCTACGACCCGGCCAACCTGGCGCTCGACATCACCGGGGTCGTACGGTCCCTCGGCGAGCCGGACGCCGCCCTCGTGGGGCACGACCTGGGCGGGTACCTCGCCTGGACGGCCGCCGTGATGCGGCCCAAGCTGGTGCGCCGCCTCGTCGTCTCGTCCATGCCGCATCCGCGGCGCTGGCGCTCGGCGATGCTGTCGGACTTCGGGCAGACCCGGGCCAGTTCGCACATCTGGGGCTTCCAGCGGCCCTTCGTCCCCGAGCGGCAGCTCGTCGCCGACGACGGGGCCCTCGTAGGGCAGCTGATCCGGGACTGGTCGGGGCCGCTGCTTCCGGAGGACGCGGATCTCGCCGTGTACCAGCGGGCGATGTGCATCCCCTCCACCGCGCACTGCTCGATCGAGCCGTACCGCTGGATGATGCGGTCGATGGCGCGGCCCGACGGACTCCAGTTCAACCGGCGGATGAAGCGGCCGGTGCGGGTGCCTACGCTGCATCTGCACGGCTCGCTCGACCCGGTGATGCGGACGCGCAGTGCGGCCGGCTCCGGGGAGTACGTCGAAGCCCCGTACCGGTGGCGGCTGTTCGACGGTCTCGGGCACTTCCCGCACGAGGAGGACCCGGTGGCCTTCTCGACCGAGTTGGTGAACTGGCTGAAGGACCCCGAGCCGGACCGCTGACCCGCACCCCGCTGCGGTGTGACAATCATTCAATTGCCCGGCGCATAGGCCAATTGGCCGCCGCGTACGGGGTTACCGACCATGGGGCACGGGCACAGCTCGGAGTATGAGCTGGACGCACGACCACGGTGACACCGCGCACGAACGCCGCTCGGCAGCTACGCCGGGCACCCACGAGAGGGCCGGCCGACACGGCCACGACCTCAGACTCGGGATTCCGCGCATCCTGCGACGCAGGGCCCGCTGGGTCTCGGCACGGCTGCGGCATCCGCGGACGTAGACGCCGCGGAGGCCGCGGGCCCATGCCGGCGCGGGAGCCTCAGAGGGCGCAACCCTGGCTGTCGATCCGCTGCACGGCGGTCCTGCCGATCCGGATGTCGTCGCGGATCTCGTCCGCCGTCAGCGCGTAGCCGGTGTTCGGGTCGTCGAGGGACTTCGCGAAGACCACCCCGTACACCTTGCCTTCGGGAGTCAGCAGTGGGCCGCCGGAGTTGCCCTGGCGGACCGTCGCGAACAGCGAGTAGACGTCCCGTCGGACGGTGCCCCGGTGGTAGATGTCCGGACCGTTGGCGTTGATCCGGCCGCGGACGCGGGCGGCGCGCACGTCGTACGAGCCGTTCTCCGGGAAGCCGGCGACGATCGCGTCGCTGCCGCTCGCCGCGTCCTTGTCGGTGAACTCCAGCGCCGGGGCCTTCAGCTTGGGCACGTCCAGGACGGCGATGTCGCGCTCCCAGTCGTAGAGCACGACCTTGCCGTCGTAGAGCTTGCCCTCGCCGCCGATCTGCACCGTCGGCTCGCCGACCCCGCCGACGACGTGGGCGTTGGTCATCACCTTGCCGGGCGCGAAGACGAAGCCCGTGCCCTCCAGCACCTTGCTGCAGCCGGGCGCGGTGCCGACGACCTTCACGATCGAGTTCTTGGCCTGCTCGGCGACGGGGCTGGTGGCGAGGTCCGGGTCCGGCGCCTGCACCTCGGGGATGGGCTCGTTCGAGAACGGGGTGAACACCTGCGGGAAGCCGTTGCGCGCCAGGGTGGAACTGAAGTCCGAGAACCAGGTGTTCGCCTGCGCGGGCAGCACCCGCGACACTCCCAGGAGCACCTTGGAGTTGCGGACCTCCTTGCCGAGCGTGGGCAGCGAGGTTCCGGCCAGTGCAGAACCGATCAGCCATGCCACCAGCAGCATCGCCACCACGTTGACCAGGGCCCCGCCGGTCGCGTCGATCACGCGCGCCGGTGACCATGTGATGTGGCGGCGCAGCTTGTTGCCGAGGTGGGTGGTCAGCGCCTGGCCGACCGAGGCACAGACGATGATCACGACGACCGCGATGACGACGACCGTGGTGGAGACCTGGGTGCCGTTGTCCGTCACCCGGTCCCAGATCAACGGCAGCAGGGACACGGCGACGAGGCCACCGCCGAGGAATCCGATCACCGACAGGACGCCGACGACGAACCCCTGGCGGTAGCCGACGATCGCGAACCACACGGCGGCGAGCAACAACAGGATGTCCAGCACGTTCACTGGGTCACCGTCTCACGCGCGCCAGTCGAGCGGGACGTGCCGCGAGCGGTCCCAGGGACGCTCCCAGCCCGCGAAATGCAGTAGCCGGTCGATCACTCCGGCCGTGAAACCCCAGACCAGAGCCGATTCGACGGTAAAACCCGGCCCCAGGTGGCCACTCGGGTGGACGGCCGTGACCCGGTGCTCGGGGTCCGTGAGATCCGCCACGGGAACCGTGAAAACGCGGGCCGTCTCGGCCGGGTCCACGACGCCCACCGGGCTCGGGGTGCGCCACCAGCCGAGAACCGGGGTCACGACGAACTCGCTGACCGGGATGTAGAGCCGGGGCAGTACCCCGAAGAGCTGGACGCCCGAGGGGTCGAGCCCGGTCTCCTCCTCGGCCTCGCGCAGGGCGGCGCGCAGCGGTCCGGTGGTGTGCGGATCGCCGTCCTCCGGGTCGAGGGCGCCGCCGGGGAAGGAGGGCTGGCCCGGGTGGGAGCGCAGGCTGCCGGCGCGCTCCATGAGAAGCAGCTCGGGGCCGCGCGGGCCCTCGCCGAAGAGGATGAGCACGGCGGACTGCCGGCCGCGGCCGTCCTCGGGGGGCAGGAACCGGCTCAGCTGAGTCGGCCGCACCGTGCGCACGGCCGTGACGACGGGGTCGAGCCACGCGGGCAGGCCGTCGGCGGACACCTCGATGCCGTCGCCCTCGCGGGCTGCCGATTCCGTCTCGTCCCGTGTACCGCGCGTCATAGGCACCCCTGTCCGTGATTTCCCTTACCGCCAAACGCGGTGCGGGTACTGATTCGTTCCTACGGCTGCCCGCCGCTGGGCGGGGCCGGAAGGCCCGGGTAGTCCGGGGGCGGGGTCAGGCGCTGGCCCGGCTGGCCGCCCTTCTCGTACTTGAGCAGCTTCTTCGCCTTCTCCGGGTCCGTCTCGCCCTCCCCGTACGCCGGGCAGAGCGGGGCGATCGGGCAGGCCCCGCAGGCCGGCTTGCGCGCGTGGCAGATGCGGCGGCCGTGGAAGACGACCCGGTGCGACAGCATCGTCCACTCGCTCTTCGGGAAGATCGCGCAGATCTCCGCCTCGACCTTCTCCGGGTCCTCCTGCTCGGTCCACTTCCAGCGGCGGACCAGCCGGCCGAAGTGCGTGTCGACCGTGATCCCGGGGACCCCGAACGCATTGCCAAGGACCACGTTCGCCGTCTTGCGGCCCACCCCGGGCAGGTTCACCAGGTCCTCGATCCGGCCCGGCACCTCCCCGCCGAAGTTGTCCCGCAGGGCCTGCGAGAGGCCGAGAAGGGACCTCGCCTTCGCCCGGAAGAACCCGGTCGGCCGGATGAGCTCCTCCAGATCCTCGGGAGCGGCCGCGGCCATGTCCTCGGGGGTCGGGTAGGCGGCGAAGAGGGCCGGGGTCGTCTGGTTCACCCGCAGGTCGGTGGTCTGCGCCGACAGCACCGTCGCGACCAGCAGCTCGAAGGGATTGCGGAAGTCGAGCTCCGGATGGGCGTACGGATAGACCTCGGCCAGCTCCCGGTTGATGCGGCGGGCCCTGCGGACCATGGCCAGATGGGATTCCGGATTCGGAGCCTTCGGTTTCTTGGCCGAAGCTTTGCCCTTGGAGGGGGGCAAGGCCTGCGAAGATGCCTCCCCGAGGGCTTGTTCGCCCACGGCTGAATTATGGGGCGCCGTCACTCCGGCGGACCCCTTGGCCTGTGCTCTCACCGGCTTATTGGACACCCGGCCAGCCTAAGGCCGACCGCTGACACCCGCCCGGACCTCAGGTAACACCACCCCGATTGGTCTCACACCGCACAGCACACGCGTACGTCCGGCATCCTTGGTAGTGATTGATCGCACTGTTTGAGCCGTCCGGCAAAATGGGAGACCCCGTTCCGGGCCCCCTGAGCTGGTCGACATAGGAGAGAGACTCGTGGACGACGTTCTGCGGCGCGCCCCGCTCTTCGCGGCGCTCGATGACGAGCAGGCCGCGGAGCTCCGCGCCTCCATGGGCGAGGTGACCCTCGCACGCGGTGACGCCCTGTTCCACGAGGGCGACCCCGGCGACCGGCTGTACGTCGTGACCGAGGGCAAGGTGAAGCTGCACCGCACCTCCCCCGACGGTCGCGAGAACATGCTGGCCGTCCTCGGCCCCGGCGAGCTGATCGGCGAGCTGTCGCTCTTCGACCCGGGCCCGCGCACCGCCACCGCCACCGCGCTGACCGAGGTCAAGCTGCTCGGTCTCGGGCACGGCGACCTCCAGCCCTGGCTGAACGCCCGGCCCGAGGTCGCGACCGCGCTGCTGCGCGCCGTCGCCCGGCGCCTGCGCAAGACCAATGACCAGATGTCCGACCTGGTCTTCTCCGACGTTCCCGGCCGCGTGGCGCGGGCGCTCCTCGACCTGTCGCGCCGGTTCGGCGTGCAGTCGGAGGAGGGCATCCACGTGGTGCACGACCTCACGCAGGAGGAGCTGGCGCAGCTCGTCGGCGCCTCGCGCGAGACCGTGAACAAGGCCCTGGCCGACTTCGCGGGCCGCGGATGGCTCCGCCTGGAGGCGCGAGCCGTGATCCTGCTGGATGTGGAGCGGCTCGCCAAGCGGTCGCGCTGACGCTTGGTCCTCGCTGTTCGAGGGGTCCCGCCCGGTTGGGTGGGGCCCTTCGCGTTTGCGGGTGCGGCGCCGTTGCGGGAGCTCTGCCCCCCGAGCCTCGAACGCCGGCGGGGCTGGGTTTGACCAGCTGGATTTGCCGGGGGAGCCCGGCGTTTGGACAGCCGGTCCCGGCCAGGGCAGAGGCACAGTAGGAGGCATGGAGCACAGAGGGCTGGACGCGGACGGGTACATCGAGCGGGAAGGGGCGCTCGGCCGCGTGCCGGTCGGGTTCAGGGGGGTCGTGGCCGCCGCCCGGGAGCGGATCGCCGAGGCGTACGGGAGGCGGCTGCACAGCGCCTACCTGTACGGGTCCCTGCCGCGCGGGACGGCCCGGCCCGGGCAGTCCGACCTCGACCTGCTCCTCGCCCTGCACCACGAGCCCGCGGACGAGGACCGGGACACCGCCGATGTGCTGTCCCGCGGGCTCGACGAGGACTTCCCGGAGATCGACGGCGCCGGGATCCTGCTCTACGGCAAGGACACCCTGCTGAGCGAGCAGGAACGATACGACCTGGGTTGGTTCCTCGCCTGCCTGTGCACCCCGCTGCTCGGCGCGGACCTGGCCGAGCACCTGCCCCGCTACCGCCCGGACGGACTGCTCGCCCGCGAGACCAACGGCGACCTGGCCGACGTACTGCCCGGCTGGCGGGCGAAGGTGCGGGAGGCGTCGACCCCGGAGGAGTACCGCAGGCTGAGCCGGGCCTTCTCGCGGCGGCTGGTGCGCACCGGGTTCACCCTGGTCATGCCGCGGTGGGGCGGCTGGACCAGCGATCTGGCGGAGTCCGCGGAGGTCTTCGGCGGGTACTACCCGCAGCGGGCGGCCCAGATGCGCGCCGCGGCCGCCGTGGCCCTGGAACCCGTCGCGGACCCGGCCGTACTGCACACCTACATCGAGGACCTCGGGCCGTGGCTCGCGGACGAGTACACGGCCCGGCACGGCACGAAGGCCCCGCGGTCCTGACGCGGGGCCCGCGTGCTCACTCGGGTCCGCCCGGGATCAGGCCGTGCTCCTGGAGGTACTCCAGCTGCGCCCGTACGGACCATTCCGCCGCCGGCCACAGGGAGCGGTCCACGTCCGCGTAGACCTGGGCGACGACCGCCTCGGGGGTGGTGAAACCGTTCTCGACGGCCGTCTCGACCTGGGCGAGGCGGTGCGCGCGGTGGGCGAGGTAGTACTCGACGACGCCCTGGGCGTCCTCCAGGACCGGCCCGTGACCCGGCAGGACGGTGTGCACCCCGTCGTCGACGGTGAGAGAGCGCAGGCGGCGCAGGGAGTCCAGGTAGTCGCCCAGGCGGCCGTCGGGGTGCGCGACGACGGTGGTGCCGCGGCCGAGGATCGTGTCCCCGGTCAGCACGGCCCGGTCGGCGGGCAGGTGGAAGCACAGGGAGTCGCCGGTGTGGCCCGGGGTCGGGACCACGCGCAGCTCCAGCCCGCCCGTCCGGATCACGTCCCCGGCGGCCAGGCCCTCGTCGCCGAGGCGCAGGGCCGGGTCCAGGGCGCGGACCTTGGTGCCGGTGAGCTCGGCGAAGCGGCCGGCGCCCTCGGCGTGGTCGGGGTGGCCGTGGGTGAGCAGGGTGAGGGCGATCCGCTTGCCGGCCTGCTCGGCGGCGGCGATGACCGCGCGCAGGTGCCCCTCGTCCTGCGGGCCGGGGTCGATGACGACGGCCAGCTCCGAACCGGGCTCGGAGACGAGCCAGGTGTTGGTGCCGTCCAGGGTCATCGCGGAGGCGTTGGGGGCCAGGACGTTGACCGCGCGGGCGGTCGCGGGCCCGGAGGTGACGACTCCGCGGGGCTGTCCCGGCAGGGCGGCGGCATCGGTCATGCGGGGCCTCCGAGGCGCACTCGCTTGGTGAACTCGTCGTGTCCGGGCCAGCTCAGCACGAGCACGCCGTCTTCCAGCGCGGCCTGCGCCAGCACCGGGGTGAGGTCCTGCGCACCGGCCGCGGCGAGAGCGTCGGCGGCGCTCCCGTACGGCTCCAGGGAGCGCAGCGTGGAGATGGTGGGCGGCATCATCAGCAGCTCGCCCTTGTCGTACCCGTCGGCCGCGTCCGCGGGGCGGATCCACACGGTCCGGTCGGCCTCGGTGGAGGCGTTGCGGGTGCGCTGCCCCTCGGGGAGGGCGGCGACGAAGAACCAGGTGTCGTAGCGGCGCGGCTCGAACTCCGGGGTGATCCAGCGGGCCCACGCCCCGAGCAGGTCGGAGCGCAGCCGCAGGCCGCGGCGGTCGAGGAACTCCGCGAAGGACAGCTCCCGGGCGACGAGGGCCTGCCGGTCGGCCTCCCAGGCGTCGCCGGTGGTGTCGCCGACGACGGTGTCCTCGGTCTCCCCGGCGAGCAGGACGCCCGCCTCCTCGAAGGTCTCCCGTACCGCGCCGCACACGATGGCCTGGGCGGCGGCCGGATCGGTGCCGAGGCGTGCGGCCCAGTCCTGCCGGGAGGGCCCTGCCCAGCCGACCTGGTGTTCCGCGTCGCGCGGGTCCACGCCGCCGCCCGGATAGGCGTACGCGCCTCCGGCGAAGGCCATGGAGGCCCGTCGGCGCAGCATGTGGACGGCGGGCCCGGCGGGGGTGTCGCGCAGCAGCATCACGGTGGCGGCGCGCTTCGGTTCCACCGGGGTGAGCGAGCCGTCCGCGAGCGCGCGGATGCGGTCGGGCCACTCGGGCGGGTACCACTGGCCTCCGGCGGGGGGCTGCTGCTGACCGTACTGACCATTCGGCATGGCGGGATGCTACGGGGATCCGGGCCGATGTTCGAGAGGCCCCGGCCCACGAGCGGGCAATGCTCAGCCCCCCGAGCGGGTGGCTCGGGGGGCCGGTGCGTACGGGTGACGCGTCAGGAAGAGGCGATCTCGACCTGGATCTCGACCTGGATCTCGACCTCGACCGGGGCGTCCAGCGGGAGGACCGCCACGCCGACCGCGCTGCGGGCGTGGACGCCCTTGTCGCCGAGGACGGCGCCCAGGAGCTCGCTCGCACCGTTCAGCACGCCCGGCTGACCCGTGAAGTCCGGGGCCGAGGCGATGAAGCCGACGACCTTCACGACACGCGCGATCTTGTCGAGGTCGCCGATGACCGACTTGACGGCGGCCAGGGCGTTCAGCGCGCAGGTCGCGGCCATCTCCTTGGCCTGCTCAGCCGAGACCTCGGCGCCGACCTTGCCGGTCAGCGGCATGCTGCCCTTGACCATCGGGAGCTGGCCCGCGGTGAAGACGTACGCGCCCGACCGGACCGCCGGCTGGTACGCCGCCAGCGGCGGGACGACCTCGGGGAGGGTCAGGCCGAGCTCGGCCAGCTTCGCTTCGACGACGCCGCTCATGCCTTCTCCCGCTTCAGGTAGGCCACGAGCTGCTCGGGGTTGTTCGGCCCGGGCACGACCTGGACGAGCTCCCAGCCGTCCTCGCCCCAGGTGTCCAGGATCTGCTTGGTCGCGTGCACGAGCAGCGGAACCGTCGCGTATTCGAACTTCTTGGTCATGGGAGCGAGGGTAGTGCCTGCCGTGCGGAGCGAAGGAATTAGGCTCGGACGCTGTGAGCAGGCTCCAGGTGGTCAGCGGCAAGGGCGGCACCGGCAAGACCACGGTCGCCGCGGCACTCGCGCTTGCCCTCGCACGCGAGGGCAAGCGGACTCTTCTGGTGGAGGTCGAGGGCAGGCAGGGGCTCGCGCAGCTCTTCGGCGCCGAGGCGCTCCCGTACGAGGAGCGGAAGATCGCCGTCGCGCCCGGCGGGAGCGGTGAGGTCTTCGCGCTCGCCATCGACGCCGAGCGGGCACTGCTGGACTACCTGCAGATGTTCTACAAGCTCGGCTCGGCCGGCCGCGCCCTCAAGAAGCTCGGCGCCATCGACTTCGCCACCACCATCGCCCCCGGGCTGCGTGACGTGCTGCTGACCGGCAAGGCCTGTGAGGCGGTGCGGCGCAAGGACAAGGCCGGCCGGTACGTCTACGACCACGTGATCATGGACGCGCCGCCAACCGGGCGGATCACCCGGTTCCTGAACGTCAACGACGAGGTCGCGGGCCTGGCCCGGTTCGGGCCGATCCACAACCAGGCCCAGGCCGTCATGAAGGTGCTGAAGTCCCCCGAGACGGCCGTCCACCTGGTCACCCTCCTGGAGGAGATGCCCGTCCAGGAGACCGCGGACGGCATCGCCGAGCTCCGGGAGGCCGGGCTGCCCGTGGGCCGGGTCGTCGTCAACATGGTGCGGCCGCACCACCTGGACGAGGACACCCTGCGCACCGCCGCCGGCGACCACCGCGCCGAGGTGGCCAAGGCGCTGTCCCGCGCGGGCCTCGGCGGCGCGCGCCGCGGCGGACTGGCCGAGCGGCTGGTGGACCCGCTGCTCACGCAGGCCGCCGAGCACGCGAGCCGGGTGGAGCTGGAGCGCGCGCAGCGCACCGTACTGGCCGGGCTGGACGTGCCGACGTACGAACTTCCCCTGCTCGGCGCGGGGATGGATCTGGGCGGGCTCTACCAGCTGGCCAAGGAACTGCGGAAGCAGTCGGTGGCCGAATGAGCGAGGGGGTGGACACCGTGGGACCGGACTCCGTGGGACTGGACACGCCGCCGCGGCTGGCGGTCGACGCGCTGCTGGACGATCCGGAGACCCGGATCATCGTGTGCTGCGGCGCGGGCGGCGTCGGCAAGACCACCACGGCCGCGGCGCTCGGCGTACGGGCGGCCGGACGTGGGCGGAAGGCGGTCGTGCTCACCATCGACCCGGCGCGGCGGCTCGCGCAGTCGATGGGGATCGACTCGCTGGACAACACCCCGCGCAAGGTGGCGGGCGTGGGGGCGGACGGCGGCGAACTGCACGCCATGATGCTGGACATGAAGCGGACCTTCGACGAGATCGTCGAGGCGCACGCGGACGCCGAGCGGGCCCAGGCCATCCTCGCCAACCCCTTCTACCAGTCGCTGTCGGCCGGCTTCGCGGGCACGCAGGAGTACATGGCGATGGAGAAGCTGGGGCAGCTGCGGGCCCGGGACGACTGGGACCTGATCATCGTGGACACCCCGCCGAGCCGGTCGGCGCTGGACTTCCTGGACGCGCCGAAGCGCCTCGGATCCTTCCTGGACGGGAAGTTCATCCGGGTGCTGATGGCGCCGGCGAAGGTGGGCGGCCGGGCGGGGATGAAGTTCCTCAATGTCGGCATGTCGATGATGACCGGCACGCTGAGCAAGCTGATGGGCGCCTCGCTGCTGAAGGACGTGCAGACCTTCGTGGCGGCGATGGACACGATGTTCGGCGGGTTCCGCACGCGGGCGGACGCCACCTTCCGGCTGCTCCAAGCACCCGGTACGGCCTTCCTCGTGGTCGCGGCGCCCGAGCCGGACGCGCTGCGCGAGGCGGCGTACTTCGTGGAGCGGCTGGCGGCGGAGAGCATGCCGCTGGCCGGGCTGGTGCTGAACCGGGTGCACGGCAGCGGCGCCGACCGGCTTTCCGCCGAACGGGCGTTGGCCGCCGCAGAGAATCTTGAAGAGGCCGGCATTGTCGATCAGGAGTCCGGGAAGGCTGGACTTCGTGAAGCCGACGGCAACGGCAACGGCAACAACGACGAGACCGGCGACACCACGGAGGTCGACGCGATCACGGCGGGGCTGCTGCGCCTGCACGCCGAGCGCATGCAGGTGATCGCGCGTGAGCGGCGCACACGCGACCGCTTCACCTCGCTGCACCCCGAAGTGGCGGTGGCCGAAGTGGCCGCCCTGCCCGGCGATGTGCACGACCTCGCCGGGCTGCGGGCCATCGGAGAGCGACTCGCGGCCGGGGTTCCGGCCGGAGCGTAGGCGTTCATACGACGTGACGTGATGTGGCGCGGCGTGGCGCCCGGGTGATCTACCCGGCTGCCGCGTACGTCTCGTACGGAACGTCGATCTCCGCGTCGTCATCCATGGTGAGGATGCCCGTACTGCGCTCGTACTCCGTGCGGGCGGTTTCGAGCAGCCGTCGCCACGAGGTGACGGTGGGACGCCGGCGCAGCAGCGCACGTCGTTCCCGCTCGGTCATTCCGCCCCATACTCCGAACTCGACACGGTTGTCGAGCGCGTCGGCCAGGCATTCGGTCCGCACCGGGCATCCGGTGCACACCGCCTTGGCCCTGTTCTGTGCCGCTCCTTGAACGAACAGTTCATCCGGATCGGTAGTGCGGCAGGCTGCCTGCGCACTCCAGTCGGTTACCCAGCCCATCCCGGCGCCGTCCTCTCCCGAATCGAGGCTCCCCCACGGCGGTAGCGGCATATTCACCGCTGCCAGTTGAGGACGTTACGGAAGGCGGGCACAGTGCAACACCCCCGACGGGCCCAATCTTGAATGGTCCGAACGGACTATGGGTAAGCGGCAGATCACCCGACGGAGTGATCCGACGACATGCCAGACCATTCCGGCGATTCGGGTGAAATCGGCGGGGCATCATCAGCACAGCAGGCGGGATTCGGACATGAGTCCACCCCATTCGGGAAGGGTGAAAATCAAGCCGAGGGGTTGATGTCGCACCGCACTGCTGTGACAGTTGGGGACAGCTTAGGCCAAGGCATTCGCGTGTGTCCGGTGAATGAGAACGTAGGCTGCCCTCCATGGGAAAGAAGCGCTCGGGCGGCGGGCTCACGGGGAGCCAGCAGGCCGCCAAGTTCCTCGGTGTGTCCGTTCTCTCCGGAGTTGTGCTGGCCGGCATGGCGATCCCGGCGGCAGGCGCCCTGGGGCTCGCGGCCAAGGGCACGGTCGAGGGATTCGATGAGATCCCGGCCAATCTCAAGACTCCGCCGCTGAGCCAGCGGACCACGATTCTGGACTCCGAAGGTGGCTTGATCGCCACGGTCTATTCGCGCGACCGGCAGGTGGTCCCCCTCACGGCCATCTCCCCGTACATGCAGAAGGCAATCGTCGCCATCGAGGACTCGCGTTTCTACGAGCACGGCGCCGTCGACCTCAAGGGCATCCTGCGCGCGGTCAACCGCAACGCGCAGGAGGGCGGCGCGGCCCAGGGCGCCTCCACCCTCACCCAGCAGTACGTGAAGAACGTGTTCGTCGAAGAGGCCGGCGACGACGAGACGAAGGTGCGCGAGGCCCAGGAGAAGAGCCTCGGGCGCAAGATCCGCGAGCTGAAGTACTCCATCCAGGTCGAGGAAGAGCTCGGGAAGAAGAAGATCCTCGAGAACTACCTCAACATCACGTACTTCGGTCAGCAGGCCTACGGAATCGAATCCGCGGCCCAGCGCTACTTCAGCAAGCCGGCCAAGGACCTCACCCTGGAGGAGTCCGCGCTGCTGGCGGGCGTCGTGCAGTCGCCGAGCCGGTACGACCCGGTGAACGACGCGCAGGAGGCGATGAAGCGCCGCAACGTCGTCCTCCAGCGGATGGCCGACGTGAAGGACGTCTCGCAGGCGGAGGCGGACGCGGCGAAGGCCAAGCCGGTCACGCTGAAGGTGACCAAGCCGAAGAACGGCTGCATCACGGCCGTCAAGGGCGCCGGCTTCTTCTGCGACTACGTCCGCAACTCCTTCCTGACCGACACCGTCTTCGGCAAGACGCGCGAGGAGCGGGCGAAGGTCTGGAACCAGGGTGGTCTGACCGTACGGACGACCCTGGACCCGCAGTCGCAGGACGCCGCGAACGAGTCGATCAAGGACCACGTCTACCAGGAGGACTCGGTCGCGACGGCCGTGACCATGGTCCAGCCGGGCACCGGCCGGGTGCTGGCGATGGGTCAGTCCAAGCCCTACGGCTTCGGGAAGAACGAGACGCAGATCAACTACTCCGTGGACAAGCGGATGGGCGGCTCGAACTTCGGCTTCCAGGTCGGCTCGACCTTCAAGCCGTTCATCGCGGCGGCCGCCCTGGAGCGGGGCACGCCGCCGACGCAGGTGTACGGGTCGCCGAACAAGATGGACTACCCGAGCGGAATCCCGCGGTGCGACGGGTCGCAGTACGTGAACGTCCCCAAGAACGGGAAGCTCGAGACGGCGAAGAACGAGACCGAGGACGAGATCGGTCCGTACGCGCTGCGGACGGCGATGGAGAAGTCCATCAACACGTACTTCGTCGAGATGATCGGCGAGATCGGGCTCTGCCCGGTGACGGAGATGACGCAGAAGCTCGGCGTGGTCCCGGCGGACGGTTCCAAGCTGCCCGAGGGGCCGTCGATCGCGCTCGGCTCCGCCGAACTCTCCCCGCTGACCATGGCCAACGCGTACGCGACCTTCGCCAACCGGGGCATCTACTGCACGCCGGTCGCCATCGAGTCGATCACCGACGCGCACGGCAAGGCCCTCGCGGTGCCGAAGTCCAAGTGCGACCGGGCCATGTCGGAGAACACGGCCGACACCATCAACACCCTGCTGCGCGGGGTGGTCGACTCCGGTACCGGTGAGCGGGCCGGCCTGTCCGACCGCGACAACGCGGGCAAGACGGGTACGACGGACGGACGGTACAACGCCTGGTTCGTCGGCTACACCCCGAACATCTCCGGCGCGGTGTGGGTCGGTTCGGGCGGCACCAGGAAGATCTCGATGGAGGACATCGTGATCGGCGGCAAGTCGTACGACAAGGTCTTCGGCGGCGGCCTGCCCGGCCCGATCTGGAAGGACGCGGTCACCGGAGCCCTGTCCGGGCGCGAGGCCCCGAACTTCGCCACGATCAGCATCCCGGAACCCGTGGTCCCGGGCGGCGGCAACAACGGCGGACGGCCGACCACGACCCCGGTCAAGCCCGGGAAGCCCGGCAAGCCGGGCGGCGACGGCAAGCCCGGCGGCCGCCCCGGCGGAACGACGGCGGCCGGAGCCACCGGCGGGACGACGGGAGGCGCCACCCCGGGCAACCCGTTCCCCGGGATCACCGTCGAACCGGGCCTGATCGGCGGACGCGACACCCAGTAGCGAGCGGTACGTGTGAGGGGCCCCAGCCGAATCCGGCTGGGGCCCCTCACACGTAGAACGATGCGGCAGCACTACTACGAGCTGCTGCGAGCTACTAGGAGAGCTGCTTCTTCACGACGGCGGCGACGCGCCCGCCCTCCGCCAGCCCGGCGACCTTCGGGCCCACGATCTTCATGACGGCGCCCATGGCCCGCGGCCCCTCGGCACCCGCCGCCTTGGCCTCCTCCACGGCCTGCGCCACGATCGCGGCGAGCTCGTCGTCGGAGAGCTGCTTGGGCAGGTACGTGTCGAGGAACTCGCCCTCGGCGGTCTCGCGCGCGGCCTGCTCGCCGCGGCCGCCCTGGGCGAAGGCGTCCGCGGCCTCGCGGCGCTTCTTCGCCTCCTTGGCGATCACCTTGAGGACTTCCTCGTCGGAGAGCACGCGTGCTTCCTTGCCCGCGACCTCCTCCTTGGTGATGGCGGAGAGGGTCAGTCGCAGGGTGGACGAGTGCAGCTCGTTCCGCTCCCTGATTGCGGTCGTGAGGTCTTCCTGGAGCTTGGCCTTGAGCGTGGTCATGGAGCTGAGTCTGCCAGGTGCGGGGGCGGTGGCGCCCGTTGGTTTTGCGGGTCTGCGACGATGGGGCCATGCGTGCGCGTTACGGAGTACCCCTGAAAGCGGCTGCCGGAATCGCTGCGGTGGGGGCCGCGGGTGTGGCCTATGCCGCCGGTTTCGAGGCGCGGTCCTTCCGCCTGCGGCGGGTGACCGTCCCGGTCCTGCCCCAGGGGATGCGACCGCTGCGCATACTCCAGGTCTCGGACATCCACATGGTCTGCGGGCAGCGCAAGAAGCGCGCCTGGCTCCAGTCCCTGGCCGGCCTGCGCCCCGACTTCGTCGTGAACACCGGCGACAACCTCTCCGACACGGAGGGCATCCCCGAGGTCCTCGACGCGCTGGGTCCCCTGATGTCCTTCCCCGGCGCGTACGTCTTCGGGTCGAACGACTACTACGGGCCGCGGCTGCGCAACCCCGGGCGCTACCTGATCGAGAAGGTGCAGGGCCGGCACGGGCTGAACGGCAACAAGCCGGTCGTCGGCGCCGTCCACAACCCGTGGGAGGAGATGCGGGACGCCTTCGACGCGGCGGGCTGGCTGAACCTCACCAACACCCGGGCACGACTGAAGCTGGACGGCCTGCAGCTGGCCTTCACCGGGCTGGACGACCCGCACATCAAGCGGGACCGCTACGAGCGGGTCGCGGGCGGCCCGGACCCGGACGCGGACTTCTCGATCGCCGTCGTGCACGCCCCGTACCTGCGCACGCTGGAGGCCTTCACGGCGGACGGCTACCCGCTGATCCTCGCCGGGCACACGCACGGCGGGCAGCTGTGCATCCCCTTCTACGGGGCACTCGTCACCAACTGCGACCTGGACACCAAGCGGGTGAAGGGCCTGTCCACGCACGAGGCGGGCGGCCACCGCGCGTACCTCCACGTCTCGGCGGGCTGCGGCACCAACCGGTTCACCCCGGTCCGCTTCGCCTGCCCGCCGGAGGCGACACTGCTGACGCTGACCCCGAAGGCGTAGTGGACGTAATACGTTGACGGGATGATCTCACCGGCGATCCCGTCCCCGCGCCTCGTCCCGGCGGCCTTCCGCGCACTGATCTCCGCCGCGGCCGTGGTGGGGGTGGTCATCGAGTGCGTGTACGGCAGCGTGCCCGTCGTCCTGAGCTTCTTCACCATCTGGACCAACATCGCGGTCGCGGTCGTCTTCGGCGCCTCCGCCGCGCGCGCCTGGCAGCGCCGCCCGGACCTCGCCCCCCTCCACCGGGGCGGGGTCCTCCTCTTCATCCTGATCACGGGGCTCGTCTTCCACCTGGTCCTGGACAACCCGTCGAGCCCCTTCAACATGGTCGGGGAGCTCGACAAGCTGACCGGCGCCAAGGCCGTCGCCAACCAGCTCCTCCACACGGTCACCCCGATCGGCGCCGTCCTGGACTTCCTCCTGCTCACGGCCCCGCGCACGCTGCGCCCGCGCCACGCCGCCCAGTGGCTCGCGTACCCGCTGGCGTACGTGACCTTCGCGCTGATCCGCGGCGAGCTGCTCGCCCCGGGCACCAAGACCCGGTACACGTACCCCTTCATCGACGTGGCCCAGTACGGCTACGCCCGGGTCGCCCTGAACGCCGCCGTCCTGGGCATCGTCTTCTACGCCCTCGGCCTGCTCCTGATCACGGCGGACCGCTTCCGCCCGGCCTCCCCCCTGGCCCCGCGACCACTCCGCGAAAACCGGATTTCGTCTCCGGCCGCGGGTCCGCTAAAGTAATCGATGTCGCCAGGGCAGCCAACACTGCAAGGCGGCGATCGGGGTGTAGCGCAGCTTGGCAGCGCGCTTCGTTCGGGACGAAGAGGTCGTGGGTTCAAATCCCGCCACCCCGACTTCGTAAGACCAGATCAGGGGCCTGATCCACTTAGTGGATCAGGCCCCTGAGTGGTTTCCGGAGATCGTTTGGGTGAAATCTGGGAGAAGATCTTGGTCGGCTTCTCCCAGCGCCTGTCTGCCGGGCAGGTGCGGGGCGCCTCGCGTGGAGCGGCGGACACCTGCACCTTCGCGAACTCCAGCCACAGATTCGACCCCCGACCGAGGACAGCTCGTGGATCACGCCTTGACCACCACCGACGACAGCGACGCCATCTCGGAGCGGACGGGACGCCCCTGCGCGATCTGCGGAACGGTGATGGAGTCCTGGCGCCCGCGCAGTCAGAAGTACTGCTCTGATCCTTGTCGCGAGGCCGCTGCCAAGAAGCAGCGGGCGGAGCGCCCGAAGGACGCCCCGAAGATACGTCGCCCCAAGCCGACGCTCACACCGGGGACCCCGCCCGTACCCGATCCCGCCAGGACACGCGAGGTGCCTGGCGATCCGTACTGGGGCCCCATCCTCGCTGCCGCCGACCGTGCCACAGGCGGTGAGCCGTGCCGGGTCTGCGCCGAGCCCATTGCCGCAAAGACGCCCTGGTCGTACCGGGACCGCCACGTGTGTTCCCACCGGTGCAACGAGACGCTCAAGCGCCGCACAGCGACCAGGATCCGACGCGGCGAGATCGATCTCGGCTCCATCCCCGGCATGGGGACCCGTGGCGCGGCAGATGAGGAACAGCGCGCCCACTTCGGCCAGGAACGCCAGCCGGCTGTCTTCCGTACCCGAGACGCCGACGCCGACTTTCCCTACGAGTTCTATGGGCTGGGCCCGCTCCCGGGAGATGTCGTCGAGCGGCACGGCTCGGTCACGACGTACGCCACCGCTGCCTCCATGGGCGCGGACTGGCTCGTGGACCTGGTGCGGTCCAATTCCGAAGACGACGCGGAGCCGATCCTCGCGATCCACGAGCAGACCGGCGCACTCCTCGCCTACACGGGCCGCACCCCGTGGTGGACCAGCGTGCCGGGCCAGGAGCAGCCGCTCGGCCAGCAGCAGTCGTTCCGGGATGACGACGGGAGGCAGTGGACGTGGCAGAACGAGATCATCCGCGACGTAGACGAGAACGGTAAGGCCTATGACTGGGAAGCGTGGGTCTGCGTAGCCGAGCCCGCTCCGACCCTTTGGACGCCTGCCTATTCCGCCCGCTCCGAGAAGCAGCGGCGCTCCACCCGTGCCCGTAACAGCTACCAAGCCCGCATGCGTGGTTACGGCGTCCTCGACGCCGCCGCCGCGCAGGTGGATCCACTCGACATATACGAGCGCGACCAGTGGGCCTGCCAACTGTGCCACAAGGCGATCGACTCGGCCGCCGAATGGCCCGACCCGTGGTCAGCGACCCTCGACCACATCAAGCCGGTCTCGCTGGCCGGCGAGCACTCTGCGGAGAACCTCCAGGCGGCCCACTGGATCTGCAACGTCCGCAAGGGAGACGCCTGGGGGCCAGGGGGTCGCGAGATCAGCGGGGGATGATCAAGTCAGTCAACTGCCCTGGAGTCGGGACCTTCCCCCGGTTGATCACGATCGCCGCCACGATCACGACCACCGGGAGGAGAGCAACGAGAGCCGCCTCGGGAAGACCTGCCAGCGAGGCGCCCGCCAGGGCGAGAACAACTGCCAATCCCACCGACGCAAGCCGCAGTCGTTCGTGAGGCACAACGGGTTCGGCGTCACCTATCTGTTCCTGGTTGAGCAGTTGGCCGACTTTGCCTTCGGCGTAGCGTTCCGCGATCGTCAGCAGCAGCACCGTGAGTTCTCGCAGTGCATGCTCGGGATCGGTGTCTTGTCGGGCCTCCGCCTTGCGGAGCGCACCCACCACAAGCGCCGTATGTGCGCTAACGACGCGCTCGTGATAGCCACGGACATCGCCACGGCGCGACCGGGGGGCCAGCCATATGGCGCTCTCCGCTGCCTTGAGTGAGATTCGGGGCACGTCATCACCCGGCCGTCCGGTTTGCCAGCGCCTCTGCGCGTGTGCGCATTGCACGGCGGCGACAACCAAGACCACGACCGGCCAACATCGCAGATAGTCGACGCCTCGCGTCTTCCTCTCCGCCCGTTCGCGTTCCCGGCGCCGCTCCGGGCTGTGGGAGAGCGCTGCGCTCACCCGACTGATGAGGGGTACGGCGAGCAGAAGGATCAGAATCACCAGTACGCCACGCAAGGCCTCGAAGGCTTCGGCAGGCCCTTCCCAGTCACGGGCCGCCCCGGGAATCGCCAGGAACCTCTCCACCAGATCGCCCAACGGATCGGGTCCACTGCTGGCAGCACGGCTCGCACGAGGATCCCGGAAGATGGCGTCGGCATTCCACACCGTGAGCGCGAAGGCAGCCACGGCCGCCAGATGTGCAGGGATGGCAACCTGCGCTGAGTACCACCATCTCACCACCCACACGGGAGTCAGTCCGTGGCCCGGCGGGACCCGACCCGCGACGACCTCTGGAAGCACACCCCGGGCTTCAGCCAGGAGCACATCCGCCTGCCGGACCGCCAGGACGCGCCTTCGGCGTTTGATCTCCTGGACCACCCGCCGGTCAAAGGGCTCCAATATGCGCCGTCGCCACCATAAGCGCAGAGGCACATAGGAGAACAGAAGGGCTACCCCGAACAGCACCACGAGTTCAACTGCCAGCACCAGAAGCGTCTTCACGTCGGGCAGTGTCGCTGATTCCTCTGACAACACCTCGGGGCGGAGGCCACTCGGCCTGCAATGAGTCGACGCCGAAACGGCAGCCAGGGGCGGGAACCGGTCAAGATGGCGCAGCGGGGAATTGCTCCATACTGCCGATGCTGGCGCTTCCCACCTGGGGTGATGTCGATCCGCCGGATGGCGGTTCTCGCCACGGGTTCGACCGTCCTGGTGGCGCGTCTGCAACTTTCGCTGACTGATCCAATCGTTCGTGGGCAGGATGGGCCCCCGAAGAGCAGGGGGTCTCGGGGGAGGTGGCCTATGTCCCTGTTGCCTTGGCGCGCCTCTGTGCAGAGCAGTTCACCCCGCAATATCGCCGCCGAGTCAGGTCACGCCGATGCGGTTCCGGGTGTTCCACTCCTGAAGAGTCCTGACAAGACCTCTCAGGTCAATGGCCACCAGGCCCTACGCCCGACGTACGCGACGCGCGACGAGCCGCCTTCCACGAACGCGGCCACCCGCATGCTCGCGGGAGCCATGCACGAGCGCGTGAACCGTATCGGCCAGGCGCGCGACCTCATGGGCCAATGGCAGGACCGAGTACGAGGCCGCAAGGAACGGGACATCCGGCACCTCGGTCCGCTCGTCGGCGAAGAACTCGTTCGATGGACGCTGGACAAGGTCCTCAACGCACGCAAGCGCCCCGCCCCCTCGTTCGGCTTCAGTCTTCCGCTCGTCCTGACGCACAGCGTCGCTGCCCGCCGTCAGCTGCGATTCCGCGGTGCGGTGATCGTAGGAATGGTGGGTCTGGTGGGCGTGCGCCACCCATGGGGTGCGATGGCCCTGGTGGTGCTGGCACTGCTCCGCCACTACCTCCTCACGGCGGGTCTCCTCCGTGCCCTGGTGCGCTGGGGCTTCAGCTCCCTCGTTCCCATGTTGCTCGTGCTCGCCGGGGGGTATATGGCCTGGTCACGGCTGCGTCCCCACACGCCGGTCCTCGCGTTCGCGGTGCGCGATTCCGTCGCCGTCGGCGTGTGGATGACCCTCCTGCTCACGATCGCCTACATGGTGGACCGGTGGGCCTGCCTCGCCTACCTGGCCTCTTTGGGCCCCTGGCGCCGAACCCAGGCAGCCCGGCCGCGTCTGGCCCCACGAGCGTCGGCCCGGATCGCTGAATGCGAGGTGAGCCAGAGGTGGCAGAGCATCCCGTACCGGAAGGAAGAAGGGATCAACCGCTTCGTCGGTGCCGGCCTCGATGCCTGGCGCGCCACCGGACCGCGCATCCAGCTCACCGCAGCCCGTCGTGCCGAGGAAGAAGCGGGCGACGGGCGAAGCAGCGCAAGATCCGTACCCCAGCCACGGCCACCCGCTGATGCCGAAGCGTGGTGGAACGAGAAGCCGGCCGGTATCCGCAAGTTCGAGGCCGACGAGTTGCTGGACAAGGTCCGCGACGAGCTGGAGCGCCTCAGCGGGGTCCTTGTGGAGACCCACGCACTGCCTCACTGCGACATCTTCGAAACTCTCGCCGTTCCGCAGTCCCGGTGGAAGAAGCTCCCGCGCAGGCCCGGCCGCAAGGCTGGCGCCCTGCCGAAAGTGCTCGATGGCACCTGGCCGGAAGCCCAGGAAATGATCGAGGAAGGCAGAACGGCTCCCTCAGGCCACCACTCACGTCGCTATCTGGCCGCGCAGGTCGTCGACTGGAAGGGAGACATCGTCGTCACAGTCTTCGCCCACGCCGCGCTGGAGGGCAAGACGCTCCACTTCGTAACCCGGCCACACGTCTTGGCTCCCGTCGCAGACGAGGCCCGCGCCGAGTCCGCCACGGGACGGGAGCTCGTCAAGAAGATCCTGCTCACCCCTGTACACGCGCTCGGCGACACCGCAGCCCTGGCACGCCGGTCCCACGCCGCCCTTATCCGTGGCTTGGATGCGGTCGTAGGCGGCTTGTTCGGGCGCTCGGCGCAGCAGCAGGTGGCAGCGGTTCTCGACAAGACGGAGCAGAAGGACAGCGGCGAGCCGGTCAGCCTCCGTGAACACTGCGCCCTCGACGAGCCAGAGGACATGCACCAGGTCGAAGACGCGGCTCGGCACATCTCGATCCTCCAGTCGCGCATGTTCAGTACCGTCAGCGCCTTCCT
Source organism: Streptomyces sp. NPDC048337 (assembly GCF_043201175.1). Lineage (NCBI taxonomy): Bacteria > Bacillati > Actinomycetota > Actinomycetes > Kitasatosporales > Streptomycetaceae > Streptomyces > Streptomyces sp. NPDC048337. The sequence goes on from NZ_JBICYR010000004.1 coordinate 213,400, forward strand.
CGACGACCACGGCGTCTACACCGGCGACTTCAGACGCCAGGCGCAGGAAGTCGTCACCAAGATCTTCATCAACGGCGACCACAACCAGGTCAACACCGGAACCATGCACGGCGGTCAGGCACAGACCGCCGAGACCGACAGCGCACAGACGAAGGGTTGATCATGAGCATCTGGCGGGGTCGTGAGACGAGCGGTGGCATTCACATCGCGGGAAGCGGCAACCAGGTCAACACCGGCCGGATCGGTGGGAACCAGCAGCAGTCGTACGTCGGCGCCGGTCAGGACACCACCAGTCTTCAGGCCGCCCTGGCGAGGCTCGCGGAACTCGAAGCGGCCCTCGAGGAGCACGCCGCAGAGGTGAGCAACCCCGATCTGGCACGCCGCACGGCAGGACGCATCGGCGAGGAGCTGAACAGTGCCCAACCCGACCAGCGCCGCATCAGGGACAACCTCGAAGACCTCGGACTCGCTATCGGGTCGGCGGCGGCCGTCGTCACCGTTCTGCAGGGCCTCAACGCCGCAGTCGCCGCGCTGCTCGGATGACACCCGGAGCCGCCGTCCCCCTGTGAGCCGGGCTGACGGTGACCCCACGCCCAGGCTGTCCCAATAGTGCTGCTCCTCAGCCAAGATGAAGGGGCGGGCCATACGATCTCTCCAGGATGCCGTACGGAACACAGTCGATCGGGGGGCCGATGGATCCGCAGCTGTTGGAGACAGCCGGGGCGACACTCGTGGCAGTCATGGCCACCGATGCCTGGCAGACGACGAGAGACGGTGTAGTCGCCCTCTGGCGACGGGTGAACCCGGCCCGCGCCGACGGGGTGGACGCCTCTCTCACGGAGGCGCGCTCCGATGTCGTACTGGCCAGGGAGCAGGGTGACACCGCCGCCGAAGAGGCGCTCGCCCTCCAGTGGCAGGGCCGACTCCTGCAATTCCTCGCGGCGCATCCCGACGCCGCGCAGGAGCTGGATCGTGTACTCCGGGAAGCCCGTGCGCAGTTGCCCGCCTCCGAGCAGATGGTGATCGGCACCATACGGCTGGAGGCCCGTGCCAGCGGGCACGGCCGCGTGTACCAGGCCGGGCGCGACCAGCACATCACCGAGCGGTGAGCGAGCAGTCGCACTCCTCCGCGTCCGCCTCCGGACAGGGCCGTGTCTACCAGGCGCACGGCGACCAGTACGTCACCGAGCACCATCACCACGCGCCCGCGCACGGCGACTGGATGGGGCCCGTACCGCACTCCGTCCGGGTGCCGCTGACCGCAGAGCCCGCCACTGCTCTGCGGGACCGTGTCGAGCTGCGCGAGCGGCTGATGCGTTCGGTCACCCACGGCCGCGGTGGGCCGGCACAGGTTCTGCACGGCATGGCAGGGTGCGGGAAGACCGCCCTGGCCCGGCACGTCTTCACTCAGGCCGTCGAGCATGAGGGTGTCATCGGGTTCTGGGTCGACGCTTCGTCCGCGAGCTCGCTGCGGTCGTTCATGATCGGTATCGCGGCGGACCGCGGTGCCTCTCCCGCCGAGCTGGAAGCCGCCCACGCAGGCCGGCGCCCGGCCGCCGATCTCGCCTGGGAGTGCCTCTCACAGTCTGCGGAGCCCTGGCTGCTCGTCCTCGACAACGCGGACGAGCCTCGTCTGCTCCAGGAGGGCGGTTGGCTTCGGCGGAGTCCACGCGGCACCGTACTCGTGACGACCCGCGACCCCGCGGCCGAGGTCTGGCGCAGCTGCGACACCCATCCGGTGGGCGTACTGCCGCTCACGGCGGCCGCCCAGGTGCTCTTCGACCTGGCCCCCGGCACCGGGGACCCGGAGGACTTCGAGCGGCTGGCACTGCGACTCGACCGCCATCCTCTGGCCCTCTCCCTCGCGGGCAACCACCTACGCCGCCAACTGCTGGAGAGGTGGACAGTGAGCGACTACCTGGAACGGCTTCCGGAGGACCCCAGCGAGCTCCTCGACCAGGCAACGGACCCCTCGGAGGAGCACGCCAGGGCACGTTTCAGCAGTACCTGGCAGCTCTCCCTCGACGCCCTGGACCGACAGAACCTGCCGGAGGCCGTCACCCTGCTCCGCCTGCTCTCTTGCTTCGCGGCCCAGCCGGCGACGGTACCGCTCAGCCTGCTCGCTCCGGCCCGGCTCGACACCACCGTCCTGCCCCGCCTCGACCCTCCGCTGACCGGTGCCCGTGCCGATGCCGCGTTGCGGGGGCTCGTCGCCACCTCTCTGGTCTCCCTGCTCGACGTGCCGGGTGACCGGGGCCGCCCACCCGTGCGCGGCCTGCAGGCCCACGGGCTGCTCCTGGACACGGTCGCCGGCCGGATGCCGGCGGAGGCCCGTGACGTTCGTCCGGTCCGCGGCGGAGCTGCTCGAAGCGGCCGTCCCCGATGCGCCGGAGGACCAGGACCTGCGGCTGCTGGCCCCACACGCCATCGCGCTCCTGCGCCGGTCGCGCGGTCCGGAGCCCCTTCCGCTGATCAGGCGGTTGCGGTCCCTGTACTACGAGCGCGGGCACTTCACGGCCGCCCTCGACCTGGCTGTTGCGGCCCAGCGGTTCAGCTCGGGGCTGTTCGGTGCGGAGCACCGCGAAGCTCTGGCCGACGCCCACGAGACGGGACGGGCACAGAGCGGTCTGGGGCACTTCGCGGAGGCCGAGCAAACGCTTCGGGGTGTGCTCACCTCGCGAGAGACCCTGCTCGGCGCCGACGATCCGCTCACCCTGGACACCGTCCATGCCCTGGGCATCGCCCTGTACGGGCTGGGCCATTGGGCCGAGGACGAGCAGCTGCTACGGCGCGCCCTCGACGGCCGTGAGCGCGTCCTGGGCGGCTCCCACCCAGACACCCTCGACACGCTCGGCCGGCTCGCCGAGGCGGTCGGCGAGCTGGGCAGGTGGGAAGAGGCACGCTCCCTCGCCGAGACCACTCTGGAGCGGTCCGAGGCCACTCTGGGGGACGGCCATCCGAACACCGTGCTCAGCCGCCTCGCCCATGCTTGGGCCGTGGCTGGCGAGGAGCGGTGGGAGGAGGCGGAGCCCCTCGCCCGGAATACAGCCATGACCGCCGGGGAGGTGTTCGGACCAGCTCATCCCCGGACCCTCGCCGCCCGCCACCTGCACGCGACCGTCCTCGTCCGGCTGCAGCACTGGCAGGAGGCAGAGGAGTTGCTCCGACACGTCATCGCGGCGCGCGAGTCCATGCTCGGTCCCGAGCACTCCCACACGTTGTCCGCCCGCACCGACCTGGCAACAGTCCTGGCGGGCAGCGGCCGTGCCGAGGAAGCAGTGACCGTGGCCGCGGCGACGCTCGACGGATACGTACGTACACTCGGCCGTGATCATCCCCGTACCGAACGCTGCCGGGCGGTTCTTCGAACGGCGCAAGAGGCGTGTGCAGTCGCGCGTGCCGCCAAGGAGACTTCGTGACCGACGACTTCGGATTCCGCTGGCACAAGAGCACGTACAGCGGTGAGACCAACGGCTGCCTGGAAATACGCACCCCCCCCCCGGCTGGGAAAGACACGCATCCGTGACTCGAAGGATCTGACACGACCGCCTCTGATCTGCACCACGGAGAGCTGGATGGCTTTCGTTCGTTCCGTCAGTGCCACAGACTGTTCCGACGGTGAGACGGCATGACCTGTGGGGGAGGGTGACATCGGGGATGGAGCGCAGCCCGGCCACGTCCGCTCACCGGCACGCCACAGCACAGGGGCACAGCCGCGTCTTTCAGGCGGAGCGGGACCAGCACATCACCGAGTACCACACGCATTACCACCAGGACCCGCCCACAGCCCTCGCCGCTGCTCACCCTGGTCCTGAATCGGTCCGTGTCCCGCTCGCCCCTCGCCTGCGCTCCCCCGTGCGGGACCGCAGAAGCCTTCGCCGGCAGCTGCTCGATGCCGCTGTGGGCACCGATACACCGGACTCCATCCACGTCGTGCACGGCATGCCCGGGTGCGGCAAGACCGCGGTCGCACAGAGCATCTTCGACGAAGCCGTACATGAGCACGGCGTCATCGGACTGTGGGTGAACGCCGCCGGAGCCTCCTCCCTCCGAGCAGGAATGCTCGCCGTCGCACTCGACCGCGGAGCCGGGCAGGACGAAGTCGATGCCGCCTGGGCGCGTCGCCGGCCGCCGGCTGACCTTGTCTGGCACTACCTGGACAGGTCACCCGATCGCTGGCTGCTGGTCCTCGACAACGCGGACGATCCCGCGCTCCTCGACGGCGGGTGGCTACGGGCCAGTGCAAGAGGCACCACCCTGATCACTACCCGCCACGGTCGGGCGCCGCTGTGGCGCGAGGCCGACACGCATCCGCTCGATGTGCTGGACATACCGGACGCCGTGGAGGTCCTGCAGGATCTGGCTCCCGGCGGCCACGACCGTGCTGCTCTCGAAGCCCTGGCGCATGAGCTGGGCTGCCACCCTCTCGCCCTCGTCCTGGCCGGATCGTTCCTCGGCCACCAACTCCTGGAGCCGGTCTCCGTGGACGAATACCGCCGCCGTTTACGTGACGATCCGAACACCGTTCTCGATCTCGGGGCGTTTCCCGGGGAACGAGACGTTCGAAGGCTCATCAGCAGTACCTGGCAGCTGTCTCTCGACGTGCTCGCCGACCAGGGAAACCCGGAAGCGACAACGCTGATCCGGCTACTCTCCTCCTTCTCCGCGGATCCGCTGCCCGTGGGGCTACTCGCGGCCGCTCGCCTCGACCTCACCGCGCTGGCCCAAGCGGATCCGCCTTTGGCGGGATCCCACGCGAACCACGCCCTGCACGGATTGCTCGAGCAGAGCGTCGTCGCCCTGCTCGATGTTCCCGGCGACCCCGGACGCGAACCGGTACGGTGCATCCAGGCACACGGTCTGCTGCTCGACTCGGTGTGGTCGCGTGTCCCGCTCGACCAGCGCGACCAGCGCGACCCCATACTTTCCGCCGCCGCATCCCTCTTGAAGCAGTTCCTCGCCGTCCGGGCCGGTGTGTACCCGGACGCCCAAACCGTGCGGCTGTTCGTCTCGCACGCGATAACGCTGGTCCGCCGGTGCGCCACGGTGAGGAGCCCATCCCTGACAGCGGCCCTCGCCGTCGTACGGAACTTGCGTACCCAGACCTTCGACCGCGGCGACTACACAACGGCACACCTGCTGGCCACCGCCGTGTGCGACACCTCTGCGGATAGCGGCCCGGAGGCCCTGACCGACCGGTTCGAACTGGCCCGGGCCCTGGCAGGCCTCGGACGATTCGCAGAAGCCGCAGAACTCCACCGGTCGACGCTCGCACGCCGCGAAGAGGAACTGGGCCCGACCCACCCTGACGTGCTGGACAGCACTCACGCACTCGGCCTCGCCCTGTACGGCCTCGGCGCCTATGCCGAGGACGAGCTCCACATGCGCCGAGCCGTGGACGGCCGTACCGAGGTCTTGGGCACAGGCCACCCCGACACCATCGAGAGCGTCGCCTGCCTCGCCGAGGCGATCGGCGAACAGGGACGCTGGGCCGAAGCGGAGGCCCTGGCCCGGCCGAACCTCACCGTCGCCGAACAGGTCCTCGGTGCCGAGCACCCGCGCACACTCATCAGTCGGATCACGCTCGCCTGGGTGCTCTCGCGCCGGGGGCCCTGGTCCGAAGCCGAGCTCCTTGCCCGGTCCGTCATTGACGGCAATGAACGGAATCTGGGTGCGAACCATCCCCGCACCCTGGCTGCCTGCGACCTCCTGGCCGGCATCCTGCTCCGGCAAGGCCGCTGGAGCGACGCCGAAGAGGCAGCGCGTACGGTCCTCGCAGCGCGCGAGCGCGCCCTCGGCCCGGAGCATCCACACACCCTGGCCATCCAGGCTCGTCTCGCCCGCATCCTCACAGGGGCGGGCCTCACAGCCGCTGCACGGGACATCTCGGCGACGGCACTCGATGCCGCTGCTCGAGTGCTGGGTCCTGACCACCCGATTACGCAGGAATGCCTGCGGGCCCACCAGGAAGCTGGCTCCGCCACTCCGGAGCCCATGACAACGGAAGAGAACGGGGAGCGGGGACAGTGAGTGACGCCATCGCCAGAACCTGGCGGAAGAGCAGCTACAGCGGCAACGAGAACGCCTGTCTGGAGCTACTCACCCCCCCCCCACCGGGCCAGGCTCCTGTCCGAGATTCGAAGCGCACCGACGCCGTGATCGTTTTCCCGTCTGCCGCATGGTCTTGCCTCGTCGAAGCGGTACGACGGGGCGACCTCGCATGACGTGAGCAGTCGTGAGGGCAAGGGATCTGGACCTCGACCACGTCGACCGGTGCCGGGCAGCCCAGTCAGGCCCGGGCGAGCAGGAGCCGGTCAAGCACCCCGACCGGTGACCTCGCGCTCATCACCCGACGGGCGTCGAGGGATGCCTCCCATTGCTCGGTCAGGCCGAGCATGAGGCGCTGACGCATGCCCGGGGTGACGTGGGCGTAGCGGGCAGAGACCGAGCCGTCGAGGTGGCCCATGCGCTCGTCCATGAGGACCTTCTCGGTACCGAGGTCCTCCATCACGGTTCGGTGGGAGTGGCGCAGGCCGTGCGGGGTGAGTCCCTTGGCGATGGGGAGCCAGCAGGCGTCGGCGCGGCCCTGGGCGTTGCGGCCTCGGACGGGGATGCCGGGCCAGGGTTCGCCGACGATCGGAACCGGGCGGGCCTCCTGCGGAGCCTTCCTCGGGTACCAGCCGTCGGCGGCCGGTCGAAAGAGCCAGGTGGCGAAGCCGTTGCGGCGCCAGTGGGCTGCCGGGTCGCCGGGTACCGGTCCATTGCGCATGAACCCCAGCTCAGCTATGGCGAGTTCGACACGGATACGGGTCTCTTCACGCACTCGGTCCGGATGGTTGAGGACGTTGGAGACCGTGCCGGTGGAGACGCCCGCGTGACGAGCGACGTCGACGAGCTTCGCGCCGTGGTGGCCGCCGGTTCGGGCGGTGCCGAGCCCGCGGTAGACGTAGGTCCTGCCGTGGCAAGAGCAGGGCTGCGGCTTCGTACGGGCGACGTGGTCGGAAACGAGGGCGGACAGCCAGTCCATCGTGTCGATGGTGCGATAGCTGTCGTCCTTCGGCGGGCAGCGCACGAACTCGCCGGTGTCCAGCTCGTACAACTGCCACTCGACGCGCACGGAGTCGCGACGGACGAACTCCGTCTCCAGCCCGACGATCTCGCCCCACCGCATGCCGGTGTATCCCTTGTGCACCACGGCGACGAACTCGTCGTCACGGCCGGAGAGCAGAGCAGCCCGCTCAGCAGCCAGCAAGATGCCGAGGGCATCGGTGATGACCTTCTCCGGTCCTCGGTCCCGCGAGCGGCCGGCGCGCATGCCGCGTCCGCGGCGCCTCGCTGCCGGGTTGGCCGTGATCAGGCCCTCGTCGATCGCGTCCTCGAAGATCAGGTGGAGGGTCGAGCGCCAGGTCTTGACGCTGGAGGCGGCGTACGTGGCCTTTTCGCTCTTCTCCCAGGCGTCTACGTCCCTGCGCAGGATTGCGGCGAGTGCCTTGTCCTCGAAGACGGGGAGCAGGTGCTCCTCGATGTGGCGACGGTAGTTCTGCATGGTGGAGGCAGCCAGGTCCTGGTCGTCGTACCAGCGGCTGGCGTACTCGCCGAACGTCTCCTGTCCGAGCGACGGGTCGCGCCAGCTGCCACGCCGGACCTTGGCCTCTTCCTCGTCAGCTGCCTGCTTCGCCTCCCGCTTGGTGGCGAACTTGATCACCGTGCCGCTCGGGTCGGCGACCGTGCCGTACTTGCCGTCCTCGATCTTGTAGCGGCCCCGCCAGTAGCCGGCGCGCCTTTCGCCGTACCCCACGGTTCTCCTCTCGCTGTGGTGGCTGTGTGGTGTGGGTCTTCTGGGGAGCGGCTACGCGGCGGTGCCGTACTGGGACTTGAGCGCGCGTCGCGGGGGCCGGGCCCTCAATCGCGTGGCGGGCACGGTCGGGTCGGGCTTCCGCGGTGCCACGGCGGCCTTCGGTTGAGGGGCCGGATCAGCGGTGCGCCGTGAGGTGGCACGGGCAGGACGCTCCTCGTGGAGGCGGACGATGTCGGCGAGGTGGTCGGCTGTGAAGCGGTACGCGCCGCCGACGTACGTGAACGGTATGAGGCGTCGGCGGGCCCGGTCCTTGACCCACCAGGCAGAGCAGCCGAGAGCGGCAGCGATCTCCTCGGGGCGGAACAGGCGGGGCAGAGCGAGCAGGCTGGCCTCTTGGCGCAAAGGTGGTCCTTCTCTGGTGTGTGGCGGGATGGTCGGTTCGGTCACGTCGGCGTCGAGGCTCCGGTGCGAACGTCGCCGAGTGCCTGCGGCGTGAGGGGCGCGCAGGGCGCGACTCGCTACGGAGTGGCGTGGAGCAGGGCGAGCGGGGAGACGCCGAGGGCGGCGGCGATGGCGACGAGGTCGTCGACGTCGCAGCGGCGTCGACGGCGTTCGATGCGGGAGATGGTCGTGACGGTCATGGGGTGGCCCAGCGCGGTGGCGCGGGCTGCCAGCTGACGCTGGGCGACACCGCGGGCAGTGCGGGCTCGCTCGATGGCGCGGGCAGCCCGCTTTCCGGCCGGACCGATTTCCAGAGGTGTTGGAGGCATGGATATTTTGTAACTCCGGATCCCCGGTTTCGGTAACCGGGGATCCGCTGTTATATTCCTCCGCTTTGTTGTCAGGTTCCCTACCCTGCCGCAGGAAAATTGCGCAACATAGCACGGGATTCCCGGTTGACCAAATAACGGATCGTCAGACCGGCCGCTTGGTGGACGCGGGAACTGGTCATGCCTCTGACCTGCCCAGAGGGTGTGACGGGTGGGACCGGGGCGTGCCAGTGGTACGCGCCGTCGAAGCGTTACGGCTTGCCCCAATTCATCCCGGCGATTTCCTGCACTATTTCGTCAACCGGGGATTCGGGTCTACCGTTTTTATGCGGACGCAAGGACGTGTTCGCCGTGGGCTGTTTGCCTTCGCGGCGGATTGCTGGACTTGCACGCACGGATGTGGCTGTCTTGTCCATGCGCCCCGAACGCTGATTCCGGGGCGCGGCAAGACCGGCATGCGGAGGCCGGGGCAGAGCAGCGCCGGCGCCCCATGCCGCAGCCTCGCCGTCACCCCGCGCACTCCCCCTCCCCCTCACCTCGAAGCGGGCTGCCCCCTGCCCGCCCTCACCAAGGAGCCGCCACCCGATGAGTCACGACGCCCGCGCATGGGTGTGGGACCACAGCCGCAGCAAGGGCACCGCCCGCCTGATCCTCGTCCTGATCGCCGATCGGTGCGTCGATGACCGCTGCATCGCGTACGCCTCGGTCACTGCCCTCATGAAGCGGGCCAACGCCTCCCGCAGCGCCGTCCGGGCCGCCCTCGACAAGCTGATCGCCAGCGGCGAGCTGGTGTGGCTCGACGACCGCCAGGGCCCTCGCGGCGAGCGGTACTACCACCTCCCCGACGCGGCCCGGTTCCTCGCCGAGCAGGCCCTGAAGGGGGAGCGGAATCCGGCCCCCACAGGGTCGGAATCCGACCCTGCGAAGCCGCTTGAAGAGGGGCCGGAAACCGGCCCGGGGGAACGGAATCCAACCCCCTGGGGGAGCGGAATCCAACCCGGGAGGGGGCCGGAATCCGACCCCCAGAACAGTAGTGAACCAAAGGTGAACGGTAGTAAGAGCAGCAGCAGCTCTCCGCTCATCCCCGCCGCCCAGTGGCACATCGACGACGCCACCCAGGCGTGGCTGCGGCAACAAGGCCACCTCGACCGGCTCGGCGAGCACGCCCTACGGGCCGCCGACGAGAAGTGGCGCACCTACCGGACGGTCTGGGCACCACGCACCGCCGTCGCCTGGTCCGCCGACTGGCGCGAGTGGATCACCCGCGAACGCACCCCTGCTGCTGGCCGCCCGTACCTCCGCTCCCTGCCCGGCGGCGGTGCCTCCACCGCTCCTGCGGCGGGAAGGACCCGCGCCGAACAGCACGCCACCGCCCTGCTCAACGCCCTCACCGAACTCGAAGCCCGCAACACCCCCACCGGAACGGAGTGACCACCCTGGACCGCCGCGAAATCGCCGCCCTGCTCGCCTACATCGGGTGCCTCGACCCCCGCACCACCCATACGGACACCGGCACTGCCCTTGACCGGATCGCCCAGTGGCACGAACTCCTGCACAACGTGCCCGCCACAACTGCCCACGGCTGGGACGCCCGCGAAGCGGTACGGGCCCATATCGTCGCCTCGCCCTATCCAGTCCTGCCGGTGGACGTCGCCCGCAAGTGGGCTGCCTACCGCCGCGACCGCCTGGAGCGGCACACCGATCCCACCCCAGTTGCCGACCCGGACGACCCGGCTGCCTGGCGGTCCGAACTACTCGGTACCCGGCACGCCGTCGCCGTCGGTCTCGCCGCGCCGTCCAACCTCCGCCAGCTCACCGCCGGCCCGCACCCCGATGCCGAGGCCCGCATACGCTCCGTCGGATCCGAGATCCCTCCCGAGGCACGCGCCCAGCTCGCCCGGTACCGGCCCGCCCGTGCCGCCCGCGAAGCCGCCACCGCCGCAGGACGTCCCGACGCCCTCAGTGTCCCGTGCCCGTGGTGCCACGCCCACGAAGGCGTACCCTGCCGCAACCGGCGCACCGGCCTCGATGGCGGCGCACGGGGCAACGCCCCACGCGCCATCCCCCACCCGTCCCGCGTCGACCTCGCCTCCGCATCCCGCACCCGGCAAGTGGCTGTACCGCGCCCTGCCACCGTGCCGGGCGGCACCAGCGCCCACCGTACGGACCCCGCTCGCTCCGCCGGTCGCTGAGCCGCTTCTCCGCACCCGCGGTTCCGCCGCCTCCGGTTCGACCGTGCTGCCGCGCCCTGGGCTCGTAGCACCGGCCCCACCGGCGCCGCCTACCCATCTCACCGCCTTCACCACACCGCCCGCCCGCACCCACATGGCGCGGCGGGTCTCTGGAGACCCCTGCATGACACCACTCACCCTGCCCGTAGTCGGGCAATGGAACGCCACTTCCCTCGCGCTCACCGCGCTCCCGCTGACCTGCTCCCTGCTGCTGATCATGTGGCTGGTCAAGCAGCGCGCACGCCGGACCGGCGGCAGCCGCAAGCCCGGATCGCCCGCGGTCATCGTGGCCGCGCTGGCCGCGGTCGGCTGCACCGCCTACAGCGCCGACACCAGCTGGCGGTTCGCCGCCCACTACCTGGACATGGGCGGCACAGCCGAACGCGCCGCCATGTTCGCCGCCGCGGAGTTCGCCCTGTTCGCCACTGCGCTGTTGGCGCGGCAGAACCTCCACGGCCCCAAGCAGGCACCCGGCTTGCCGGGCACCCTGACCTGGGTGATCACCGCCGTACAGGTGATCCCCGCGTACGCCGAGTCCGGCCTGGTCGGCGGCACGGTGCGAGCCTTCGTGGGCCCGGTTCTGGCCGCGGCGCTCTGGCACGAGGCCATGGGCATCGAACTGCGTCTTCGCAAGCCGGAAGCCGCGTCCCACAGCATCCTCGCAAAGATCGGCCGCGAGATACGCGAACGCCTCCTCTCCCGCCTCGGCATCGCCGAGCGCGACCGGGACGCTGCACAGATCACTCGCGACCGCGCCACCCTCAAGGCCGTCGCCCTGGCCACACGCCTCGCCGAACTCACCCCGGCCAAGCGCAACCGGTGGCAAGGCCGGCGCATCGCACGACGGCTCTCGCGGGCCGTCGCCCAAGCCGCGGTGGCCATCGACGACCGACAGCGACAAGACCTGCTGCGGCAGCTCGCCGCCCGCCGCCATGCCGTAGCGCTGGCGACCATCGAGCTGCCTTCGCCCTGGGCCGAGCCCAGCCCGGCCCGGAACACCGCACTCCCCTCCGAGCCGACACCTTCACCCAGCCTGTGGGGAGCAAGCCATAGCCCGGAAGACGAGGACGCTTGGGAACACCCCGACCCCGACGAGCGTCCCGACTGCCCGCCGCCCACATTCGTGCAGCTCCACCCGACCCTGCACGAAACGCGCCCCGCCCGCGACGGCTCGGAGCCGTCCGCTGAGGAAGGCGACCTGATGGCGCAGCGCTACGGTCGCCCTCCCGGCGCCGAAATGGACGAACTACTCGCCATCGGCCGCCAGGCCATCGCCGTGCACGGAAAGGCCACCCGCTCCATCTTGCGGAACGCCGTGCGTGACGCGGGGTTCCCCATCGCCGAGGACCGGCTCACCGAGCTCCGGACACGCCTGCTCGCAGAACAGAACGCCGACAGCAGCGCTCCCAGCGGCTGACCGGATATCCGGTCAGGCACGGAACGCCGGAACGGGAACCTACGGACCAGCGGCTCCAGCTGGTTCGTAGGTCTTCCACTCGCTCAGCCACGCCGGCAGCAACCTGGCACGAATACCTCTCGCTGCCGTGCGCCAAGCCCGCCCCCGGCTCCTCGCCCAGCTCACCCCCATCCACCTCCACCTCCACCTCCACCGCAAGGAGTTCCTCCATGCACGATCAGCCCGCTCTCCCCTCCCCCGACGACCAGCAGCACGCAGCCTCGACATCAGCCACCGACCGGGCAGCAAGTTGGAGGTTCGGACACTCCCCCGCAGGGGGCGCGTCCGAACCCGAGCCCGCCCCGGGGGTGGCGAGCACCGTCCCGCGCCAGGGGGCACGGGACGGGGAGGCGGCGGCCGAGGGCGGACCGCGGCCGGGCAGGCGCCGGGGCAAGCCCCGTGTCCGCGCCGGCAAGCAGCGCCCCGCCCACAGCGTCCGCCTCACCGAGCCCGAGTACCTGCGCATCGCCGCCGGCGCCGATGCCGTCGGCATGAGCGTCGCCGGCTTCCTCGCCACCTTCCGGCCTGGCCGCCGCCCGCGACCTCGACCGCACCGCTGCCGTCATCGCCACCACCCAGGACGTCCTCACCACCCTGTTCGCGCTGCGACGCCAGCTCGGCATCGCCAACAACAACCTCAACCAGGCGGTCAAAGCCCTACACCTGGGCGTCGCCCCCGAAGGACTCGACGACACCATCGCCGCCGTCCTCCGCGCCGCCGAGGACATCCGCCACGTCACCACCCGTATGACCAACCCCGAAGGAACCCACGCCGCTTGATCCCGTCCATCCACAAACAAGGCACCAGCACCGCCGGACTGATCGCCTACCTCTACGGCTCCGGCCGCAGCGAGGAGCACACCGACCCGCACCTAGTCGCCTCCTTCGACGGCCTCGCCCCTGATCCCGGCCGAGGTGCCACCGAGGAGGACCTCCAGCAGCTCCTCGACGAACCCCTCCACCTCCTCCCCGCCGACAGGCGACCGGACAAGCACGTCTGGCACGCCTCGATCCGCGCCGCCCCCAGCGACCGGACGCTCACCGACGCCGAGTGGGCGGACATCGCCCGCCGCGTCATCGCCGCCACAGGCATCGACCCCGGCGACGGCGCGGGCTGCCGCTGGGCGGCCGTCCGCCACGCCGACGACCACATCCACCTCATCGCCACACTCGTCCGCGAGGACGGGCGCAAACCCGACCACCACCGCTCCGGCCAGCGCGCCCAAACCGAATGCCGCCGCATCGAAGCCGACTACGACCTGCACCGCGTGGCGCCCGGAGACGGCACCGCCGCCAAACGCCCCACCAGCGCCGAACGCCACAAAGCCAAGCGCCAGGGCCGGGACCGAACCGCCCGCGAGGAACTGCGCGAGACCGTCCGCCGAGCTGCGGCAGGCACCGCCTCGGAGACGGAGTTCTTCGACCGCCTCGCCTCCGCCGGCCTCCTCGTCCGCCGCCGGTCCGCCCCCTCCGGCGACACCCTCGGCTACACCGTCGCCCTCCCCGAGGACCGCAACAAGGACGGGCTGCCGGTCTTCTACTCCGGGTCGAAGCTCGCGCCCGACCTCTCCCTGCCCCGCATCCGCGAACGCTGGACCGGTACACCGACCCAGCCGACCGCGGTCCCGGCGAGCGGTCCCGCGTCCGCCCGCCGTCGCGCCACCGGTGCCCTCTGGCAGGCCGTCCTCCTCATCGACCACGGCGCCGACGGGACCGTGGCCGCCCAGATCGCCGCCGCCGGCGAAGTCCTCGACGCCCTCGCCAAGACCTCCGCCGCCCACACCCGCCACCAGCTGAGCCAAGCGGCCACCGCGTTCGAGCGGGCGGCCCGCTCCCACGTACGCGCCGAGCGCGGCCACGACCGCGCCCTGCGCCAAGCCGCCCGCGACCTCATCCACAGCGGACCAGCCCTGGGCCGGGGCGAGGACGGCGCCACCACCGCCATGGTCATCGACATGGCGTTCTTCCTCGCCACCGCGGCAGCAAACTGGCATGCCAGGAAGCACCACGCCCAGCAGGCAGCAGCCGCGCTCCAGGCTGCGGAGCACCTGCGCGCCGCCTACGAGGCCACGGCAGCCCAGCCCATGGCCGTACTCCAGCTGCGAGGGCAGCACCTGGCCCTGCGCGTGCAGCATCGGCAGGCCGACCTTGTCCGCCAGGCGCTGCCTGAGCTGGCGGAGCAGGTTCTGTCCGAACCCGGCTGGCCCGCCTTGGCCGCCACCCTCGACGACGCCCGCAATGCCGGCCATGACCCGGCCGCCCTGCTGGCCGACGCCACTCGCCGCCGCGAGCTCGACACCGCCACCTCGATCAGCGACGTCCTCGTCTGGCGGCTGCGCCGCAGCGCTCGCCTGCCCGCCGCCCCCGACGCCTTGCACACCCCGACCGCCCGAGGCAGCCGGCGCACACCGCCTGCGGCACGCGCCACACAGCAGGCGACCGCGCCCCCGATCAAATCACCCCGGCGGCGCTGACCAAAGAAGGGCGGATGAAGGTAACCGACGATCCCCGGTTAGCCAAACCGGGGATTCTCCAGACCCTTGAAGTACAGCCCCACCCACCACACCCTCCCCAGGAGCACCCGTATGCCCGAAACCGAAATCCGCCCCCACATCGTCGCCCTCCTCTGCGACTCGAACTTCAAATACCGACGCGACACCAACACCTGGTCCCACATAGACGGCCGCCCCTTCACCAAGGAGGAACAGGCCACCGCCTTGCACGCCACCCGCGCCGAGTTCGAAGAGTTCGCGGCACAGCACAGTCGCTACATGGAATACAAGCGGACGCTGGAGGAAGCCCCGGAATCCCTGAACCGATTCCTCGCCCCGTTCATGGACCAGCTCACCACGAAGAATCTCGGCAACGCCGTCGAGCTCATGACCAAGGACGAGAAGGCCGAGTTCGACCGACTGCTCGGCCTCGTGATCGAGCCACCTCGCCGCTTCACCCCGTACACCTTCTGACCAACGCCGCCGGGGTCAACGCACTTCAGCGTTGGCCCCGGCGGCATGCTCGCGCATCAGTCGGGCTGCATCGCGCCCTCGTCCCCGAGGGTGCCAGCACGTCGGTGATCTCCTCGGGCTTGAGGTCGATGCCGAGTACGGCCGACGGCAAGGAATCCGCTCGCGCCACCCGCCATCCGCCTGTCGCCGAGGTGGCCCACTGACTCAGCACTACCCGCGAGGTCGCCCCGCCCAAGGCGCCTACCGACGCACCTGGATCAGAGCGTGCGTCCCGCTCGTACGCCACGCCGTGCCCGATCGCTCCAGAGAGTCCAGCGCTCCGGCTTCCAAGCCGGCGACTACGTCGGACTTCAGCGTGCGCAGGGCTGCGACGGCCCCCGGAAAGTATCCGGTGAGGTCGGCGAACGGCGTCGTGGCGTACCAATGCCTGTCGCCCACCAGGCGGCGGTAGTTGAGGTCGCCCTTCAGGATGGTCAGAGCGGCGCCCTCGAACTCGCTTCGGAGGTCCGCGGGCATCTCCACGTACGGCAGCGGCGCGCAGAAGAACGGGTGCGAGCGGACCTCAAGGGTCCCGGCCGCCATGGCCTTCCACAGGCGGCCGCCGATCCGGCCTGCCTCACCCGGGGCATCGGTGAGACGGCGCAGACAGTCGACTACATCCGCCGTCATCGCGTCGGCGACGTAGTACGGGTAGGGCTTCACGTGGAGCACTACCCGTTCGGCGCGTCGGTGTTCGAGGAGGTGGTCGATGAGGATCAGGTCCGGGATCAACTCTCGACCCGCATTGTCCGCCACGACGGCGACGGTCGAGGCAGCCCTGGTGGGCAGGAGCTTCCACAGCAGGGCGCTCTCGTCGGCGACCAGGGCCGAGGCTTCGAGGGCACCGACGGCCGGTTCTCCCTCGACCACACGGAAGCCGAGGTCTGCGCGGTTGCCCCAGAGGGAGGCGTGGAGGAGGGCCGTGGCCCGTTCGCCAGCCGATGCATCGGCCAGGGCATCCAGAGCGCGCAGTTCCTCGTCGACCGCCTCGCCACGGAGTTCGGCCTGCTTGAACGGGGCGAACGGGTCGACTCCACCCCACGGGCCGGTTCCGAAGTACCCGACGGCAGCGAGGAGCTTGCGGTAGAAGTAGCTCTCCGCCCACAGGAACGGGGCGTCGTACCAGGACTGCCAGAAGCGCCCTTTCCCCCAGCCCATCCAGCTCTCGTAGTCGTGCTCTCTGTCGGCCAGCGGTTCGATGGCGCCGTGGGTGATCTCGTCCAGCAGGGCGTCGAGGGCGTCGTGCTCACGGGGGCCGTACGGAAACGCGTCCCGTACCTGCTGGATGAGGGCGGGGTGGCGCTTGGCCATCACCCCCCAGGCGAACGAGCCGGGCTCGTTGCTCAGGATGACCTGCGCACCCGCCGCAGCAGGTCCCGGAGCGCGAGAGGTCGTGTCTGCCATGGTGTCCACAGTCCTTCGCTTCTTATCACGCTTCCGTGATCCTCAGTGCCACGACGCCGGCCGCGCTACCCACCAGCACCTCGCCCATCGCGAGTACCCCACGATGGTCGCCGGGCGTGAGCGTATGGCGACCTCGGTGATCGCCGTTCAACCACCCGCAGCCTGGGCGTCGCCGGTCTCCCTGCCGTTACGGCACTGCAGTCCACCGCCAGGGACGCTGCCCCTGAGCTCCCATGAGGCATTCGATTCGGTACTGGGTCTCGTGGCGGGCATGGGGATGGTCGGGGTGCTCGGTCGTGATCCGGGCTGCGTAAGCCGTCATCCGGAGTTCCCTGATGTCCCGCAGGACCTCGTACCCGTCCCAGGAGGTGACGTCCGCTCCGTAGACGGTGCAGAAGTCCTCGTAGTCCTGCCGGGTGATGCCGCTGGTGGACGTGAGTTTCACGGCGGTCGACGTCAGGTCCCACTCCCGCGGGCCGACGGTGAAGCTGTCGAGGTCGAGGAGGTAGGCCGTGCCGTCGTCGGCCGAGGCGACGTTGCCGACCCAGGCATCCCCGTGCAGGACGCATCGAGACAGGCCAGGGCTCTCTACGAGCTGGTGCCATGCTGCTTCGAGCTCGTCGGTGTAGCCGTACAGCCATTCACGGTCGCGCTCGCTGATGGCCTTCGCCTGGTCGAGCCTGGTACGGATCTTCCCGAACGGTTCCAGCGGCTCAAGGTCGAAGTCCGGCTCCGGAAGGGCATGGAGGGCCTTCAAGAGGTGAGCGACCTCGCGGACGTTCCCGTCGCGGTGAGGTGGAAGTTCCTCCCAGATGGTCACGGCCCGGCCGTCGATGGTGATGGGTTGGTCGAGACCTGGGGCGGGCCGTACGGCGGGGATGCCATGGCCGGCGAGCCAGTTGGCAACGGCGATTTCACGCGCAGCAGCGGGAGTGCCACCCGGGCGGGAGATCCGGGCTACCAGCTTCCCGGGGAGGCGCCATATTGCGTTCTCCGCGATCCGGATCGGTTCGGCGCCTTCGATATCCAGCCCAAGGGTCGGGCAGGCTTCGATGAGTACGCCGCGGGAGACGTGAGCGCTGTCGGCGGGGGCGAGGGTCACGTCTTGATCGTCTCCTTGATGCGGTCGCGCAGCTTGATCGCCTCGGGGGTTGTTCGGTGCACGGCGGTGAGCCGAGCCAGGTCCTGCATGCCGTCCGATGCCCGGCGGGAGTGGAGTTTCACGACTTCGTCAAGGGCCTGATGCCCGATGGTGGCGGCTTCATGTGGGTCTCCGGTGGCCATCGTGAGAGAAGCCAGCTTCGTCATGGAGAACGTACGGGATCGCACGTACGCCTGTGTGTGCCCATCAATAGCCGTTCTCAGGCGGTCTGCGGCCGTGACCGGCCTGTACCCGACGGCAACGAGGTCGTACAAGGCGTGCCCGGTGTCGCCCGCGTGCTGGGCGGCATCGTAGTAGGCCATCCAGGGCGGGTCCTCGCCGGGACGGGCCTGTGCGAAGGCATCGTCTGCCTGTCCGACCGCCCGTAGCGTCGCTTGCACGTCGCCGGCCTTGGCCAGCGCGCGGGCTTTCGCGGTGTGGAGCATGGCCCGCTCGGTGCCGGTGAGCCGGTTCTCGTGGGCGAGCCCCAGTTCCGCGTACGTCAGGCCGGAGTCACAGGCCCCGAGCCAGACGGCCTGACGTGCTCGGTACGAGTAGACCTTGGCTCTCAGGTGCCACTGGCCGGCCTCTTCCGCACAGGCGGCGGCGAAGGCGAAGACGCGACGGGCGTCGTGGTGGGCGTGGGCGTCGAAGTCCGCCGCGCCAACGACCATGCCGAGTCGGGCGGCGGCTGCGAAGAGGCTGGCCCGCATGGGTTCTGGGCAGGGCAGTTCGAGGAGCGCCGACGCCCAGCGGAGTTGCGCTTCGGCGGCGGTGCGGACGATGCCTCCGCCGCCGTAGTGGTGATCCCACCCCGCGAGCACCGTCGCCGCGGCCTCGACCTGCTCGATGTCCTCGGGCCGGACGGCTGAAGGCAGGCGGGAGGGCTCGGCGGGCTTGATCAGGTGGGATAGCGGGGTACCGCCTAACAGGGCTGCGGCCCCAGAGGCGCCGAGGAAGGAACCGCGGTCCCCATGGCTCCCGTCGTCGGTGGCGCTTCCAGTCATCGGCGGCGCGACGCCTGGGAACCCCGGTGGGCCCAGCAGCGCAGGGGCTACCGTCGCGTTGTACGCATCGCCGACTGTGTTGTCCGCATCAGTGCCCGTGCGCAGGCACAGCCACGCCAGGATCCCGCCGGTGTCCAGTGCGTCATCGAGGCTGCGCGCCAACGCCAGGTCACAGGGCCGCTCGGCCTTCTCGATCTTCGCGATGGTACTGGCGCTGACGTGGACTTCGAGCGCCAGCTCCCGTTGCGTCTTCCTCCGTACCTTTCGCCAGTGGCGCAGGTGAGCACCGAACCAGTCCTGCGGAGACCTGGTCGGGTCCAGGTTCTTGGACGGCTGCGGCACGTTCGCTCCCTTCCCCCTGATGCGTACACCGGCGCCGTACACATCCACTCCTGGCCCCGCAGCGCAGCGGACGCGCAAGGTTCTTACCAAGTAAACGGCCCAACCACCCACGCTCTGCGGGTTTTTCGGATAACCCCCGCTGTTTCTTCGTCATGGAGGTCCAGTGATCGGCTACGCCACACCGAACCGGAGCGACATCACCTACAACCACGACACCGAGCGGGTCTCGATGCCCATCACGCTCCACCACCTGGACGAGACCACCGACGACACCACGCTGGTGCTCACCCCCGGGCAGGTGGAGCTGTTCCACGGCCAGCTGTCGCGGGCCATCGAACTCCGCGAGCAGCAGCAGAGTCCCCGGTGACGGACCAGCCCCACGACCGTCTCGGCACGGTCCTCGCGTGGCTGTGGGCCCTCGGTATGGCCGCCGGATTCGGCACCCTCGGCGTCGCCGCGGTGCACGCCGACCACACCGATGAGGCGGCCTCCGCCTGGTCGGCCCCCGACGCCGACGCTCCGACCTGAGCAGACCTCCTGCCCGGTGCCCTCCAAGCGGGCACTGGGCGGGGATGGGCGCCCCACGGGTGCGTATTCGAAGCGCGATATCGGTCGATGCGGTCGCAGCAACCGCTCAACCGAACCCATGCAGCACCACATGGTTACCGGCCCGCACTCGCAGGGCCGCCAACGGGAGGGAACTGATGGACAGCACCTTGACCACCCTGGCCGGGCAGATCGCCCAGCTGGACAGCATCGACTCCGCCCGGCTTGAGCGGATGCGCCACGAGGCCCTGACCGCCCCGGCCCCCTGGAAGGCGGAGTACAGCGCCTACCAGTCGGGCGGCTGGTGGACCACCTCACTCATGAACGCCTCCGGCGACGCGGCCGATGTGACGATCGGCGACTGCACCGCCAAGCCGACCGACCTCCTCGCGCAGATGCCGGCCACCACCGCGCTGCTGGGCGAACTCGGCCTGAACTACATGTGGGTGCGGCTCGCCAGGCTTGAGCCCAACGCCTTCCTCTGGGAGCACCGCGACTACGACGACCTCGACAAGGTCGAGCGGCACCGGCTGCACATCCCGCTGCACACCAACACGTCCGCGTTCCTGGTCACCGGCGGCGCGAAGGTACACATGGCCGGCGGGCGGATCTGGCGGCTGACGCCGACCTACGCCCACGGCGTGTGCAACCTGCTCGGCCCCGAGCGCGTGCACCTGATCGCTGACGTGTACGCCGACGACGCCTACGAGCGGCTGGCCCGGCGCCCTACCCTCCACCCGGCCGCTGCCGAGCCCCTCCCCGAGGCGGACCAGATGGTGCTCGCCGAACGGCTTCAGGCTGCCCGGGGCATGGTCGCCCTGGGTTACACGGAGGCGGCCGAGCGGATGCTGCTGCGGCTGTTCTACACCTACGCCCTGCCCGAAGGCGCGGTCTACGACCTGCTCGTCGAGCTGCATACCTCGCTCGGCGACGCGGAGGCCGCCACGCGGTGGACGACGGCGAAGAACCGGCTCCTCGCCCTCACGGCCTGACCGACCGCCCGTCTCGCACGGTTCACCCCGCCCGAATCCGAACGGAGGACGAGCATGTCCACCTTGCAACTGACCGCACTCACTCACGCCAACCGACCGGCCCAGCTCCCGCTCCTGTCGAAGCTCGCCGACATCCTGGCCGCCTCCCCTGCCGTCACCCACCTGCTGGTCCGTGGTTCGCTGGCCCACGGCACGGCCGACCGCCTGTCGGACGTCGACTTCGTCGTCGGCGTCCACGACGCTCAGCTGCCCGCGTTCGCCGAAGCCCTGGACGACCTGATGTCCGTCGAGGCCGGCGCCCTGTTCCCCGGCTGGCGCGACACGATCGTCGCCGACCTCGGTGGGGTCGGCATGGTCTTCCTCGTCCCCGACGACGGCCGCCTACAGCAGATCGACCTCTACCTCGCACCGGCCTCCCGTCTCCCGGACCTGCAGGCGAGCATCGCCACCGCCTCGCTCCTCGACCGCCGTCCGGCACCGGCCGCAATGGACGAGGTCGCGGTGGCCGAGCGCTTCGCCATCGAGTTCGCCGCCCGGCCGCGCACCTGCACCGAGCTGGTGATCGAACACCTCGTACTGGCCGTACTGCTGCACAAGCGCATCAAGCGCGGCCAGCGGTTCGTCGCGTACTCCGAGTGGCACCGGCTGCATACCGCGACCAAGGACCTCATCAAGGCCGCCCTCGCGCCCACCTCCCGGTTCTGGGGTTGGTACCAGCTGGGCGAGGAGATCGCCGTCACCCCGATCGGCCGGGCCTGCGTGAGCGACCTCAACACGGCGATCAGCGGGCCGGCGGTCCCGCTGGCCACCGACGTCAACGCGGCGATCGAGCGGATGCTCGCCCTCGTCGACCGGGTCTGCCCCGAGGCACTCGACGGGCTGCGGGACGCAGTCGACGCCTACCGCTCCTACCAGGAACTGGTGTGAACGCACCCCACCTCGCGGGCCCGGCCACCAGCCGGACCCGCGAGGGCCTGACCGCCGTCTTCTTCGGCGGCGTCGTCCTTGCCTCCACCGAGGAGGAAGACCTGGCCGAGGAGATCGGCCGGGCGCTCGCCCAGGCCGGGTACGCGCTCCTCCACGGCGGCTACAACGGCCTGATGGAGGCCGCCGCACGAGGAGCCGCCTCCCAGGGCACCACCGTCACCGCGGTCACCCTGGCGGACAAGCACGACGAGTGGGGAGCGTTCAATCCGCACACCACCGTGTCGGTCCACCTGCCTGACCTCGGCGCCCGTCTCCAGCACTACCTGGAGAGCGCCGACCTGATCGTCGCGATGGGCGGCGGCGTCGGCACCTTGCACGAGCTGACCGCCGCCCTCTACTACTCGACCACCGTCCGGCCCGTACCGGTCTGCCTCGCCGGGTCGGCCGCCCTTCGCCTGCTGGCCTTCCTCCGCGAGGAGAAGTGGCTGTACGAGACCCCGACCCGACCGCTCGGCTTCCTCACCGTCGCCGATACCGCCGACGTCTTCCGCGCCCACCTCGCCGCGCTCGATACAGCCCCGATCGGAGGAGCATGACCACCAGCACGTCACTGGCCAGCCTCACCGCCCGGCTCGCCGAAGCATCGTGTGTCAAAGGCACGTTCAGCCTCGCCAACGGGGAACAGCTGGACACCTACTTCGACGAGTACCGCCTGGCCGCCGACCCTGCCCTCCTGCGTGACACCGCCGCGGCCATGGCTGGCCTCGTCCCCGATGACGCCCAGCTGCTGGCCGGTATCGAGCTCGGCGGCGTCCCGCTGGTCGTCGCCCTGTCGGCTGTGACCGCCCTGCCGGCCGTGTTCCTGCGCCGGAGCCTCAAGGGCTACGGATCCCGCCGTCAGATCGAAGGTGCCGCCCTCGACGGCCGCCGCACCGTTCTCGTCGATGACGTCGTTCGTTCCGGCAGCCAACTGCTCGCCATGACCAACACCCTGAGGGTCGCCGGAGCGCCGGTCACCGACGCGCTGTGCGTGCTGGAGCGCCCGCTTGGTGGCCGGATGCTGCTCTCCGAGCACCGCGTCACGCTCCACTCCCTGCTCACCGAGGCCGACCTGCCGGCGCCCCGAGAGGGGTACACCGCATGAGGCGAGCCGTACTCTTCGACCTCGACGGTGTCCTCGTCGACAGCCGGGCCGCCCAGCTCGCCACCCTGGCAGGCTTCGCGACCTCCGCACTCGACCGCCGCATCACCATCGACGACCTCCCGCCCGAAGCCGAGACCACCCCGCGCGAGCAGGTACTGGCCCCCCTCGGGCTGGACGGGGCGATCGACGAGAACGGCTGGGATGCGGCCACCGCCACGGCCACCCTCGTCACCGAGGTCTTCCCGTTCGTGGCCGAGACTCTCACCAAGCTGCGGGCTGCCGACGTCGCGACCGGCATCGTCACCCTGCGAAGCCGCCGGCGGTTGCACTGGCTGCTGCCGCCCGACGTCATCGGCCTGCTGGACACCGTCGTCTGCTACGAGGACGCGACGCCCAAGCCGGCGCCCGACGGTCTCCTTCTTGCCCTCGACCGGCTCGGAGCGGCCCCCAGCAGCACCGTGTTCGTCGGAGACACGGAAGCCGACATGCACGCCGCCCGGGCCGCGGGCGTGACAGCGGTCGGCGCAGGCTGGGGCTTCGCCGGGCCCGACGCACTCACGCGAACCGGCGCTGACCTCGTCCTCTCCGAACCAGCGGACCTGACCTCCGTACTGCTCCGCCTGATCGGGTTCCACAGCTGAACGGATTCCCCAGCGATCGCGACTCCTGATCCGCTACGCTTGGTGGTGCAGTCACAGCGGACCGTTCCGTCCCTTGCCGACTGCACCACCTGTGAGCAACGGATCAGGAGTCATGGTCTACACCGTGGGGGCGCGAGCTATCTGCGTCGAGCTGGAGAACTGAGAACCCTCAGTCCCTGTTCTCGGCCCGGCTCGGCGTGTGATCAACCCCCACCTCTCCACGACTCTTCCGTGAGGGCCATAACGCCATGCGCTCGACGCAGATCCGCTCCACCTTCCTGGACTACTTCACCTCCCGCGGCCACCGCCAGGTCCCGTCCAGCCCGCTCATCCCCTCCGACCCGACCCTGCTGCTGGCCAACGCCGGCATGAACCAGTTCAAGCCCTACTTCCTGGGCGAGGTCACCCCGGAGTACCGCCGCGCCACCACCATCCAGAAGTGCGCCCGCACCTCGGACATCGACAACGTCGGCCGCACCAACCGGCACGCCACGTTCTTCGAGATGATGGGCAACTTCTCCTTCGGCGACTACTTCAAGGCCGACGCCATCGCCTACGCCTGGGAACTCCTCACCGAGGGCTACCACCTGGAGAAGGACCGGCTCTGGATCACCGTCTACGAGGACGACGACGAGGCCGAGCAGCTGTGGCGCAAGATCGGCGTCCCCTCGGAGCGCATCCAGCGTCTGGGCATGGAGGACAACTACTGGTCCATGGGCGTCCCCGGGCCTTGCGGCCCCTGCTCGGAGGTCAACTACGACCGAGGGCCCTCCTTCGGCCGCGAGGGCGGACCCGCCGTCGACGGCGAACGCTACGTGGAGATCTGGAACCTCGTCTTCATGCAGTACCAGCGCGGCGAGGGCGACAAGAAGGGCAACTTCCCGATCCTGGGCGAGCTCGCCCAGCAGAGCATCGACACCGGCCTCGGCCTCGACCGCCTCGCCGCGATCCTCCAGGACGTCGAGAACGTCTGCACCACCGACCTCCTCATGCCCACCCTGAACACCGTCCGGGAGCTCGCCGGCCGCGACTACCCCGGCAGCGGTGACGAGAAGGTCTCCTTCCAGGTCGTCACCGAGCACGCCCGCTCGATCGCCTACCTCATCGCCGACGGCGTCCTGCCCGCCAAGGACGGCCGCGGCTACGTTCTGCGCCGCCTCATGCGGCGGGCGGTCCGGCACGCCCGTCTGCTCGGCATCGACCAACCCGTTCTCGCGCCCGCCACCGCCAGCGTGATCGCCAACCTCGGCGACGTCTGGCCTGAGCTCACCGACCAGGCCAACCTCATCGAGCAGGTCGTCACAGCCGAGGAGGAATCCTTCACCCGGACCCTCGCGCAGGGCACCCGGCTACTGAACGCCGCGATCACCCGCACCCGGCAGAGCCGCTCCGGCTCACTGCCGGGCGAGACCGCCTTCGAACTCGCCGACACCTTCGGCTTCCCCCTGGAACTGACCATCGAGGCCGCCCGCGACGCCGGCCTGACTGTCGACGAAGACCGTTTCGCCACGCTGCTGGACGAACAGAAGAAGCGCGCCAAGACCGGCGGCAAGGCCAAGACCGCCGACGCCCTGCGCCGCCAGGACACCTACCGGGAACTGTCTGCCCACCTGCCGCGCACCGACTTCCTCGGCTACGAGCACCTCACCGCCGAGGTCGCCGTGCTCGGCCTGATCTCCGGCGGGGCCGTCACCACCAGCGCCCCCGAGGGCTCCGACATCGAGTTCGTCCTCGACCGCTCGCCGTTCTACGCCGAAGCCGGCGGCCAGGTCGGCGACACCGGCACCCTGCGCACCGAAGACGGCACCCTGCTGCGGATCACGGACACCCGGTACGGCCTGGAGGGCTTCCGCGTCCACAGCGCCCGCGTCGTAGAAGGTGAGCTCCGTACCGGGGCGAGGGGCGAAGCCGCTGTCGACGCCGACCGCCGCAAGGGCCTCATGCGCTCCCACTCGGCCACCCACATCCTGCACGCCGTCGTGCGCGCCATCCTCGGTGATCACGCCCGCCAGCAGGGCTCCCTCGTCGAGTCCGACCGCCTGCGCTTCGACTTCGCCCACTTCTCCGCCCTCACCCCCGACCAGCTCACCCGGATCGAATCCGCCGTCAACGGCCACGTCCTCGACGACCCGGCCGTCCGCGCCTGGTACGCCGACCGCGCCGAAGCCGAGGCCGCCGGCGCCATCGCCCTGTTCGGGGAAAAGTACGGCGACATCGTCCGCATCGTCGACATCGGCGACTTCTCGCGCGAGCTGTGCGGCGGCACCCATGTCGCCCACGGTTCCCAGGTCGGCGCCTTCCGCCTGCTCAGTGAGGGCTCGATCGGCTCCAACCTCCGCCGCATCGAAGCCCTCACCGGCCACGGAACCCTCCGCAACCAGGACAGCGAGCGCCGCCTGCTCGACGAGGTCTCTTCCCTCCTCGGCACCCGCCCGAAGGACGCGCCCGAGGCCCTCCGAAAGCGCCTGGACGCCCTGGCCGCCGCGCAGAAGCAGCTCGCCCAAGTGCGTGACGCCGAGCTGCGGAGCCATGCGGAACAGCTCGCCTCCGCCTCCCACCACGTGCCCGGCGGCCGGATCATCTCGCAGCGGGTACCGGGCCTCGGGGCGGACGACCTCCGCACGCTCGCTACGAACGCCGTCGGCCGCCTCAGCGACGACCATGCCGTCGTCGTCCTGGGCACCGAACACGACGGCAAGGCCCTGCTCGTCGCCGCCATCACACCTGGCCTCCTCAGCGGGGGAACCGAGGCCGCCCACATCCTCGCCTCCGCCGCGCGCACGGTCGGCGGAGGAACAGGGGGTACCGGCCCCGTCGCCAGCGCCGGAGGCCGCCGCATCGAAGCCCTCGACGAGGCCCTGACCGTCGCTGCTCAGGAAGCAACCCGCGTTCTCGCCCAGTAGGAGGCCAGGCACGGTGCAGCACGCTGCAGGCGGATGTCCCCCGCGGGGGCCGCCGCCTGCAGCTTCGCCCCACGCACTCAGCGGGCCAACAGAGCCTTCGACAGAACAACGCTCTCGTAGTTGGTGACGTCCCACCGCCACGTGCCCACCAGCACGTAGCCACGCCGGCGGTACCAGCCGACGAGCTCGGTTGCCTTGGCCGAGGTGTCGATGACGACCTGGGCGGAACCCAGCGCCGTGATCCGCTCCTCTGCGAGATCCATTAGGCGCTGCCCGAGCCCAGTGCCCCTCTCCGACGGGTCCACGGCCAGTTGCCAGAACGAGCCGGCGGTGGCTGGCGCGGGGTACCCCTCCGGAACCGCGTGAGGAGCCGCCACTGTCACTGTGCCCACCAGCGCGTCCCCCCGGCGTGCGACCCAGCACTCCCCCTTGCCCAGACGGTTGGCTGTGTCCTGCAAGGACTGGTAGGAGGCGAAAAAGATCCTCCCTGCGGCGGAGTGGTCGGCGTACGCACGATGGAGCAGCCGGGTCAGCTCCTCTACCGAGTCATCCTCGGCAAAGCGCCGCACGACAACGGGTGCGTCGGGGCCGGTTCGCATCAGTGGACCGGCTGATCGCAGGGTCACAGCAATCAGTTTGCGCCGGATGTCGCCCTTCGGCCTGTCGAGTCATCGGTGCACAGGCTGGTGGAGGTCTCCAGAGCCGGACACGGGGCTGCACACAATGAGGGACGTCGCCCTGTCACCGACCAGAGGGAGTGTTGTGACCTTCGGCCCAGCCGCTGAGCCACGTCGCGCCCAAGCTCTGGTTGCGGCCGTTGTGACACTCAGGCAGGGACCAGGTCACCAAGCAGGTCGCGCAGAGCCTCGTCGACTCCGTTCGGTGCAGCCTCCGCCATCTGGCGGAGGTCGATCTGCTTCACGTAGCGGTAACTCTGCGGCGGGTGGAAGGTACCGATGGCCCGGAGGGCCGTGAGCGGCACCGGCTCCTGGAAGGTCACCGGATCAGCCAGCGTGAGCCCACTGGCCCGGCTCGCACCACTCATGTATGCGTCGTACTCGCGGCGACTGATACCCGCGCGTGTACGGCTGGTCGACCACACTTCCCGGGGAGAGGCCACCTGGACCGAAGCGATGCGGGCCGCGCCGACGATGGCCATCGTCGGCGCGGTGGCGTACAGGAGGACGGGAGTGCCGGGAGGTGCGGCGACACGCTGCCGCCGCACCTCCACCGTCTTGCTCCCGGCAAGGATCGCGGTCGCGAACCGGGGGTGGACGGACAGCAGCATCGCGCGCTCCGGATCGTTCACGTCTTTCGGTGCCCCTCTTCGTAGACCGCCTGGAACAGCCTGCTGTTGATCTTCGACAGCTGTTGCAGCGAGAACGCTAGTCCCAGATTCTCCGCCAGCACACGCAGACGCCTGTAGGGCACCTGCACGGGGAACATCTCGGTGTCCGAGAACCTCAACGCCATGGCCCTGCCATAGGGTTTGGCCGCGTCCCTGACTTGCTCACGACCATATACGCCCAGGTGTTCGAATTGCGAGTAGAGGGTGTCGGGATCATCGATCACCACCTCATCGAGGCGGGAACAACCGATCACCATCTGCCCCTGCTCACCGGGGTTCCCCCGGCTCACGTACCAGAGAAGCCGACCCGGAACGCTCTCGTTCCGACGGCCGGGGGAGCGGTAGTAGACGTGCTCGCGGCTGATCCCGAGGACGTCGTCCCTCGGCAGCAGCATCGTGGGAAAGTCGAACAGGTCGGCAGACCAGCGGGGTTCGATGGGCACGATGAACGACGGCAGCCCGGAATTCATGACCTTCGCCGGCCACCAGGCTCGCTCGGCAACACTCGCTACCTCGGCGGACAGGTCAGCGGGCAGTGCGGGCACGGTGAGAGCCAGGCGCTGTGCGATGTCAGCGGCTGCGCGGGAAACCTCCGAGGCGACACCGCATACATCCACGAGCAGGGCGGTGAGGCCGTCTTCGTTAGCGGCGAAACCGTCTGCGCCTGCCGCCGCCTTGGCCACCGCCGATGGATACGGGTCGGTGATCCGGATGACCTGTGCCCCGCGCTCACGCCCGAGGCGCTTGAGCATGAAGAGCAGTTGGCGGGCCAGCGTCTCCTCCAGCACGTGCCCAGCAGTGCGCAGAACCGGAACGTTCAGGGTCCTGCCGTCCAGAGCCCATACGTACAAAGCAACCGGCTGCCCCTCTCCGTCCCGCAGTAGCTCCCGTCGCCACAGGATCGCGCCCGGGGCGAAGCTCTTGAGACGCTGCTCGAATGCGAGCCCGCCCTCATGCTCCCCCTGGTCGAAGAACGAGACGAGATCGGCCTCGCTGCCGACAGCGACCTCATCCGCCGAGAACACGGTTCCCATGAGGTCCCTGGGCCGGTATACCTGCGCCTGCAGAAGCTCGTCCACGTGCAAGGTGACGACGGAGGGTGCCACCACCTTGACTCCCGCGACGTCCCAGGCGACGCCGGCCATCCGCGCAAGCCCCGGGTCACGCGTCACGAGCAATTGCAGCCCGGTACAGGAGGTCTCGGCCACGTACCGCAGCCGCGCACGGGTTCGCGCGTCGACCGGCATATCGGGGAGTGCGCCGGCCACCGCGGCCACGAGCTCTGCATGACGCGCGGCTACCGCCTCCGGGTCCGGGGTGATCTGCCGGAGGCCCGACAGGTCGGCTCGTCGGTGCTGCCGCTCGGCACTGTCGGCCACCTCGTGCACGTCATGCAGGAGCTGCGGCGTGAACGCCAGCTCGACGAGATCGGTGAGCCAACCGGCTTCCAGAGCGCGGGCCTCCTCGACCTCCCGTTCGGAGCCGCCTCCATCAAGGCCGGCGAAGACCGAGTGGTCCACGGTCACCACCAACAGGGCATCGCTCTCAGCCTCCGAGAACAGGTCCTGATGCCCGAGATCCAGCCACCAGGAGTCCAGGATCTTCCGTTCCCGGCCACGCCCCAGGCCTTCGCCACGGGGCACGAACCCTAGGCTGGTCCACATGTCGCTCAGCCCGTAGTCGCGACGGCACCTCACCTTGATGGCGAGGCGATGGGCCTGACGTTCTCGGATGGACTGCACGAGCCGCCGGGCTACGCTCTTGCGGCGATGCTCCTCGGCCACGCATAGGTGGGCCAGGCGCACGTACGGGCTCCGCTTCGGCAGCCCGAAGAGCGCGTATCCGACGATCTCTTCGCCCTCCAAAGCCACGAGCAGGCCACCCTCATCCGCGGCCTGCTGGTATGCGGGCGGGGTCAGCAGCCCCAGCCGTTTGGTGTACCGGTTCCCGAGTGCCACAGCGGCATCAATCAGCTCCGCTTGTTCACCCGACACCAGCACCACGTTGACCGTCATGAGCTCCCCCTCCGGATCGCCAGGCCCCGATGCTGCCAATCTCCGCTGTCCTGCTCCCCACTGCACACCTCGGCGATGGCTGCCGGACAGTCCTTTTTTGATCAGTTCCGGCCCGGGCGGCCGAAACATTCCTCTCGGCATATGTGCTCCGTCAGGAACCCCCATGCCGGCTCGGCCCGTACGGGCTCCAGCCCCTGAGGAACGGCTTGAGGTCTTCTGCTTCCAACTCACGTGCCTTCGGCATGCCGGGCAGGAGCACGAGCGGGTCAAGGGACTGCGCGTAGCGGCGGGCCCAGTCAAGCCACCGCCGAGCGTCTGCCAGACCATTCTCCTCTGGCTCCGCTGCGACAAGACGCCGCTCCAGCGCGTCACAGTACTGGTGCAGGAGCCGGGATTCCCGCCAGGCTCCCGACTGCTCTCGCAGGACTTCGGCAAGCTGTGCTTCGACTGCCCGGTCCCGGGCCTCATCCATGGCTGCGAGCCATAGAGCCTTGCCCTCCGCCGCCGCCCGCTCCTCGTCGACCTTCCGCTGCGCGTCCTCGACGGCGCGCAGTTCGATCTCCCGGAGGACGGCTCCGAGCACGTCCTCCAGCTTCCAGCGCTTGCGATCGGCCCACTTGCCCTGACGGCCTGACCGACTGTGGGGCAGCTCGATCATCAGCACGACCGCCCGTTCCGGATCAATCGACTCCGGATATTCCCGCTTGATCGTCACCCGGCAGGTGAAGCCGTCGACGGTCAGCTCCACGTACCCTTCCCGCTGCGCAGCCCATCTTCCGTGGGCGGTTGAGCGCTGGGTGCGTACTTCGGGGGCCGGACCGGCAACCTGGTGTCCACGTCGCTCAGCCTCGGAGCACAGAGCCTGAAGGATCCGGAGCGAGCGTGCCCGGGATGCAGAAGGCATGTGCAGCCAGCTGTCGTCCTCCATGAATGCGGCCATTGCACGATGCGGCTTGCGGATCCGAGTCGGCACCCGGACGGCAGGGGCCTCCCCCGGTCGCTGGCTCTTCTCGTTGGGGTGCGGTCCTTCCTCGAGGGATATCTGAAGGTCGCGCCCCCGATTCCACAGCCGCTGCTTTTCGATACGTCGGCCCGGAGGTACGAGCCCGTGACGCTTGGCGTAGTCGATCACCCGTCGCCACTCACCCACCTCATCCTCGTCAGGGTGGGGGAAGACCACCCTGCGCTCGCTGACCAGCCGCTCAACCAGCTGTTCCGCCTTGGCCCGCCGCGCCCGCGCGACCGGCCGATCTGCGTAGGAGAGCAGCCTCTTCTCTGCCTCTCCCTGCCGTTCGGCTGCGACGTGCTTCGGATCGTCTGGGTGGTGGCCGTGCTCCAGGTAGAAGACACCGGCCTCTGTCACCTGTGTCCGTACGCCTTCACCCTGCTCACGGGCCACTTCGAGCAGCCCCCGGTCCCGCAGTGCATAGGCCGTCCGCCGCAGGCCGGGATCTGGACCAAGGCCCTCGCCACCATGCAGCGTCCGCAGGAGCTTCAACTGCCTCTCGTTCAAGGAAGCCCACCGATGCATTGATCTCCCTGCCTCACGCTGAGGCCGCCGTCTACGGTCAGCGCCGAGTAACGGGGTTCAGATCCGGCGCAGTTCCCCTCTACCCAATCCGCGACGATGCCGTGCGCAGTTTCGCCGTATTCGCTACCTGGCCAGCGCCACTGGGGTGATCGGAATCAGCGGACCGCCTCTGATCCGACCCTGAGGTCGCACAGCACATCCCTCGGGTGGCGGTCAGGCGGAAGCAGGAGCACGTTGTCGAGTACCAGCGCCTGTGACACCAGATATCCGTTCGGACCATCGGCCCGTACCAGCCGCAGCCCCCTCTTCTCGGCGAAGACGTAGAGCTCGGCGGCCGCCTGGATACGGTCGTACTCCGGCGACGAGATGGTGACAACACCGCGGCCGTCCCCAAGGTCCACCGAGACGACGGAAGGCGCAGACGGCTCCTGAGTGCTCTCATCCCTGAAGCCTGTAGTGGGTGTCTCGTTCATCATGTGAAGTCCTCCGTGGGGAGACAATTCCAGCGGGAAGCGCTACTCAACGCAGCCGGTGCCGTGTTCGTCGCACAACACGTCCTGGACAGCTCCCTGGTTCTCAGCCGAGCCAAATATCAACCCAGAGAGCGACGCGGGCAGCCGCGCCTGGATCCGGCGTGGGCGAGACGGCGTGGCCAAGCCGCCAAACGCCAAGCGGTGCGACCCAACAAAGCCTTGCACCCGCAACGTGGCGAATAGTGACAGCCAGCCCCGCCAGCAGTCCGGGCCTGGGAGAAATCCGGGAGAAGAAGTTCTCCCAGAGACCCTGCGAGACCGCTCCAGACCCACCCACCCAAACGCTCTGACCTGCGCAGATATCTTTTTGGCTGTTGCGGATCTTGGTTGGACGTTCTTCGGGACGAAGAGGTCGTGGGTTCAAATCCCGCCACCCCGACTTCGTAAGACCACATCAGGGCCTGATCCACGCAAGTGGATCAGGCCCTGATTGGCGTTCCGGGGGCGTGGTCACCCGGGGTCGGCTTTGGGGTCGGCCAGGCGGGTGTGTGCGGTCGCGGGGTGGTCGGGGGGCTGGCTAGCGTGGGGCGGGAGGGCGCGCGGCGGCCTCGTTCCGGCAGGAGGTCCTCGTGGCGCTGTGGCTGCTCAACCACCTCAGCACGGTCGCGCTGGCCGTGCTCATGGTCGGCGCGATCGTGCTCGTGGCCGTCGCGGGGAGTGCGTTCGCCCGGCGCCGGTTCCCGCGCCTCGCCGAGGGCGAGCACAACGAGATGATCGGTGTCGTGCTGGGCATGTTCGGCGCGATCTACGGGATCATCCTGGCGTTCGTGGTCGTCACCCTGTGGACTCAGCTGGACCACGCGCAGACCGTGGTCTCCCAGGAGGCCACCGACGTCTCCCTGGTCGTCCGCGACACGCGGGCGTTCCCGTCCGCCGAGCGGGCGCGCGTCGACCGGGCCGTGCACGACTACGTGCACGCCGTGGTCGAGGTGCAGTGGCCGCTGATGAAGGAGGGCGCGCCGAGCTTCGAGGCGACCTCGAAGCAGGTGGGGGCGATGTACGACGCCCTGCAGGCCTACGACCCGAACAGCGCGCGCGACCAGGCCTTCTACGGGGAGGCCGTCAGCCGGCTCAACGAGGCGGCCGCGATGCGCCGCGAGCGGATCAACATCGCCACGACCGAGCTGCCCGTACTGCTCCAAGTGCTCGTCTACGGCGGCGCGCTGGTGATCATCCTGCTCACCTTTCTTTACGGTCTGCGCAGCCTGAAGATGCAGTTCCTGTTCGTGGCGACCGTCGCGGGGCTGATCGGCTTCAGTCTGCTGCTGGTCCTGGTCCTCGACCGGCCCTTCGCGGGTGATCTGAACGTCAGTCCGCAGCCGTTCAAGGAGTCCACGTTGGCCCAGTTCTGGGCCTCGGGCCGGCCCTGAGGCCTACTCCGCCAGCGAGGCCAGTTCCGTGGCGGACAGGTTCAGGAATTCCGTGGAGAGGCCTGGTCGTACGCCGCGCTCCGCGGACGCCGCGACGAGGTGGTCGAGGACCGAGTCGACCGTGGGGAAGGAGCCGACCGGGCGGAGGAGCCAGAGGCGGCCGCGGGGGCGGGGCGGGAGGCCCAGGGCGGCGATGGCGGTGTCCGTCTCCCCGTCGAGGTCGCGCAGGTCGGCCTCCGGGAGCGGGGCGCAGGCCACGTCCGTGATGTGGCCGTGGCCGTCCAGGGAGGTCTCCACGGCCCAGTGCGTGGAGCGGTCCGGGATCCAGGTGCGGTCCGCCGGGGGCCACACGTACGGGAGGAAGGCCCAGCGCAGTTCCTCGGGCGCCGGCTCCCAGCCGAGCACCTCCAGCTCCCGGATCTCGGGCAGCCGGTCCGCTTCCTGTTCGCTCCGGCCGGTGCGGCGCAGTGCGAGCGGGTGCGGTGTTCCGTCCTCGTCCCACGACATGCGGGCACGCTATCCGACGCGGTAGCGGATGTGGGTGACCTCGGGGGTGGCGACCGTACGGTCCGGGGCGAGGCGCAGTTCCGGGTCAACGCCGTCGAGCAGGCGGGTGCCGGAGCCGAGGAGGATCGGGGCGAGGTGGATCTCCAGCTCGTCTACGAGGCCCGCGTTGAGGTAGGTGCGGACCGTCTCGGCGCCGCCCGAGATCTGCACGTCCTTGTCACCGGCCGCCTTGCGGGCCGCGTCCAGGGCCGCTTCCGGTCCGTCCGTGACGAAGTGGAAGGTGGTGCCGCCCTCGCGGACCCACGGTTCGCGCGGTGTGTGGGTGAGGACGAAGACCGGGGCGCGGAAGGGCGGCGGGTCGGGCCAGGCGAGCTCGCCCTCGGCGAACATGCGGTGGCCCATGACGTAGGCGCCGGCCCGGGCGAAGTTCTCCTCGACGATCTCGGCGGACGGATGGGCCACCGTGGCGACGACGCCCCCGCCAGGTAGCAGGTTCTGGCGTTCGCGCCAGGCCTCCACCTCGTAGACCCAGCGGTGGATCCGCGCGCCGCCGTCGCCGAGGGGGTTGCCGGGGCGGGCGTTCGGGCCGGCGAGGAAGCCGTCCAGGGAGGTGCCGATGGATGCGAAGACCGTGCTCATGCCGGGAGCCCCTCTCGTGCGAAGACCGCCCTCCCCTCCAGGGTGCGGTGCCGGGCCGCCGGCTGCCCGGGGGTCACCTGGCGCGCCCGGCCCGCTCCGCGCAGTCACCGCGGAGCGGGCCCACGACGCCGTGCGGTCCGAAGGGACGGCCTAGCCCAGCCGCTCCAGCGGGTTCGCCGCGATACGGGCCGCCGCGCCGCCCGCGACGTAGGCGGCGGCCGCGCAGGCGGGCTTGCGCTGCGCCTGGTCCTCGACCAGGGCGGTGAAGGCCGCGCCGAAGTCGCCCCGCGGGTACGCGGCGAGCAGGCGGGCCGTGAAGGAGGGGTCGAACTCGGCGACGCGCAGGCCCGACACGTCGGCGCTGGTGCCGACCTGGAGCAGGTGGCTCTCCACGTCCTCGGCAGCCGTCACGTCGTCCCGCATGTGCAGGACGATCACCTCCTCGGCGCGGGCCCGCCGGTCCTTCGGCCAGCCCAGGCCCGCCGTCAGGACGCGCGCGACGTGGCCGCCGGCCTCCTCGAAGGGGAGGGTGTGGCTGTCGAACGGGGCGGTCAGGCCCAGGTCGTGGACCAGCGCCGAGACGTAGAGCAGTTCCGCGTCGTACGTCAGGCCGTGCCGGTCCGCGTACTCGGCCCCGAAGGCGTACGACCGTACGGAGTGGTTGAGCAGGGCGGTGTCCGCGTACTCCGAGGCGATCTCGAGCGCGGCGCGGGCCGATGGGATGTCAAGCGTCCATGTCATGGCCTGTGAGCCTAGGTTCGCGACTGAAGTCGATCTCCGCCGGGGCCTCCCCCGGCCAGGTCAGGCGGGTCGGTGCCGGCGGGGTCTCGGCGATGACGGTGCCGCGGGCGACGACGTACCGGGGGCGGACCTGGCGGCGGATCGCCTCCTCGGGCGTCGGCGCCGGGAGGAGGACGAAGGAGGCCGGGGCGCCCTCCGCGATGCCGTATTCCGCGTCCGAGAGGCCCAGGACCCGCGCCGCACGGTCCGTCACCATCGAGAAGGCCACCGGGATCTCGTCCGCTCCCGTGAGCTGGGCCGCGTACAGCCCGATGAGGGCGGTCTGGAGCGGGTTGGCGGTGCCGAGCGCGTTCCAGGGGTCCATCACGTCGTCGTGGCCGAAGGCCACGTTGACCCCGGCCGCCAGCATCTCCTTGACCTGGGTGAGGCCGCGCCGCTTGGGGTAGGCGTCGAAGCGGCCCTGGAGGTTGAGGTTGGCGAAGGGGTTGGAGACCAGGTTGATGCCCGAACGGGCCAGGAGCCGCTGGAGTTTGAAGCTGTACGCGCCGTTGTAGGAGCCCATCGCCGTGGTGTGGGAGGCCGTGGCGCGCTCGCGCAGCCCCGAGCGCAGTGCGAGGGTGGCCAGCACCTCCACGAACCGGGACTGCTCGTCGTCGATCTCGTCGCAGTGCGCGTCCACGCGCAGCCCGTGCTCCTCGGCCAGCGCGAAGGCCGTCCGCAGCGAGGCCACCCCGTCCTCCCGCGTGTCCTCGAAGTGCGGGATGGCACCGACGACGTCCGCCCCGCGCCGGACCGCCTCGCGCAGCAGCGCCTCGCCGTCGGGGAAGGAGACGATCCCCTCCTGCGGGAAGGCCACGATCTGCAGGGTCATGACGTCCCGCACCCGGTCGCGCACCTCCAGCAGCGCGTCGAGCGCGGTCAGGGCCGGGTCGGTGGTGTCGCAGTGGGTGCGGACGTGCAGCACGCCCTGCGCGGCCTGCCAGCGCAGCACCTCGCTCGCCCGCGCGACGACGTCCTCGCGGGTCAGGGTCCGCTTGCGTTCGCTCCAGCAGGCGATGCCCTCCCAGAGGGTGCCGGAGGCGTTGGGGCGCGGATCGCCGGCGGTCAGGGCGGTGTCGAGGTGGATGTGCGGCTCGACGAAGGGCGCGCTGAGCAGCGAGCCGTGGGCCTCGATGAGGACGCCGGTGGCCGGCGGTTCCTTCTGGTCGTCGTACGGGACCACCCGCGCGATGCGGCCGTCCTCGGCGACCTCCACGTCGACGAGGCCGTGAACGTGCAGCAGCCGGGCACCCCGGACGATCATCCGCATGGCGCCAGCGTACGCAGGCGGCCCGACGTTTCACGTGAAACATCGGGCCGAGACCGGTGGCGTGGCTCAGCCGCGCTTCGACTGGGCCTTCTGCTGCATGCCCCGCGTCTTGGCGGAGAGCGACTGCACGTCCCTGACCGCGGCCTTGGCGCGTGCCTCGGCCGCCGTGTTCTTCGCCATCGCACGCTCGGAATCCTCGTGGGCGTGGTGACCGTGGTGACCGGTACGAGCCTTCTTGGCCATGATCACTCCTCCTCGGAGCACGGGACAGGCGTACGGGTTCCACTGTGCTCCCGTTCGGAGCAGTCGGCATCCCGGCGGGCCGTGCGGCCGATGCGGCAAGAATGGGGGGCATGACCAGCGACAGCGAGACCACCCCCGAGATGCCCGACTGGGAGAGGCGCTTCCGGGCGCCGCGCGTCGGACTGCCCGACTGGGCGGAGGACGCCCCGGACCGTTCCCTCTTCGTCTCCAACGCGACGGGGACGTACGAGCTCTACGCCTGGGACCGCACCACCGGCGCGCAGCGGCAGGCCACCGACCGCCCCAACGGCACCACCGACGGCACCCTCTCCCCCGACGGCGAGTGGATCTGGTGGTTCTCCGACACCGACGGCGACGAGTTCGGCACCTGGGTCCGCCAGCCCTTCGCGGGCGGCGCCGACGAGCCCGCCACCCCCGGGCTGAAGCCCTCCTACCCGGCCGGGCTGGCGATCGGCCGGGACGGGACGGCGGTCGTCGGGCGCTCCACCGACGAGGAGGGCTCGACCGTCCACGTGGTCCCCGCGGACGGCTCCGCGCCCACCGTGATCTACCGGCACCCGGAGTCGGCCGGCGTCGGCGACCTGTCCCGCGACGGGACGCTGGTCGCCATCGAGCACACCGAGCACGGTGACGCCATGCACTCCGCGGTGCGCGTGCTCACCCTCGACGGGACCATCGTCGCCGAGCTCGACGACTCCAAGGGCGGCACCGAGGAGCTGGGCCTGGAGGTGCTCGGCTTCGCGCCGGTCACGGGCGACACCCGGCTGCTCGTCGGGCACCAGCGGCGGGGCCGCTGGGAGCCGATGGTGTGGGACGTGGCCGCCGGCACCCAGGAGGGCCTGGCCATCGATCTGCCGGGCGACGTCAGCGCCGAGTGGTACCCGGACGGCTCGGCCCTGCTCATCGCGCACAGCTTCGAGGCGCGCAGCGAGCTCTGGCGGTACGACCTGGCCGCGCGGGACCTCGTACGGGTGGACACGCCGCCGGGGACGGTCTCGGGTGCCACGGCGCGGCCCGACGGGACGGTGGAGTTCCTGTGGTCCTCGGCCGCCGAGCCCTCGGCGGTACGGTCCACCGCGGGCGGCATCGTCCTGGAGGCCCCGGGCTTCCGCCCGCCCGGCTCCGTACCGGTGGAGGACGTGTGGGTGGAGGGCCCGGGCGGCCGGATCCACGCGCTCGCGCAGCGGCCGGCCGGGCGGGGCGACGGCCCCTTCCCGACGATCTTCGAGATCCACGGCGGGCCCACCTGGCACGACAGCGACGCCTTCGCGGCGACCCCGGCGGCCTGGCTGGACCACGGCTTCGCGGTCGTCCGGGTCAACTACCGCGGCTCGACCGGCTACGGCCGCGAGTGGACGGACGCCCTCAAGCACCGGGTCGGCCTGATCGAGCTGGAGGACATCGCCGCGGTCCGGGAGTGGGCCGTCTCCTCCGGCCTCGCGGACCCGGCGCGCCTCGTCCTGTCGGGCGGCTCCTGGGGCGGCTACCTGACCCTGCTCGGGCTGGGCACGCAGCCCGGGGCGTGGGCCGTGGGCCTGGCCGCCGTACCCGTGGCGGACTACGTGACGGCGTACCACGACGAGATGGAGGCGCTGAAGTCCCTGGACCGCACCCTCTTCGGCGGGACGCCGGAGGAGGTCCCGGACCGCTTCGAGGCGTCCTCGCCGCTGACCTACGTGGACGCGGTGAAGGCCCCCGTCCACATCGCGGCGGGCGTCAACGACCCGCGCTGCCCGATCCGACAGATCGAGAACTACGTGGACCGGCTGGCGGCGCGCGGGGCCGTGCACGAGGTGTACCGGTACGACGCGGGGCACGGCTCGCTGGTCGTGGAGGAGCGGATCAAGCAGGTCCGCATGGAGCTGGAGTTCGCGCTGAAGCACCTGCCTCCGCGGATGCCCGCCTGACCCTGCGGGACGGCGACCGGTGCACCCCCCGTACCGTGGTGGGGTGCACCGGTTTCTCCTGACCCCGCGCTGGTGGGGGATCAACGTCTTCGTCGCGCTCGCCGTTCCCTTCTGCCTGTTCATGGGGTCCTGGCAGCTCGGCCGTTTCGAGGACCGCGTCGACAGCCACCGGGAGGCGACCGCCGAACGGCCCGCCGACCAGGTCGCCACGCCGCTGGACTCGCTCCTTCCGGTGGACAAGAAGACCTCCGGGCGCCTCGCCTCGACGGCCGGCGAGTACGCCGAACAGTTGCTGGTCCCCGACCGGCGGCTCGACGGGAAGACCGGCTTCTACGTCCTGACCCTGCTGAAGACCGACTCCGGCAAGGCCGTCCCGGTGGTCCGGGGCTGGCTGCCGGGGACCGCGGACGCCTCGAAGGCGCCGGCCGCGCCGACCGGGCGGGTGGAGGTCACGGGCGCGCTCCAGGCCTCGGAGAACTCCGGCACGAAGGGGGTCCACTCCCAGGGCGGCCTGCCGGCCGGGCAGCTCGGGGTGATCGGGGCGGCCTCGCTCGTCAACCTCGTCCCGTACGACCTGTACGACGCCTGGCTGACCGTGCAGACGCCGGCGGACGGAATGGCTCCGGTGCCCGCGCAGGCGCCGGTCGACACCGGTCTCGACCTGAAGGCCTTCCAGAACCTCGGCTACACGGGCGAGTGGTTCGTCTTCGTCGCCTTCGTGCTCTTCATGTGGTTCCGGCTGTACCGGCGCGAGGTGGAGACCCTGCGCGATGCGGAGGCCGGCCTGGTGCCGACTGCGGCGGACCCGGCCTGACCTGCGGCGCCGTTGCCGGGGCTCCGCCCCGGACCCTCCCCCAGACTCCGTCCGGGGGGACCCCCACGCCTCAAACGCCGGCGAGGCTGTACTCGCTACGGCTTCGGGGGCTCCACCGGGATCGTGCCCGTGCGGTACAGGGTGCCTCCGCAGGCCTCGGGAATCGTTGTCCGGGTGGTCGGGGAGCCCGTCTGCGGGGTGTGGGACACCGCCACGCCGGCCGGATTCGCGGGCTCGCCCGCCTGCGTGCCGGGGGAACCCACGGCTCCGGACGTGCCCGTCCCGGCGTCCGTGCTCTGCCCCTGCGGCGGCTTCGCGCTCGCGCCCGGGCTCGCCGCCGTACAGGCCTCCCCCGACGGCACCCACGCGAAGCGGACCTCGTACGCCGTGTTCGGCGGCAGCACCAGCGCCGCAGCCTCCACCGAGGGGTCCGGCAGCAGCCCGCTCGCCGGGTCGCCCGCCGTGTGGCCGACCACGGTGACCCCGGAGCCCTGGCCCGGCGCCGTACCGGCCGCGGCGGCCGCCGTCACCGTGTCCGGGCCGGTGACGCTGCAGCCGCGTCCCGAGACGTTGGTGACCTTGAAGCTGCCGTAGACCTTGCCGTCGGCCTCGGGGGCGCGGGCCGAGCCCACCACCCCCAGCTGCTCGGATCCGCACCCGGGGACGCCCGCGGCGGCCGCCGGCGGGTACGGTCCTCCCCCGGCGACCGGGCCTGCCGCGGTACCGCTGGGCCCGGCCGAGGCGGCGGGGCCGCCCGACGGGCCGGCCGTCACGCCGCCGGACGGGAAACCGCCGAGGCTCGGGAGCGGCTGCCCGACGGTGCCGCCCGCGTCGGGGCCGGAACCGGCGGAGCGGGAGGACCTCGGATGGGCCCCGGATCCGTTCTGGTGCGGATCGACGGGGGTCGCGCCCGGTTTGCCGCCGGGCTGCGTACCGTGCCCGGCCATGGCCGAGTGCTGGGTGGGGTCGCTCTCGGCCGCCGTCATGTGCATGGCGGCCGGGATCGCGGTCCCGGCGAGCAGGGCCACCGCCGCGGCGCCGACGAGTACCTGCCGCTTGAGGGTCCGGCGCGCGGGGACCGCGTACCGCAGCCGCTCCAGCGCCCCCTCGGAGGGCTCCAGTCCCTCGACGGCTCCGCGCAGCAGGCTCCGCAGGGCCTGCTCCTCGCTCGCGCCGCCCGGCGGAATGTGGTCGTCCATCATGATTGCGCAGCCTCCATCGCCACCCGCAGCGCGGCAATGCCCCGCGATCCGTACGCCTTCACCGAGCCGAGGGACACTCCCAGCGTCTCGGCCACCTGGGCTTCCGTCATGTCCGCGAAGTAGCGCAGCACCAGTACCTCTCGCTGGCGCCGCTGCAGTCCGCGCATCGCCTTGATCAGATCGTCCCGTTCCAGCTGGTCGTACGCGCCCTCCTCGGCGCTCGCCATGTCCGGCATCGGCTTCGACAGCAGCTTGAGGCCGAGGATGCGCCGGCGCAGGGCGGACCGGGAGAGGTTCACGACGGTCTGGCGCAGGTACGCCAGCGTCTTGTCGCGGTCGCGGACCCGGTTCCGGGCCGAGTGGACGCGGATGAACGCCTCCTGGACCACGTCCTCGCAGGAGGCGGTGTCGTCGAGGAGGAGCGCGGCCAGGCCGAGGAGCGAGCGGTAGTGCGCCTGGTAGGTCTCGGTGAGGTGGTCGACGGTGGTTCCGGCCACCACCCCGGTCACCGTCTCGGCCGTCGCGGCGGTGTCGACGGTCTCGGCGGCTGCGGCCGTCATGGCCGACTCCACCGGCTGCGCCGAACCTCCCGTACTGCTGCTCCCCGACCCGTCAGCGCTGTCGCGCGGCGCGGGCACACGGCCGCCCCGGGTCGTGGTGGCCGCCCGTACGGGCGCGTCGGCCGGCCCCGCCGGCGGGACGGGAACGATCACGGGAAGACCGCCGCGGGGTGCACGGGAGCCCCGGTGCGACGGGACGAACCCGGTGCGCGCCGGTAGGACGGCCAATTCCAGCAGTGCCTCTGCCACGCCTGTAGGACACGCGTCCCCCCGTCAGGGTTGTACGCGCGAGGCAGTCCAGCCAGCAAAATCCCCATTGCCCTCATGCGTACCCGCTCTTCCCGATTGCCCCGTCCTTCGAGACGGCAGTCGGGCCATCACCTTGATCAAGGGATCGGGAACGATCCTACAAAGCGAATTACGCAAATTCACCTGCGATCAGTTCCGCGATCTGAGTCGCATTCAGGGCGGCGCCCTTGCGGAGATTGTCGGCGCACACGAAGAACTCCAGCGAGCGCCGGTCGTCGAGCGAGACCCGCACCCGCCCCACCCAGGCAGGATCCGTCCCCGCGGCGTCCGAAGGGGTCGGGAACTCCCCCGCCTCCGGGTCGTCCACGAGGACCACGCCCGGCGCGGCCTCCAGGATCTCCCGGGCGTGCGCGGCCTCCACCTCGTTCTCGAAACGGGCCCGCACGGTCAGGGAATGCCCGGTCACCACCGGCACCTGTACGCAGGTCACGGCGACCGGCAGCTCCGGCAGGTCCAGGATCCGGCGCGTCTCCGCCCGTACGGCCAGCTCGTGCGAGGACCAGCCGTCGGCTCGCAGCTCACCGGACCAGGGCACGACGTTGAGGGCGAGCGGGGCCTCGAAGGGGCCGGTGTCGTCACCGACGGCCCGGCGTACATCACCGGTCTGCTCGCCGAGGGAGGTGCCGGCGACGAGGGACAGCTGGCGGCGCAGCACCTCGGTTCCGGCCCGGCCGGCGGCGCTCGCGGCCTGGTACGTGGAGACGGCCAGCTCGCAGAGGGAGTACTCGGCGTGCAGCGCGCCGAGGGAGGCGATCATCGCGGCGGTCACGGTGTCCGGGGCGGCGACGATGCCGCGCGGCCGGATCCGTACGGCGTGCCCGTTGATCTCGGGCACGACCAGCGGCACCTCCGGATCCTCCCGGAAGGCGGCGGACTGGTCCACGACCACGACGCCGCGCGCGGTGACCACGGGCGCCCAGCGGGCCGAGACCTCGGCCGGGGTGAGGAAGAGGGCCACATCGCCGACGCCGAGGCCGTCGAAGGCGTCCTCGGTGAGGGCGAGCACCTCGGTCTCCTCCGCGCGGACGGCCAGCATGCGGCCGGCCGAGCGCGCGGAGGCGATCAGGCGTATGTCGCCCCAGACGTCCGCCCTCTGGGACAGGATCTGGAGCAGGACCGAACCGACTGCTCCGGTCGCTCCGACCACGGCGAGCGCCGGGCCGGAGGACCGGTCGGCGGTCATCGTCCGGTGCCTCCGTAGACGACGGCCTCGTCGCTGTCGGAGTCGAGGCCGAAGGCCGTGTGCACGGCGCGGACGGCCTCGTTGACGTCGTCCTGGCGGGTCACGACCGAGATGCGGATCTCGGAGGTCGAGATCAGCTCGATGTTGACGCCCGCGTCGGACAGCGCCTGGAAGAAGGAGGCGGTGACGCCCGGGTTCGTCTTCATGCCCGCGCCGACCAGGGAGATCTTGCCGATCTGGTCGTCGTAGCGCAGGGAGTCGAAGCCGATGACGGACTTCGCCTTCTCCAGGGCGTCGATGGCCTTGTGGCCCTCGGCCTTGGGGAGCGTGAAGGAGATGTCGGTGAGGCCAGTCGAGGCCGCCGACACGTTCTGCACGATCATGTCGATGTTGATCTCGGCGTCCGCGATGGCGCGGAAGATCGCCGCGGCCTCGCCCGGCTTGTCCGGGACGCCGACGACCGTGATCTTGGCTTCGGAGACGTCGTGAGCGACTCCGGAGATGATGGCGTGCTCCACCTGCTCGTCCCCTTGCGGATTCTCGTTGCTGACCCACGTGCCCGGCAGTCCCGAGAAGGACGAGCGGACGTGGATCGGGATGTTGTATCGGCGTGCGTACTCGACACAGCGGTGCAGCAGCACCTTGGAACCGGAGGCGGCGAGCTCCAGCATGTCCTCGGAGGAGATCCAGTCGATCTTCCGGGCCTTCTTCACCACGCGCGGGTCGGCGGTGAAGACGCCGTCCACGTCGGTGTAGATCTCGCAGACCTCGGCGTCCAGCGCCGCGGCGAGCGCGACGGCGGTGGTGTCCGAGCCGCCGCGGCCGAGGGTGGTGATGTCCTTGGAGTCCGCGGACACGCCCTGGAAGCCGGCGACGATGGCGATGTTGCCCTCGTCCAGCGCGGTGCGGATACGGCCCGGCGTGACATCGATGATGCGCGCTTTGTTGTGGACCGAGTCGGTGATGACGCCTGCCTGGCTACCGGTGAACGACTGGGCCTCGTGGCCCAGGTTTTTGATCGCCATGGCCAGCAGGGCCATGGAGATCCGCTCTCCGGCGGTCAGCAGCATGTCGAACTCACGCCCGGCAGGCATCGGGGATACCTGCTCGGCGAGATCGATCAGCTCGTCCGTCGTGTCGCCCATCGCGGAAACCACGACGACCACCTGGTGGCCGTTCTTCTTGGCGTCCACGATCCGCTTGGCGACGCGCTTGATGCCCTCGGCATCGGCTACGGAGGAGCCTCCGTACTTCTGCACGACAAGGCCCACGTGCGCTCCTCGCTCAGTCCGTCTCATTGCTGGTGCAGTCTAACGAGCGGCCGCGATCCGACCGCTTCGTACCACATCATGAGACGAAAGGATCAAAGAATACGTTCCCCACCAGGGGCTTTAC
Source organism: Streptomyces sp. NPDC048337 (assembly GCF_043201175.1). Lineage (NCBI taxonomy): Bacteria > Bacillati > Actinomycetota > Actinomycetes > Kitasatosporales > Streptomycetaceae > Streptomyces > Streptomyces sp. NPDC048337. The sequence continues at coordinate 257,334 of NZ_JBICYR010000004.1, forward strand.
TTTCGGCCGAGTCCGCCGAGCTCCTCGGCCATGACCTGCCCGGCCTGCTCCGCCAGGTCGTCCTCGGCCAGGTCCTCGTCCGTGTCCAGGCCGTCCAGGGCCGCGAGGGGCTGGTTCAGTCGTACGTGCGCGATCAGCGACTGGAGGGCGCGCAGGGTGGCCGAGGCCGTCGGGCCCCAGTTGGTGAAGTACGAGAACTGCCACCACCACAGCGCCTCGGTGACCCGGCCCTCCTGGAGGTGGATGAGGCCGTGCCGCAGGTCGGCGACCACGTCGGCCACGTCGTCGGAGATCCGGTGCGCCACCGGGGCCTTGCGCGGCTCGTACGGGTCGAAGACCTCGGAGTAGACGTCGACCGGCTCCAGCATGATCGCGAACCGCTCGCGCAGGTCGTCCACGTCCGGCTCCGGGCCGAGGTCGGGCTCGTAGCGCTCCTCGGGCAGCACGTCCTGGTACGCGCCCAGCCGGCCGCCCGCGAGCAGCAGCTGGGAGACCTCCAGGAGGAGGAAGGGCACCGCGCTGTCCGGGTCCTCGCCCTTGGCGACCTCGGTGACCGCGACGATGAACGACTCGATCTGGTCCGCGATCGAGGCGGCGAAGTCGTCCGGATCCTGGCCGAGGGCGTGCAGCGTTGCGTCAGACATCGAGAAGTCGCCTTCCTTCAAAGGCCCGCCCGAGCGTGACCTCGTCCGCGTACTCCAGATCTCCCCCGACGGGGAGCCCGCTGGCCAGGCGGGTGACCTTCAGGCCCATGGGCTTGATCATGCGGGCGAGGTAGGTGGCGGTCGCCTCACCCTCCAGGTTCGGGTCGGTCGCGAGGATCAGCTCGGTGACCGTGCCGTCCGCGAGGCGCGCCAGCAGCTCGCGGATGCGCAGGTCGTCGGGGCCGACGCCCTCGATCGGGCTGATCGCGCCGCCGAGGACGTGGTACCTGCCCCGGAACTCGCGGGTCCGCTCGATCGCGACGACGTCCTTCGGCTCCTCCACGACACAGATCACCGTGGCGTCGCGGCGCGGGTCACGGCAGATCCCGCACTGCTCCTCCTGCGCCACGTTCCCGCACACCGCGCAGAACCGGACCTTCTCCTTGACCTCCAGCAGCGCGTGCGCGAGGCGGCGGACGTCGGTGGGCTCGGCCTGCAGGATGTGGAAGGCGATCCGCTGCGCGCTCTTGGGCCCGACGCCGGGCAGCCTGCCCAGTTCGTCGATCAGGTCCTGGACCACGCCTTCGTACAACGGACTGCCTTCTTTCGGTGTCGGTGGGTGTTGCGGGGACTAGAACGGAAGGCCGGGAATGCCGCTGCCGCCGCCCAGCCCCTGGGCCAGCGGGCCCAGCTTCTGCTGCTGGAGCGCCTGGGCATTCTCGTTGGCCGCCTGGACCGCCGCCACCACCAGGTCGGCGAGGGTCTCGGTGTCCTCCGGGTCCACGGCCTTCGGGTCGATCACCAGCGCGCGCAGTTCACCGGAACCGGTGACGGTCGCCTTGACGAGACCGCCGCCGGCCTGGCCCTCGACCTCGGCCTTCGCGAGCTCCTCCTGGGCCGCGGCGAGGTCCTGCTGCATCTTCTGGGCCTGCTGGAGCAGCTGCTGCATGTTGGGCTGGCCACCACCGGGAATCACAGGTCACTCACTCCGTAGCATCGGTCCGAGCCTGGGGCGGCTCGGTCAATCCGAGCCTACGTGCTCCCCGGGCGCCGCGCCCTACGCCGTGAGGACCAACTCTTTCGAGTGAGAGACGGGGCGTACGCGTACCTGATGGAGACCTCCTTGTGGGCGGAAATCCCGGGATTCGTTGTCCATCGAGCGTCATTCGAAGGTAGGAAGAGCATGCGCATCATTGCGCACACGCGCACCACCACACGTCAGCGCAGGCAGAGGGAGTGCCGGGTGAGCCAGCCGGAGATGCAGCCCGAGGGGCCACCCCGGGATCCCCGGGAGGAGGGCGGCGGGCCGATGGCGGGCGATCTGACCGGTCGGCCCTTCCCCCTGGGGGACTGGGGCGAGCCCGCCGAGCGGCTCGACGAGCTCTACCGGCGGGTCGAGGCCGACGCACTGCGCACCGCCGAGTGGTATCTGTCCGACCGGGCGTGGAAGCGCCGGGGGGCGCGCGTGCTGCGTGCCGGGGCGGCCGTGGGCGCCGTCACGGGCGCCGCCATGCCGCTGCTGGAGCTGACGGGCTCGGCGCCGGGCGCGTCGGCGTACGGGTACCTGTCGCTCCTCCTCGGCGCGGCCTGCCTGGCCTGCGACCGGTTCTTCGGCCTGACCTCGGGCTGGATGCGGGACGTGGCCACCGCCCAGGCGGTGCAGCGCCGCCTGCAGACCCTCCAGTTCGACTGGGCCTCGGAGAACGTACGGGAGGTGCTCGGCCCGACGGAGGGCACCGCCAGCGAGGCCGCGGAACGCTGCCTCACGGTGCTGCGCCGCTTCTCGGAGGACGTGACGGAGCTCGTCCGCTCGGAGACCGCGGAGTGGATGGTGGAGTTCAGCTCCGGCCCCGCGCCCCTGGTGATGCAGTCCCTGGGCGCCGCCGGTACGCGCGCGGACGCGTACATCCCCCCGGCCCGCTTCCCCCTCCCCCCGGGCACCCGCCCGAACATGCCCCGCCAACGCCCGCCGGAACAGCCGCGCTGACTTGATCGGATTCAGTGCCGCCGGCGTGTGAGGCGCGGGGCAAATCCAGCCTCGCCGGCGTTTGAGGCGCGGGGTCTGGGGCGGAGCCCCAGGAGGCCGGGGCGCAGCCGACGAACGACCCCGGCCCGGCACCCGGGAACCACCGCTCAGCTGAAGATGATCATCGAGCCTTGCCCCAGGCTCCGCGTAGCGGCCGCATGCAACCCCAGCCACACATGCCGCTCCCGCGCGAACGGACTGTCGTCATAGGGAATCGGCCCCGCCGGCTCCTCCAACGACGTCGGCCGCCCCGGAGGGGCCGGCGCGGCGGGCGGGTTCGCCGGGTCTATCCCGATCGCCGGCGCCACGAAGGCCAGCTCCCGCAGCAGCCCGTGCGCGGATCCCAGCGGCCCGCCCCCGGCCAACAGCTCCTCGTTCGCCAGCGGAGCCGCGAAGTCCACCGGCACGTACGCCCCCGCGTGGTCGTAGTGCCACACCAGGTGCGACTGCTGGGCCGTCGACTCGAACATCTCCAGGAGCTGCTCGTAGTCCCCGCCCAGCTCGTCCACCGGCGTCACCGGCAGCCCGCAGATCTGGAGCAGGTACGCCCGCCGCAGGAAGTGCAGGGCGTCGTAGTCGAAGCCGGCCACCGGAGCCACGTCCCCGCTCAGGCCCGGCATGTATGCGAACACGGGCACCGACGGCAGACCCGCCTCGCCCAGCGCCTTGTCGTACGAGGCGATCTCTTCCGCGAACGGGTTGTCGGGGCTGTGGCACAGCACGTCGACAAGGGGGACCAGCCACAGGTCACAGGCCACGCGGGCTCCGATCAGTCGTTGCCGCCGATCCGGCCAGCGTAGTGCGCCGGACACCCTCCGCGAAGGGGTGCGCAGAACCCGGTATACGGCGGGTGACGTCCTGGCCCCGCACCGCACGCCCCTACAGGCGGGCGGCCCACTCCAGACCGTGCTCGTTGTACTCGTGCACGATGCGCCGCACCGCGTCCGCGTCCGCCAGTGTCACCGCCTCCACCAGCTCGCGGTGCCCGCACCACAGCGCCGCCCGCAGCTGCGGCTCCCGCTGGAGGTGGGGTACGGCGAAGACCCAGCACTGCACGCGGATGCGGTGCAGGAACTCCGAGATGTAGGTGTTGCCGACCAGCTCGCTGAGCTCCCGCCAGAAGCGGAGGTCGTAGCCGATCAGCACTTCGAGCGAACCGCTCTCCGCGGCCCGCCGCGCCTCCTCGGCCCGGCGGCGCACCGACACCAGCATCTCGGCGGCGCCCGGGGCGGTGCCGTGCTCGGCCAGCCGGCGGAAGATCCCGTCGACGACCAGCGAGCGCGCCTCGATCATTCCGCGGAAGTCGTCCACGGAGAAGATCCGCACGCGGAAACCGCGGTGCTGGACCAGTTCCAGCAGGCCCTGGGCCGAGAGGTCCACGAGCGCCTCGCGGACCGGGGTCGCGGAGACCTCGTACTTCTCGGCGATCTGCTTGACGGTGAACTCGGTCCCCGGCGGCAGACGTCCCGCGAGCACCTCGTCACGCAGCGCGTCCGCGATCTGCTGGCGAAGTGTGTTGCGGGTGACAGCGCCGCTGCCTGGCATAAGGGTCCGTCTCCTCCGGGTAGGACTCCGGACACCTTAGGCCAGACAGCGCGGCCGAAACCGAGCGGTTGGCGATCGTTATACGGATCTACCAACCGTTATGCGGACGGAAATCCGGCCACTATCCGGCCGTGGTGTGGCGGTCGGCGACCGTCAGCGCCTCGTCCAGCAGGGCGAGGCCCTCCTTCGCCTCCGCGTCCGTGATCGTGCACGGCGGGACGACGTGCGTCCGGTTCATGTTGACGAACGGCCACAGGCCGGAGGCCTTGCAGGCCGCGGTGAATTCGGCCATCGGCGTGTTGGCGGCGCCCGACGCGTTGTACGGGACGAGCGGCTCGCGCGTCTCCTTGTCCCGTACGAGGTCCAGGGCCCAGAAGGTGCCCAGACCCCGGACCTCCCCGACCGAAGGGTGCCGCTCCGCCATCTCGGCGAGCGCCGGGCCGATCACGTTCTCGCCGAGGTGGGCGGCGTGCTCGACGATGCCCTCCTCCTCCATCGCGTTGATCGTCGCGACGGCGGCGGCACAGGCCAGGGGGTGACCGGAGTAGGTCAGTCCGCCCGGGTAGGGGCGGGTGGCGAAGGTCTCGGCGACGGCGGCGGAGATGGCGACGCCGCCGAGCGGCACGTATCCGCTGTTCACGCCCTTGGCGAAGGTGATCAGGTCGGGGGTGACGCCCCAGTGGTCGGCGGCGAACCACCGGCCGGTGCGGCCGAATCCGGACATGACCTCGTCCAGGATGAAGACGATGCCGTGGGCGTCGCAGAGCTCGCGCACGCCGGCGAGGTAGCCGGGCGGCGGGGTCATGATCCCGGCGGTGCCGGGCACGCTCTCCAGGATGATCGCCGCGATGGTCTGCGGTCCCTCGAAGGCGATGGTGTCGGCGAGGTGCGCGAGGGCGCGGTCGCACTCCTCGGCCTCGGTGGTGGCGTGGAAGGCGGAGCGGTAGAGGAACGGGCCCCAGAAGTGCACGACGCCGGCGGCGGCCGTGTCGGAGGGCCAGCGGCGCGGGTCGCCGGTGAGGTTGATCGCGGCGGCGGTGGCGCCGTGGTACGAGCGGTAGGTGGACAGCACCTTCTGCCGGCCGGTGTGCAGCCGGGCCATCCGTACGGCGTTCTCGACGGCCTCGGCGCCGCCGTTGGTGAAGAAGATCTTGTCCAGGTCGCCGGGGGTCCGCTCGGCGATGAGGCGTGCGGCCTCGGAGCGGACGTCGACGGCGAAGCCGGGCGCGAGGGTGCAGAGCCGGGCGGCCTGCTCCTGGACGGCGGCGACGACCTTGGGGTGCTGGTGGCCGATGTTGGTGTTGACCAGCTGGGAGGAGAAGTCGAGGAAGCGGTTCCCGTCGTAGTCCCAGAAGTACGAGCCCTCGGCGCCGGCGACGGCCAGCGGGTCGATCAGGGCCTGGGCGGACCACGAGTGGAAGACGTGAGCGCGGTCGGCGGCCTTGACGGTCGCGCCGGTGACATGAGGGGTCATGTCGTCACGCTAGAAGTGCGCAGGTGGGGAGGGATATCGGCGGACTGTATGGGGTGAGGGGGCCACTCTCGGCAGTCTGTCTGCGGTCTTGTCTGCGGCTGTCCGCGACGCCCGTACGCCCGCACACATTGACAGCACACTGCCATCATGACAGCCTTCTGTCATAGCAGGGAACGAAAAAACGGTGCCTGATCCCGACCCCGGAGGCGATCACGATGACCGAGACCCCGCGCAAGCCCGTCCACCTGGCGGTCTACGACACGTACGCGGACTGGGAGACCGGCCACACCACCGCCCACCTCGCGCAGCGCGGCCACGAGATCCGTACGGTCGGCTTCGCCGCCGGCGAGCCGGTCACCACGATGGGCGGCGTCCGCATCCTGCCGGACCTGTCCCTCGCGGACCTGCGGCCCGAGGACTCCTCCCTGCTGATCCTGACCGGTGCCGCGCTCTGGGACACCAGTGACGATCTGGCGCCCTTCGCGTCCAAGGCACGGGAGTTCCTGGCGGCGGGCGTCCCGGTCGCGGCGATCTGCGGAGCCACGGCCGGCCTGGCCCGGGCCGGCGTACTCGACGGCCGTACGCACACCAGTGCGGCCTCCTTCTACCTGGCTCCGCAGCCGGGCTACGCGGGGGGCGAGCGCTACGTCGAGGCCGACGCGGTGACGGACGGCGACCTGATCACGGCCGGGCCGACGGAACCGGTGGCGTTCGCCCGCGAGGTCTTCGCCCGCCTGGGCGTCTACAAGCCGGACGTCCTGGACGCGTGGTACCGCCTGTTCCACGACTCGGACGAGACCGCGTACCCGGTGCTGATGGCGGCCTCGGAGGCGGGCGATGCGTGAGCCGGTGCCCGGCGACGACGACCTGTCGCTCCGCGCCCGCCAGGACCTCCTGAGCCGTACCGCACTCGGCATCTTCCGGCTGAACGGCCAGTTCCTCTCGGTCTCGGAGGAACTGGCCCGGCCGGCCGGGCTGACGGCCGCGTGGTGGCAGGTCCTGGGCGCGGTGCTTCGGGAGCCGCTGCCGGTGGCGGGCATCGCCCGGGCGATGGGGATCACCCGGCAGAGCGTGCAGCGCATCGCGGACCTGCTGGCCGCGAAGGGCCTGGCGGAGTACGTCCCGAACCCGGCCCACCGGCGGGCCAAACTCCTCCGCCCGACGGAAGCCGGCCGCGCGGCGGTGGCCCGCATCGGCCCGGGCCACGCCTCCCTGGCCACCCGCCTCGCCGCCGAACTGGGAGACACCGCCTTCACGGAAACGGTCCAGGCCCTGGAACGCCTGACAAGAGCCCTGGACACCCTCCAGTCCCCGAACCCCCCAACGGTCTGAGGCCCGGGGCCGGGGCAGGGACCCCGCCGAAGATCGCCGTCTTCTACACCGGGCTGCTCCCCACCCTCGCCCCGCCCGGCCTGCGCCCGGCGGTGGGCATGGCGCTGCTGGTCCTGATCCACGTACTGCTGACCCTGGTCTGGCTGGGCTCGTACGTGTACGTGCTCGCGCGCGCCCGGCGGTTCTTCGCCGGCCCGCGTGTCCGCCGGGCCCTGGACCGGACGACGGGTGTGGTCCTGATCGGCTTCGGCGTGCGCGTGGCGACGACGTAGCTGACCCGCGGCCAGGCCTCGGCCAGGCCTCGCCTAGGGCTCTTCGAGGGCGTCCAGCTCCTCCCCGATGGCGGTCCGCAGGCCGTCGTGGCGGCTGGTCAGCGCGTACTGCTCGGCTCGCCAGAACTCCTCCGCGTAAAACCAGACGGGCAGTCGGACGCGGTCGGCGGGCTCCCAGTCGTAGCGGGGCCAGATGTGGGCGTGGAGGTACGGGTCGGTGTTGCCCAGGATCTCGATGTTCACGCGGCGGAATGCCGGGTCGATCCTGCGGCAGGCGCGCTCGACGGCCTCGGCGAGCCGGTCCAGGTCGGTGAGGTACGTGATCCTGCGCGGCCGGGGGAGGTCGGAGAGCCGGGTCACGGCGGGGTCGTCGGTGAGCAGGACGGAGTAGCCCGGGAGGAACTGCCGGTCGCCGATGACGGCGAAGCCTGCTTCGAAGCGGCGCAGGACCGGCTCCGCCGTCGGCGACATGGTCCTGTACGGGAGTCCGGGCACGGGGGCCGGGTCCGCGTGGGAGCTGCCGACGGCGGCCCGGGTCTGGGCCGGCCGGGGCAGCGGCGACTGGATCGGGAGCGTCCCGCACGTCCGGCTCGGCGGAGTCGGCTTCGGTACCGACCCGGTGGACCCCGCCTTCGGGGCGCGGGCCTTCGCCGCCGGCGCGGCCGGGCACAGCGACTACCTCAAGCCGGGCACCGAGTCCCTCGACGGCCTGGCCGCCATCGTCCTCGGCACCACGCCCGCTTCGGAGGCCCCCCATGCGTAAGCTCCGCGCCCGCTGGACCGGCCTGGCCGAGGCGGTCGACCGTGCCACCCCGCGCGACAGGGACCGCGCCGTGGACGCGCTGCGGGCCTTCGCGATCCTCGGCGTGGTGCTCGGCCACTGGCTGGTCACCGCCCTCACCACAGCCGACGGCGGCCTGAGCAACACCAGCCCGCTGGCCCACATGTCCTGGCTGGCGCCGGTGTCCTGGGTGTTCCAGACGCTGGCCGTGTTCTTCCTCGTCGGCGGACATGTCGCCGCCCGCGGCTACGCCACGGCGCGGGCCCGCGGAAACTCGTACCGGACCTGGATCGGGCAGCGGCTGGGGCGGCTGTTCCGTCCGGTCGCCGCCGTGCTCACGCTGTGGGCGGTCGTGGCGGGCGGGATGCTGATCGGCGGGGTGGAGCTGGACACCGTCCAGACCCTGGTCAGGCTGGTCCTCTCCCCCTTGTGGTTCCTCCTCGTCTTCGCCGCGCTGACCGCCGCGACCCCACTGGTGGCCCGGATGAACCCGCTGTGGCCGCTCGCCGTGGTGGCGGGGATCGACCTCTGGCGCTTCGGGCTCGGCGGACCCGAGTGGGCCGGCTGGATCAATGTGGCCGCCGGCTGGCTCGTCCCCTACACCCTGGGCGCCGCCTGGTCCCGGGGAGCGTTCGCCCGGCGCGGACCGGCCCTCCTCCTGCTCGCGGCGGGGGGCGCCTCGACGGTCGCGCTCGTCCTCTGGGGCGGGTACCCGGCCTCGATGGTGGGTGTCCCGGGGGCTGCGATATCGAACCTGAACCCGCCGACGCTCGCCGCCGTCGCGTTCGGACTGGCCCAGTGCGGGCTGGCGTTGCTGGTGCGCGAGCCGCTGGCGCGGGCCATGCGGCGCCCGGCGGCCTGGGCGAAGGTGGCCCTGGTGAACCTGTCCGCCATGACGATCTTCCTCTGGCACCAGACCGCCATGATGGCCGTCACCGCCGTCGGGTTGCTGCTCTCGACCGACCTGCCCGGGCTGCACACCGTGCCCGACTCGGGTGGCTGGATAGCCGCCCGGCTCCTGTGGCTGCCGGTGTTCGCCGCCGCGCTGACGCTGTGCTGGGCCGCGTTCCGTACGTACGAACAGGGCCGGCGCACCGAGTCGAGGACTCCCCGGCGCTCCCCCGTCCGCGGGTCCCACACTCACACGGGCTCCCGCGTACCGGCCCGGACCCGGGTCACGCCCGCCCAGGAGATCACCCATGCCTAGTCTTGACGACGTGAACGAGCAGAGCAGGCTCCCGGAACAGGTCCCCGCGAAACGGAGCGAGATGCTGCGGGCCACGGCACAGGAGCTGCTCGTCCTGCGGCGGGCCCCCCTCCCCCGGATGTCCCGGCCGCGGTGGCTGGCCTGGCTGCCGCACGTCCTCGTGTCCTACGCCGCCATCTTCTTCGGGTTCCTCACCACGGAACAGCTCGGTGACCACTACCACGTCACCGGCGGCACCCCGCTGGTGGTCGCGCTCATGACCGGCGGCTCCATCGCGCTCGCCATGTTCCGCCCGATGGCCGCGTGGTGGCTCGGCCTGCTCGCGGCGGGTCTCGGTGCCTGGACGATCCACGACCAGGTCGGTCAGGGCCAGACCTGGCCCTGGACACCGGGCGGGCTCATCGCCTTCGCCCTGGTGATCCTCCTGGTCGCCCTGCGGGTACCGCCCCGGGTCACGGTCGCGGTCGTCTTCGTCTCCGTCGCCTGCACCGGCCTGGCCGAGCTCCTGCTGAGGCCGGACCACAGCAGTTCCACCGTGACCGGGGCCGTCGTCCTCTTCGGCTTCGTCGGGCTGCTCGGCTATGCGCTGCGCGCACTGCGGCTGGCCCGCGGGGAGCTGGTCGAGCAGGAGACGCTCACCGAGGAGGAGCGCGCCCGGCGCACCCTGCTCGAGGAGCGCAGCCGGATCGCGCGCGAGCTGCACGACGTCGTCGCCCACCACATGTCGGTCATCTCCATCCAGGCCCAGGTCGCCCCGCACCTGGTGGAGAACCCGTCCGAGGAGCTGAAGGAGAACCTGGCGGGCATCCGGGAGAACGCGCTGGAAGCCCTGACGGAGCTGCGGCGGGTGCTGGGCGTGCTGCGTTCCGAGCAACCGGACGATCCCGCGGCCCGGCAGCATCCGCAGCCGACCCTCGCCGAGCTGGAGGGCCTCGTGGACAACGTGCGCGGGGCCGGGCTGGATGTCACCACCGAGATCGCGGGCATCCGGCGGCCGCTGACCCCCGGCGTCGAGCTCACCGCCTACCGGATTGTGCAGGAGGCACTGAGCAACTGCCTGCGTCACGCGTCGGGTTCGCGGGTGGAGGTCGGCATCGCGTACGGCCCCCGCGATCTGCACCTGTGCATCGCCAACTCGGCTCCGACCCGGCCGGCGCCGCCCTCGCCCGGCGCTGGGCACGGGCTGCTGGGGATGCGGGAGCGGGCGGGCATGCTGGGGGGCGAGCTGGCCGCCGGTCCGCGCCCCGACGGCGGGTACGAGGTGTCCGCCGTCCTGCCGATGGATCCGCAGGACCGTCCCGGCGGCTCCTCATCCGAGACGGAGAGGTAATCATGAGTACGCCGATCAAGGTGATGATCGCCGACGACCAGATGATGGTCCGGCAGGGTTTCACCGTGCTTCTCAACGCCCAGCCCGACATCGAGGTGGTCGGCCAGGCCGTGGACGGGGCGGACGCCGTGGCCAAGGTCGGCGAACTGGGGCCGGATGTGGTCCTGATGGACATCCGCATGCCCGGGATGGGCGGCATCGAGGCCACGTCCGTCATCACGGGCGACGCCGGCTCCACGCTGAAGGTGCTGGTGCTGACCACCTTCGACCTGGACGAGTACGTGTACGAGGCGCTGCGGGCCGGGGCCTCCGGGTTCCTGCTGAAGGACGCGTCGGCCGACCAGCTCGCGGAGGCGGTGCGGGTGGTGGCGGCCGGGGAGGCCCTGCTGTCCCCGAACATCACGAAGCGGCTGATCACGGAGTTCTCCCGGCTGGGGGCGCCGCGCGCGCCTTCGCGGGCGCGGATCGACGAACTGACGGAGCGGGAGACCGAGGTGCTGACGCTCGTCGCCCAGGGCCTGTCGAACGCGGAGATCGCGCAGCACCTGACGGTGGCGGAGCAGACCGTGAAGACGCATGTGGGCCGGATCCTTGTGAAGCTGGGCCTGCGGGACCGCACCCAGGCGGCGGTGTTCGCGTACGAGACGGGACTGGTCCGCCCGACGGGCTACTGATCTCACCCAGGTAGTACTTGAGGGGGACGCCGGGAAATCCCCATTGGCGGCGACGCGGACCAGGTGGGTGGCGGCCTACGGTTCCTGTATGAGCGAGAGGACCACCGGGGGGACAGCCCGGACACCAGAATTCCGACTGGCATCGGATGTGATCGCGACCCTGCGCCAGGACCTCCTCACCGATGCCCTGGCCTACCGACCGCTGCCCCTGGCCGAGGGGCCCGGGCGGTTCACCCGGTGGCTGCCCGCCTCCATACGGCGGTACGCGCCGTGGCGGCAGTATGCGGCGGTGGTGGCGCTGGCCCTCCTCGTCCTGGTGTTCACCACCGCCTCCCAGACCGGTTACATGGGCGACGCCGGCCGGCTGTTCGCGGCGCTGCTGGCCGCGGCGCCGGTGCTGATGACGCTGGTGCGGCCGATCGCGGCCTGGTGGGCGGCGGTCGCGATGACCGTGGTGCTCGCCGCGATGCCGGGGCTGGCCGGGTCCGACTTCTGGCCCTGGAGCCCGGGCGCGTTCCTCTCCTACGTGTCGGTGATGTTCCTCGTCACGCTCAGGACCGGACCGCGGGTGGCGGTGTGGATGTGGACCCTCACCCTGGCACTGGGCTTCGCGCTCTCGGTGCTGATCTACGACCGGTTCGGGTCGAACCTGCCGGAGGTGGCCGTGACCTCGGCCTTCGCCCTGGCCATCGCGAGCAGCCTGCAGATACGTCGGCACGCGCGGGCCGAGGTGAGCGCGCAGCAGGAGGTGACGGCCGTCGAGCGGGACAAGCGGACGCTGCTGGAGGAGCGGACGACGATCGCCCGGGAGTTGCACGACGTGGTGGCCCACCACATGTCGGTGGTGGCGATCCAGGCGGAGGCCGCGCCGTACCGGGTGCAGAACCCGCCGCCGGAGCTGGAGGCGGCGTTCGTCACCATCCGGGAGAACGCGGTGGCGGCGCTGACGGAGCTGCGCCGGGTGCTGGGTGTGGTGCGGTCCGCGGACTACGAGGCGCCGGACGCCCCGCAGCCGACGCTGGCCTCGTTGGACGGGCTGCTGGCCAATGTGCGGGAGGCCGGGCTGAGTGTGGAGAAGACGGTCACGGGCGCGGTGCGGGAGTTGCCGCAGGGGGTGGAGCTGTCGGCGTACCGGATCATCCAGGAGGCCGTGAGCAACACGCTGCGGCACGCGCCGGGCGCGGCGGCGACGGTGGAGGTGTCGTATGTGCTGGGCGGCCTGGGGATACGCGTGGTCAACGAGGCCGGGACCGGGGATGTGCGGCCCTCGCCGGGGGCCGGACACGGGATCACCGGGATGCGGGAGCGCGTGGCCATGCTCGAAGGGGAGATGACGGCCGGCGGGACCGGGGCGGGCGGGTACGAGGTGGCGGTGTTCATACCGGTGCCCAGCCGTCCGGAGCCGGGGACCGGGCCGCGGGAGGGGGTGGCATGACGATCAGGGTGCTGATCGTCGACGACCAGATGATGGTCCGCGAGGGGTTCTCCGTCCTGCTGAACGCCATGGAAGGCATCGAGGTGGTGGGCGAGGCGGTCGACGGACGGGAGGCCATCGCGCAGGTGGCGGCGCTGCGGCCGGACGTGGTGCTGATGGACATCCGGATGCCGCGGATGAACGGGCTGGAGGCGACGCGGGAGATCGTGGCCGCCGACACGGACGCGAAGGTGCTGGTCCTGACGACCTTCGACCTCGACGAGTACGTGTACCAGGCGCTGCGGGCGGGGGCCTCAGGGTTCCTGCTCAAGGACGCGTCGGCCCGTCAGCTGGCGGACGGGGTACGGGTGGTGGCGGCCGGGGAGGCGTTGCTGGCGCCTTCGGTGACCAAGCGGCTGATCGCGGAGTTCTCGAAGCTCTCCGAGACGCCGAGGCTCGCGGACCCGGCGGGGGTGGGCGAGTTGACGGAGCGGGAGAAGGAGGTGCTGGTGCTGATCGCGCAGGGGCTTTCCAACGGGGAGATAGCGGGCCGGCTGATCGTCGCGGAGTCCACGATCAAGACCCATGTCAGCCGGATCCTCGTGAAGCTGGGCCTGCGGGACCGCACCCAGGCGGCGGTGTTCGCCTACGAGACCCGGCTGGTGACCCCGGGATAAGGCCGGGGCGCCGGGCGGGGTGGGTCAGGGCGGAGAAGCTGTGATCGGCCGCGGGGTCGGCGGCCATGGCGTCGAGGAGGGGGCGCAGGACCGGGTCACGGGTGGGTGAGGTGCGGGAGGCCGCGGAGAACTGCGACTGGCCGCCGGGGCGTTGCAGCGCCGGTGCAGACGGCGGGGGTCCGGTCGGCGCGGCCGCCCGCGCCGAGATCACCGCGCTGCACCCGCGGCCGGAATTCAAGCGGCGGATCCTGGAAGCGTTCACCGAGGGCATCGCGCAGAAGCCGGCGACCACCTTCGGCAATGTGAAGGCGGACGTGCTGCGGCACTTCGTCCCCGGTTTCGTCACCGGGGATTTCGTGGAGGTGATCCAGGGATCTCCCTGGGAGGAGTGATCCGGATCTAGGGTGCGGGGATGGGCTTTGATCCGTGGGATGCCGCGTTCGTCGCCGATCCGTATCCGGCGTACCGGGAGGTGCGGGAGCAGGGGCGGGCCGTGTGGTGTGAGGCCACCGGGCAGTGGCTGGTGGGGCATTACGCCGATGTGAGTGCGCTGTTGCGGGACCGGCGGCTGGGGCGGACCTATCTGCACCGGTTCTCGCACGAGGAGTTCGGGCGCGAGGCTCCGCCGCCGGAGCACGAGCCCTTCCACGTGCTCAACGGGAACGGCCTGTTGGACCTGGAGGATCCTGCGCACGCGCGGGTGCGCAGGCTCGTGGCGAAGGCCTTCACCCCGCGGACGGTGGAGCGGCTCGTGCCCGCCGTGCGGCGGCTGGCCGGGGAGCTGGTGGGGCGGCTGCTCGCGGACGGGGGCGGGGATCTGCTCACCGTCGTCGCCGAGCCGCTGCCCGTGGCGGTGATCGCGGAGCTGCTGGGGGTGCCGGAGGCGGACCGGGGGCTGCTCAGGCCCTGGTCGGCGGAGATCTGCGGGATGTACGAGCTCCGGCCGGACGAGGAGACGGCGCGGCGCGCGGTGCGTGCGAGCGTGGAGTTCAGCGCGTACCTGCGGAGCCTGATCGCCGAGCGGCGCACGCGGCCCGGCGAGGATTTGATCTCCGGGCTGATCGCCGCCCACGATGAGGAGGGCCGGCTCAGCGAGCAGGAGATGATCTCCACCTGCGTGCTCCTGCTGAACGCCGGGCACGAGGCGACCGTCAACACGACCGTCAACGGGTGGTGGGCACTGTTCCGCAATCCCGGGCAGCTCGACGGCCTCCGCGCGCATCCCGAAAAGTTGTCCACAGCTGTGGATGAACTGATGCGCTACGACACACCCCTGCAGATGTTCGAGCGCTGGGTGCTCGACGACATCCGGGTCGGGGACACCGTGATCCCCCGCGGAGCCGAGGTCGCGCTGCTGTTCGGGTCCGCGAACCGGGATCCCGCGCGGTTCGACGACCCCGACGCGCTGGACCTCGTACGGGCCGACAATCCGCACCTGAGCTTCGGGGCCGGGATCCACTACTGCCTGGGGGCGCCGCTGGCCCGGCGGGAGCTGGAAGCCTCCTTCGGGGCCCTGCTGGCAGACGGGGTCCCGCCCCTGCGACTCGTCGAGGAGCCGCAGTGGCGGGACGGGTATGTCATCCGCGGATTGCGGGAGTTGATCGTGGAGTTCTAGGCGGTCATGTCGCGGTGGCGCAGGGCCGCCAGGCCCGTTGCCGTGAAGGCCGCCGCCAGGGCGGTGAGGGTCAGCAGCGGGGCCCAGGCCAGGGAGTCGGCGCCCGGGAGCTTGGGCAGGTGGGCGAAGGGCGAGAGGTCCAGGACCGCCTGCGGGAGGTTCAGCGCCGGGCCGATCCAGCCCAGGACCAGCGCGGCCCCGGCCACCGCCCAGGCGGCCGCCGCGTACCGGGGGGCCGCGCCGTGCAGGAGCGCGGCGAACGCCCCGATCAGCCACACCGCGGGGAGCTGCGCGAGCGTGGCCCCGGCCGCGGCGCCCACCTCCCGGCCGTGCCCGATGCCCAGGCCGAGCCCCGCGAGCAGCAGGATCAGCGCCGAGCCACCGAAGGCCACGGCCAGGTGCCCGCCGGCCCAGCGCAGCCGGCCCACCGCGTGCGCGAGCAGCGGTTCGGCGCGCTGCCCCGCCTCCTCGCCGCTCAGCCGCAGCACCGCCGAGACGACGTACAGCGCGGCGACCATGCCGAACATCCCGGCCATCGTGGCGAGGAAGGCGTCGGTGATCCCGCTCTGCCCGCCCATCCGCTCGATGATCTCGCGCGTCTTCTCGTTGTCGCCGACCAGCTCGGCGGCGCCCTCCGTCATCCCGCCGAAGACCACACCGGCCGCGAGGAATCCGAGGCTCCAGCCGATCAGGCCGGGCCGCTGGAGCCGCCACGCCAGAGCACCGGCCGAGCCGAGCCGCCCCCGCGCCGGGCCCGGGCGGGCCGGCAGGAAGCTCATGCCCAGGTCGCGGCGGCCGGCCAGTATGTACGCCGCCGCCACCTGCGCGACCGTGGCCGCCGCGAACAGGGCGAGCACCCACCAGCGTTCGGCCGCGAAGGCCCGTACGTGCTCCAGCCAGCCCAGCGGCGAGATCCAGGTCAGGACCGAGCCGCCGTCCGGCGTGCCCGCGTCGCCCGCGGCGCGCAGGACGAAGGCCGCGCCGAGCAGCGCGCCCGTGAGCCCCTTGGCGGGCCGCGCGCCCTCCGTGAGCTGCGCCGCGATGGCGGCCAGGCCCGCGAACAGCATCCCGGTGGCGCCGAGGCCGAGCCCGAGCGCCACCGCACCGCCCGCGCCCCGCCCGGCCAGCCCGGCCGTCACCAGCAGCGCGACCGCCGTGTTGGCGACGAGGGCCGCCAGCAGCGCGGCCGTCAGCGGGGCCTGCCGCCCCACCATGGCGGCGGAGAGCAGTTCCTGACGGCCCGTCTCCTCCTCCTCGCGGGTGTGCCGGACCACGATGACCAGGCTCATGATGGCGGCGAGCACCCCGGCGAAGACCCCGCCGCGCCAGGCGGTCAGGGCACCGACGGAGTCGCCGAAGAGGGGCCCGTACAGGGCGCGCAACGAGCCGTTGGTGCTCATCGTGCGGACCAGGCCGGCCCGTTCGGCCTCCGTGCCGTACACCGATTCGAGCGCGCCCGGCAGGCTCAGCACCAGCATCGCCACGACCAGGATCCAGACCGGCATCATCACGCGGTCGCGGCGCAGCGCGAGCCGGAGCAGCGCACCGGTGCCCGCCAGCTGGTTCTTCATCGCGACGCCTCTTCCGTGTAGTGGCGGAGGAAGAGCTCCTCGAGGGTGGGCGGGTTCGAGGTCAGCGAGCGGACGCCGGAGGCGGTGAGGGAGCGCAGGACGGCGTCGAGCTTGTCAGTGTCGGCCTGGAGGCGCACCTTCAGCCCCTGCACCTCCACGTCGTGGACACCCGGCAGGTGCGCCAGGCCGTTGGGCGGGCCGGCGAGCTCGGCGCTGATGGACGTACGGGTGAGGTGGCGCAGGTCGGCGAGGCTGCCGGTCTCCACGGTGCGGCCCTTGCGGATGATGCTGACCCGGTCGCAGAGGGTCTCGACCTCGCTGAGGATGTGCGAGCTGAGCAGGATGGTCCGGCCGGCGGCGCGGGCTTCGCCGACGCAGGTCTGGAAGACCTCCTCCATCAGCGGGTCGAGGCCGGAGGTGGGCTCGTCGAGGATGAGCAGTTCGGCGTCGGAGGCGAAGGCGGCGACGAGGGCGACCTTCTGCCGGTTGCCCTTGGAGTAGGTACGCCCCTTCTTGGTCGGGTCGAGTTCGAACCGCTCGATCAGCTCGGCGCGGCGCGCGCGGTCGAGGCCGCGGCCGCCGCGCAGCCGTCCGTAGAGGTCGATGACCTCGCCGCCGGAGAGGTTGCGCCACAGGGTGACGTCGCCGGGGACGTAGGCGACGCGGCGGTGGAGGGATACGGCGTCGGCCCAGGGGTCGCCGCCGAGGAGCTCGGCGGTACCGGAGTCGGCGCGCAGCAGGCCCAGCAGGACGCGGATGGTCGTGGACTTGCCGGCGCCGTTGGGGCCGAGGAAGCCGTGGACCTCGCCGGTGGCGACCGAGAGGTCGAGTCCGTCCAGTGCGTGGGTGCGGCCGAACGACTTGTGGAGTCCGGCGACGCTGATTGCCTTCGTCATACTTCCGAACGTACGCTACTTTCACAAATTTGTGAATCTAGGGAATCGCGTAAAGTTTGGAGGGTGGCGGACGAGATGGCGGTACCGGCGGCGGTACGGAACGAGGAAGCGGTCTCCCGCTTCGTGGAGCGGTTCGCCGCGCAGCTGACCGAGGCGGGGATGCAGCGGATGGCCGCGCGGGTCTTCGCGCAGCTGCTGGCGAGCGACGAGGGCGCGCTGACCTCGGCGGAGCTGGGCGAGGCCCTGCAGATCAGCCCGGCGGCGGTGTCGGGGGCCGTGACGTACCTGAGCCAGGTCAACATGATCAGCCGGGAGCGGGATCCGGGCTCGCGCCGGGACCGGTACGTGCTGCACAACGAGCTCTGGTACGAGACCTTCACGCGGCGGGACCAGGTGCTGACGCTCTGGGAGAAGACGCTGCGGGAGGGCGCCGCCGGGCTGGGCGCGGACACGCCCGCCGGGGCGCGGGTCGCGGAGACGGCGGCGTTCTTCGAGTTCATGCAGGGCGAGATGCTCGGCCTCCTGGACCGGTGGCGGGCCCACCGCGCGACGCTGGACCTCGGCTGAACCCGGCCTTGAGCTCCGCCGCGGACCCGCGCCACAAACGCGCCTCAGAGGCGCCTCAGACGCGCCTCAGACGCGCCTCAAGGGTCGACCGGGCCCGGCTGGTGGGGCAGGGTGAGGGTCCAGGCGCCCGGGTGGAGGGTCCAGGTGCGGCGGCGGACCGGGCCCGCCGTGGCGGCGTCGGCGCGGTAGCGGAAATCCGCACCCGAGACCGTGATCGTTTTCGCGCGCGTCCTGATCGCGGTCTCACCCGTGCGGACCACGACCTCCGCCAGCCCCCCGTCCTCGCGCGTGGCGAGCGAGACGTCCTGGATCGGGCGGTCCACATCCGCCAGCACCTCGCCGTCCGCCTCCACCCGCAGCCGGTGGCCCGAGGTCCGTACGGGCGCCGGCCGGACCAGCGTCCGCACCAGCGACCGGTACGCGCTCCACACCGAAGGCCCGGCCGGCCGCGGCGACGTACGGGCCGGGGCGATGCGCAGCGCGCCCAGGACCACCCCGTCGCTGTCGTCCACCAGCAGGTCGCACATCCGGACGCGGCCGTCCAGAACCGCCCGCGCCCCCGAGACCGCCGACAGCGGAACCCCCAGCGACCTCGCCAGCCCCAGCGATCCCACGGGCCCCACCGGCACCAGCGCCAGGGCGGCCTCCGCCAGCCCCCGCTCCCGGTGCAGCAGCCCCACGGCCCGTACCAGGGCCCGGTCGTCGCCCACGATCACCGGCCGCCGATGACCCCGGCGGGCGAGTGCCCGCGCAAATTCCTCCTGCGAATCCGGGAGGCAGATTTTCGCCGCAGCTCCCGCTGACAACACATCCTTCGCGATTCGCACGGACTCGCCGTCAAGACGGCGGGCGACCGGGTCGACGAGCACGAGCAGGCCGCCTACCGGCGCGCCCGCGTGGCTCATGGTGGGCTCTGGAGCCGACACCTCGGTCCTTCCTCGGGTAGCATCTTTGTGCAAGAGGCCCTTGCGCTATTGCGCCAGGGCCTTCGTCTATTCCGGGGTACCGGTCCGACGGCTCAGCCTGCGGTGTACATCGTCGTACGCCCCCTGACCTTGGACATGCCCCATCCGGAAGAGGTGTACGCCTGTGCCCGCTCTTGTGCTGCTCGGAGCTCAGTGGGGTGACGAGGGCAAGGGAAAGGCCACCGACCTGCTCGGTGGATCCGTTGACTATGTAGTGCGCTACCAGGGTGGCAACAACGCCGGCCACACGGTCGTCGTGGGCGACCAGAAGTACGCGCTGCACCTTCTCCCTTCCGGCATCCTCTCCCCCGGATGCACCCCGGTCATCGGCAACGGTGTCGTCGTCGACCCGGCCGTCCTGCTCTCCGAGCTGCGCGGCCTCAACGAGCGCGGGATCGACACCTCCAAGCTGCTCATCAGCGGTAACGCGCACCTGATCACGCCGTACAACGTCACCCTCGACAAGGTCGGCGAGCGCTTCCTCGGCAAGCGCAAGATCGGTACGACCGGTCGCGGCATCGGCCCGACGTACGCGGACAAGATCAACCGCATCGGCATCCGCGTCCAGGACCTCTACGACGAGTCGATCCTCACCCAGAAGGTCGAAGCGGCGCTGGAGGGCAAGAACCAGCTCCTCGCGAAGCTCTACAACCGCCGCGCGATCGACGCCGCCGCGATCGTGGAGGAGATGCTCCAGTACGCCGAGCAGATCAAGCCGTACGTCGCCGACACCACCCTGATCCTCAACAACGCGCTGGACGAGGACAAGGTCGTGCTCTTCGAGGGCGGCCAGGGCACCCTGCTCGACGTCGACCACGGCACGTACCCCTTCGTCACCTCCTCGAACCCGACCGCGGGCGGCGCCTGCACCGGTACGGGCGTCGGCCCGACGAAGATCAGCCGCGTCATCGGCATCCTGAAGGCCTACACGACCCGCGTCGGCGCCGGCCCGTTCCCGACCGAGCTCTTCGACCAGGACGGCGAGGACCTGCGCCGCATCGGTGGCGAGCGCGGTGTGACCACCGGCCGTGACCGCCGCTGCGGCTGGTTCGACGCGCCGATCGCGCGCTACGCCACCCGCGTGAACGGCCTCACGGACTTCTTCCTCACCAAGCTGGACGTGCTGACCGGCTGGGAGCAGATCCCGGTCTGCGTCGCGTACGAGATCGACGGCAAGCGCGTCGAGGAGCTCCCGTACTCGCAGTCGGACTTCCACCACGCGAAGCCGATCTACGAATACCTCCCCGGCTGGTCCGAGGACATCACCAAGGCCAAGACCTTCGGGGACCTCCCGAAGAACGCCCAGGCGTACGTCAAGGCCCTGGAGGAGATGTCGGGCGCCCCGATCTCCGCGATCGGCGTCGGCCCCGGCCGCACCGAGACGATCGAGATCAACTCGTTCCTCTAAGCCCGTGAACGGAGGGGCGGGACCGCTTCGCGCGTCCCGCCCCTCCGGCGTATCCGGGCCGATGGGCCTCTGACCTGCGAGGCCTGTTGCAGAGCGGTGACACGCGGCGGATGGTTCCAAGATCCGTCGCATGTGAGGATGAGCACATCGCGGCGGCCAGGGGGGTTCGAGGAACCGGCGGCCCGAAGCGACCTTCGCACCGTCAACACCGCGCCCGCTCATCACCTTGTTCATTCCGGGGGAATCCACCATGCCCGTTCGCTCCGCCGCCGCTGCCGTCGTCACCGCCGCCGTCGCCGGCACCGTGCTGATGCCGCTGTCGGCGTACGCCGCGCCCACCGACAACGCGCCCGGGCTGAAGCTGGAGCTGGGCGCTCCCGTACAGAGCGGGCCGCTGACCCGCGGAGGTGCGACCGAGACGTTCGAGCTGACCGTGAAGAACCCCTCGGACAAGCCGGCCGCCTTCCACCCGTGGCTGAACGGCCACCCGACCGGCGCGAGCCCGCTCCTCGCGACGGACGTGGTCTACAAGGTCGAGGCCGTGGACGCGCCGGCGACCGGGTCCCACGTCGGGAACCAGGACGGCGAGTGGGAGGGCATGTTCTACCCGGCGGGCAAGCCCGAGGCCGGATTCGAGGTCCCGGCGGGCGGCAAGCTGACGTGGAAGGTCACGATCGGCCTCGGGAAGGACTACCCGACCAACAACGGGGACTTCTCGCTCACCGCCGACAGCTACGCCTCCGAGATCCCGGAGGGCGGCGCCCCCACCATCACCTTCAAGTCCGACCCGGCGATCACGCCCGGCAAGCTGAACACCCGCATCGAGACCGCTGGCCCCTGCGAGACCGGCGGTGACGAGACCCGGTGCCGTGAACTGAAGCTCACGTACAAGCAGACCGGCGACGGCGCGTTCAGCCACCCCCTCACCCCCTTCCTGCGCGGGGACTTCGACGGCGTGGGCCAGGCGCAGTCGGACCTGCAGATCGGCGCCCTGATCGACGGTCAGTGGAAGGACCTGAAGACGGACGGCGCGGGCAACTTCCGCCTGCCGGAGATCGCCAAGGGCTTCGGCTCCGCCTCCGGCGAGCGCGTGGTGCGGCTGCGGGTGAAGCTCGGTGCGAAGACCCAGGTCAAGGGGGTCTCGCCGCTCACGCTGGAGTCCCACGTCGGCCTCGGTTCCGAGACCACCTGGCCCTTCGCGAGCACGCAGGTCACCTTCGGCCTCGGCCCGGCCAAGCCGACCACTCCCACCAGCCCCTCGCCGACCCCGTCCGGCACCCCGTCGCCCACGGCCTCGGCGACCCCGTCGGCCTCGGCCACCGCGACCCCCTCGGCCTCGGCCTCGGCGTCCACGACCCCGACGACCGGCGGCAACCTGGCCAAGACCGGCTCCGACACGAACGTCGCCCTCTACTCGGGCCTCGCGGCCGCCCTCGTCGCCCTCGGCGGCACGTCCCTCTGGCTCGCCACCCGCCGCCGTCGCAACGCCGGCGCCGCCTGATCCCTTACTCGTACGTCGGCCCCGGCCCCCGCGTGTGACGCGGGACCGGGGCCGTCGGCGTGAGCCGGTCCTAAGCCGCGCCTTCGACGGCATGGTGGGCGGTCTCGCTCAGGCTGTCGGTGAAGCCCGTGAGGTCCGACATGACGTCGGGGGACTCCTCCGCGCCCCAGGTCTTGTCGGTGGTCAGGGGGGAGTTGGTGAGGGCGTCGATGCTCGGCATGTCGACGGGCTCGGTCAGGGCGACGGCGTCGGTGAGGCCGGGGGTGTCGTCCGTCGTGGCGGCGGAGGCCATGGGGGCGGCCGCGGAGACGGCGGCCAGCGCGAGGGCGCCTGCGGCGATGATGTTCTTGATCTTCATGCCGTGCTCAACGAAGCGGGCGGTCCGACGTCACCGTGCCGGGGCCGCCCGGGGGCTACCAGGCCAGTTGGGAGATCTCCTCCGCGACCACCGCGCAGGCGTCCGCGGCCGGGTCGATCAGGGGGAAGTGGCCGATCCCGTCGAGCAGGGTCAGGCCGACCATCTCGCCCGCCTTCGCGGCCGCGGCGACGTACGACTCCGCCACGCGGGCCGGGACCACGATGTCCTCGCGGCCCTGGACCACGGCCGTGGCGATGCCCGTCGGGAGGAGGGACGCCGGGTCCGCGTACGGGAGGCGGGCCTCGAAGTGGTCGGGGCCGCCCAGGAGTTGGGCCGAGGCCCCGCCGCAGACGCCCAGTTCCTCGGCGACCCTGAAGTCCGCGATCGGGGCCAGCGCCACCACTCCGCGCAGCGGCGGCGGGGAAGACAGCCCCCACGGGGACCCGGACGGGAGCCGGTGGCGGGCCGCCGCCCACAGGGCGAGGTGGCCGCCCGCCGAGTGCCCGGTGACCACGGTGCGGCGGAGGTCGGCGGCCGGGAGGGCCCTCGCGGTCAGGTCCGGCAGGGCGTCCATGGCGGCGGCGACGTCGTCGAAGGTCTCCGGCCAGCGACCGGCGACCGGGCCGTCGGCGTTCTGGTGCGGGAGGGAGCTGCCGCGCCGGTACTCGACGTTGGCGACGGCGAAACCCCGGCGGGCCAGGAAGTCCGCGAGGGGGGTGATGTGCTGCCGGTCGTACGGCGCCCGCCACGCACCGCCGTGCAGGACGACCACGAGGGGGGCCGGGCCCTGGGTCTCGCCGCGCGGGGCGTAGAAGTCGACGACCTGGTCGGGGTGTTCCCCGTACGCGGCCGTCGCGTCCGGCGCGACCGCCGGATGGGAGAAGGCCGAGGCGGCCTCGGCGGCGTCCCGTTCCACTGCGGCGGGGTCCGTCATCGGCTCAACCTCTCGGTAACGCGTGGGACAGCGGGGACAGATGTTCCGGTGGTTCGGCAGAGCGGGACCGTATCAGGCTGGAACGGGGCGTTCCGTGCGGGGTCCGGGATGCGGGAAGGCGGGCGGAGCCGTAGCCCCGCCCGCCCGGTGATGTGACGTTTCGCTACCGGGTCACCCGAAAATGTGACCCAGTGTGCGCGCGGCGCGCTCCGCGTCGGCGAAACCGACGTACAGCGGGGTGAAGCCGAAGCGCAGGACGTCGGGGGCGCGGAAGTCGCCGATGACGCCGCGGGAGATGAGTTCCGCCATGACCTCGCGGGCGTTGTCGGTGCGGAGGGATATCTGGCTGCCGCGCTCGGCGTGGCGGGCCGGGGTGACCGATTCGACCTTGCCCTGCGGGACGTACGCCGCCACGCATTCGAGGAAGAAGTCGGTCAGGGCGAGGGACTTGGCGCGGACGGCTTCGACGGAGACCCCGTCCCAGGCGTCGAGCGCCGACTCCAGGGCCAGCATGGAGAGGATGTCCGGCGTGCCGACGCGGCCGCGGCGCGCGCCGTCCGCCGGGCGGTAGTCCGGGGTCATCGCGAAGGGGTCCGCGTGGCCGTTCCAGCCGGGGAGCGGGGAGTCGAAGTCGGCCTGGTGGCGGGCGGCGATGTACAGGTACGCGGGGGCGCCGGGGCCGCCGTTGAGGTACTTGTACGTGCAGCCGACCGCCAGGTCGACGGCGTGTGCGTCGAGGCCCACGGGGAGCGCGCCGGCCGAGTGGCACAGGTCCCAGACCGTGATCGCCCCGGCCGCGCGGGCGGCGGCGGTGAGGGCGGGGAGGTCGTGGAGGCGACCGGAGCGGTAGTCGACGTGGTTGAGGAGCACGACGGCCGTGTCACCGTCGATCGCCTCGGCCGCGTGGCTCGGTTCCACCGGGGTGATGGTGAGGCCGGTCATCCGGGCCGCGGATTCGGCGATGTAGCCGTCCGTGGGGAAGGTGGTGGCGTCGACCAGCATCCGGGTGCGGCCGGGGGTGGCGAGGCGGGCGGCGCCCACCAGGGCCTTGAAGAGGTTGACGCTGGTGGAGTCGCCGACGACGACCTGGCCGGGGCCCGCGCCAATGAGGGGGGCGATCTTGTCGCCGATCCGCTCGGGGGCGGTCCACCAGGCGCTCTCGTCCCAGGACCGGATGAGGAGCCGACCCCACTGGCGTTCTGCGACGTCGGCCAGTGCGTCCGGGACCGCTGCCGGGAGGGCGCCGAGGGAGTTGCCGTCCAGGTAGACAACGCCCTCGGGAAGGGCGAACCGCTCGCGGAGCTTCGCCAGGTCGTCGGCGGCGTCCAGGGCGGTCGCCCGGGCCATCAGGTCCTCCGCGGCGGAGCCGCTGGGGCTCTGCCCCGGACCCCGCGCCTCAAGCGCCGGCGAGGCTGGATGTGCCCCGGCCGAGTCGGCGGGTGCGGAGGGGTGTGGGGCGCCCTGCTGCGCGGGCGGGGCAGGGGTGGCTGCGCTCGGCTGCGTCGGCCCGGTCGGCGGGGCGGGCGGCTGGGGGGTTGCTGTCGGCTCAGACATGGCTGCGGGCCGTCCAGAGTTCCGGGAAGACGTTCTTCGTGGCGCGCTTCTCCAGCCAGGTCACCCCGGCCGAGCCGCCCGTGCCCGTCTTCGCGCCCATCGCGCGGCGGGTGGCGACCAGGTGGTCGTTGCGCCAGCGCCAGACCAGTTCGGCCACGTCCGTGAGGACCTCGCCGAGGCGGTGGAGGTCGTGGTGCTCGTCCGGGTTCGCGTACAGGGCCGTCCAGACGGCCTCGACCTCGGGCGAAGGCTCGTAGCGCTGGGAGAGGTCGCGGTTCAGGACGGCGGCCGGGATCGGCAGGCCGCGGCGGGAGAGGAGACGCAGGACCTCGTCGTAGAGGCTCGGCTCCTGGAGGGCCTTCTCCAGCTCCGCGTGGACGCGCGGCGCGCCGCGGTGCGGGACCAGCATGGAGGAGGACTTCTCGCCGAGCAGGAACTCCATCCGGCGGTACATCGCCGACTGGAAACCGGAGCCCTCGCCGAGCGCGGCGCGGTACGCGTTGAACTGGCCCGGAGTGAGCTGGGCGAGCGGGCGCCAGGAGGCGTTGAGGGCCTCCAGCTCGCGGAGGGAACGTTTCAGCGCGTCCATCGCGACCGGGATCCGGTCCTCTCCGAGCGCGCGGGCGGCCGTCTCCCATTCGTGGACGATGACCGTGAACCACAGCTCCATGACCTGGGTCGTGACCAGGAAGACCATCTCGCCCGGGTCGTCCGAGCGGAGGTGCTGGAGATGGGTGAGGACGTCCGCCTGGACGTAGTCCTCGTAGGGGGTGGTGCCGTCGAAGTCGAGGTTCGGGGTGTCCGAACCGGCTCCGGAGGCATCAAGGGGCTGCGACATTGCTGTCTCCTCGACACGTGCTTCCGGGTAGCGGTCCGCTCCTTCCGGTGAGGTAAGTGGAGCCCCGGTCCCCTGCCTCGCATCATAAGCAGGAGATCCGGGACGCCTCTAGGGCAGTCGCCCTGCCCGTTATGCGAGCGTGTCCGCCGCGGTGGGGGACGAGTCGCGCAGGAAGGTCGAGCAGCGCTCGTACTCCTCCTTCTCGCCGATCGCCTCGGCGGCGCGGGCCAGGGCGTGCAGGGCGCGGAGGAAGCCGCGGTTCGGCTCGTGCTCCCACGGCACCGGGCCGTGGCCCTTCCAGCCGGCGCGGCGCAGGGCGTCGAGGCCGCGGTGGTAGCCCGTACGGGCGTACGCGTACGACTCGACCGTGCGGTCGGCGGCGAAGGCCTCGTCGGCGAGGGTCGCCCAGGCGAGGGAGGAGGAGGGGTGCGCGGCCGCCACCTCGACGGCGGGGGTGCCGGCGGCGAGGGCCTCGCGGCCGGGCTCGTCGGGGAGGTGGGTGGGGGCGGGGCCCCCGAGCAGGTTCTCGTGAATGGACATGTCCCTAGTCTGGCCGACCGCGTGCCATGGCGGGTGCCGCGCCCGAGTGGGCACGTGCCGGTACGGGATCGCGCCACGCCGGGCCGGGCTGTTCGTCAGGTTCCGACGGCCGGGGGCGGGCAGTTGACGGACTGGTCCGCGGGCGGCTGACACCGTATTCCGGCGTCTCCACGATGGCCGGATATCGACACCACCCACCCCAGCCGTCTGAAAGGACGTTCCGCATGCCTCACGTCACCGTGGGAGACGCCCGACTGCCGTACGAGGTCCACGGCGAGGGCACCGGATCCCTGCCCTCCCTGGTGCTCGTCCCCGGAGCCGGACCCGGCTCGGTCATCTTCGACCACCTGGTGCCCGGCTTCACCGAGGGCGGCCGCCGGGTGATCCAGGCCAACTTCTCCGGCAGCGCGCACGCCGAGGACGACGGCGGCGAGCTGACCCTGGAGCTCCTCGCCGAGCAGGTCATCGCCGTTCTGGAGGAGGCCGGGAACGGCCCGGTGGACCTGCTGGGCTTCTCGCTCGGCTCGCTGGTCGCCGCCACCGTCGCGGCCACCCGGCCCGACCTCGTCGACCGGCTGGTCCTGGTCAACGGCTGGGCCGGCCCGGGGGACCAGTACCTGCGCAACATGATGACGGTCTGGCGCGAACTGGCCGGCAACTCCGACGCGTTCGGCCGGTACGCCACCATCACCGCCCTCAGCCACGGCACCCTCAACGCGGGCGGCCACGACGGCTTCGAGTCGATGCTCGGGCTCATGCTGCCCACCCGCGGCACGCTGCGGCACATCGACCTCAACCTGCGCGCCGACACCCGCGGCGCGCTGTCCCGGATCGAGGCGCGGACGCTGGTCGTCGGCTCGACGCTGGACCTGACGATTCCGGTGCAGAACACCCGGGAGGTGCACAGCCTGCTGGCGAACAGCACCTACGTCGAGATCGAGAGCGGCCACGCCGTGATCGGCGAGCGCGCCGAGGAATTCACCAAGGTGGTACGGGACTTCCTGACCGCCGACGCCGGCTGACGCGGCCGGCGGGGGTGGTGGGCGCCCCACCACCCGGCGGCGCAGGCGTGTGCCCGGCACACCTCCCGGTGGTGGGGGTCCCGGGGGGACGGTGGTGGGGCAATCGACGAAGGGGGTATGTCGTGAACACCACCACCCGCCGTGACGTCCGCGGTGAGTTCCAGTTCCACAGCACGGGTCTGCAGCCGGTCGGGGGGCCGGACCGGGTCCGGCGCGATCCGGTCGGCGAGGCGGCCGACGACCTGTGCAAGGCGGTACTCACCTCCCTGCGGCGCCGGGACCAGCGGGAGCGGGGGCGCCAGTACGTACGCGGCATCCTCGCCACCCAGGGCCGCAAGTCGATCCGCAACATCGCGCAGCAGGTCGGCGGGCCCGCCGCCGAGCAGAGCCTGCACCACTTCATCGCCGGTTCCACCTGGGACTGGCAGCCGATCCGTACGGCCCTGTCGCACTACCTGGAGGAGTCCACCCCGCTCACCGCGTGGGTCGCGCAGCCCATGGCGATCCCCAAGGGCGGGGACCACTCCGTGGGCGTCGGGCACCGCTTCGATCCGCACCAGGGGCAGATGTTCCGCGGGCAGCAGGCCTTCGGGATCTGGTTCACGTCGTCGGAGGTGATCACTCCGGTGGGGTGGCGGCTGTTCCTGCCGCCGGGTGAGGAGGGTGCGGGGGGCCCGTCCGAGCGGGAGCCGATGCCGTCCGCGTCGGGGCTCGAAGCGGGTGAGGAGAAGTACGAGTCGTACGAGGAGTGCGCGGTCACCGGTGTGCTGGACACCGTCCGGCAGTGCCGCATGCCCTCGCGGCCCGTGGTCCTGGACATCCGCGGGATCGGGACGCGGTCGACGATGAACCGCTTCGCCGAGGCCCGGCTGCCTGTGCTGGCGCGGATCGGCTCCGGGGCGCGGCTGCTGGTCACCGACCCGGCTCTGCCGGGGTACGGGGCCGGGGTGCTGGCCGCGCGGGACATCCTGCAGAACGTCAAGGGGCTGCGGATCCCGGTGGAGTGGCGGGACCCCTCGCACCCGGGCGCGCGGCGCACGTCGCTGGTGGCGGCGGTCCGCGTGATGATGCCGGACCCGTCGCCGGCGCGGCGGCGGCAGGTGCTGCTGGTGGGCGAGTGGACGGACCCGCGCCGGCTGCCGTCGCAGCTGTGGGTGACGGACCTGACGCGGCTGACGCCGGCGGCGCTGCTGCGGCTGACGAAGCAGGCGCGGCGGGTGTCGGCGGCGGCGTCGGCCAGCGTGCAGGAGGTCGGCCTGCGGGACTTCGCGGGGCGTTCGCTGTCGGGGTGGCACCGGCACGTGACGATGGCTTCGGTGGCGCATGCCGCCCGCTGCCTGGGCGACTCCGTCGGGGCGGTGGGGGGCGGCGGCTACGCCCGGCCGTCGGCGCCCGCGCGGGTCCCGCACCCCGCCAACACCTCCGCCGGGGTCCGCCCGGCCTGGCTGTGGCCGGCCTGAGGCTGGAGGACCGGAACCCCGGTGCTCAGGGGGTGCGGGGCGTGCGGAGGGCGGACTGGGCCTTGCGGAGGCGGAGGGCCATCTGGATCTCCAGGGCCTGGGCCGGCTTCTGCCAGCCCTCGCCCAGCAGTTCCGCGATCCGCTCCAGCCGCCGCGACACCGTGTTCGGGTGGACGTGCAGCGCCTCCGCCGCGTGCGTGGGGCTGCCGCCCGACTCGTAGTACGCGTCCAGCGTGCGCGTCAGGTCCGTCATGCGGGTCTCGTCGTACTCCAGCACCGGGCCGATCGTCGACGCGATGAACGCGTCCACGTCGTGGTCCGTGGACAGCAGCAGCCCCAGGAAGCCCAGCTCGCGGAGTGACGCCGTGCCCCCGGCTCCGTCCAGCGCCGTCAGCGCGTCCAGGCAGCGCGAGGCCTCCTCGTACACGCTCGCCACCCCGGCCGCCCCGCGGGCCGGGCCCGCGGCGCCCGTGGACACCGGGTGGCCCAGCAGCGGCGAGAGTTCCGCCGAGACCCCGCGGGCCACCGCCGACGCGTCCGTGCCCGGCAGCAGCAGCACGATGCAGCCGCGCCGGACGCCCTTCAGGCCCCCGCACCGGTACGCGTACGAGCTCGCCCACGCCACCGCCTTGCCCAGCTCCCCGCCCTCCGGCCGGGCCACCACCACCACGTGCGGCACGTCGAGGTCGATGCCGAGCCGCCGGGTGCGTTCCCGCAGGTGCAGTTCGGAGTGGTGCGGCCGGTCCAGCAGGTCCTGGAGCAGCTCGTCGTGGACCGGCCCCTCCGCGGCCGCCGTGCCCCGCTGGATCAGCAGGAGCGCGGCCACCGACTGGGCCGCCAGCTCCAACAGCCGTACGTCCTCGGGCGTCAGCGCCGCCGAGGCCCGCAGCACCAGCACGCCCAGGTCCTCCGCGCCGGCCGTCACCGGCGCCACCCAGACCTCCCCCGGCAGGGAGACCGGCGTACGGCCCGTGTGCGCCTGGAGGGCGGCCCGGGTGACGGCCTCCTCGTCCAGGCCCGGGAGTCCGTCGGCGGCGGTCAGCGGCCGCCCGCCCGGGTCCCGTACCTGCAGTACGCCGTCCAGCGCGTCGGCGGCCGCCCGCGCGAGCGTGGACAGCCGGGCCCCGTCCAGCACCATGCGGGCCAGCCGGGCGTGGCAGTCCCACAGGTGACGTACGCGCGTGAGGGTGGTGTTGGTGGCGGAGCCGAACCGTTCCAGCTCGGTGACCTCCTCGCGGGTGCGTTCCAGCAGGGCCGCCTGCTGGATGGCCAGCGCCGCGAGGTCCGCGAGGGAGAGCAGCACCCCGATCTCGTCGGGGGTGAAGTGGCGCACCGTGCGGTCCGCGCCGTAGAGGGCGCCCAGGGTGGTGTCCCCGGACCGCAGCGGGACGGCGATGATCGCGCGCAGGCCCTCGGCGCGGACGACGGCGTCGATGTCGGGGCGGTGGGGGACGGAGTCGTCGTCGAGGTAGTCGGCGCTCCAGACCGCGGCGCGGCGCTCCTCCGCGAGCCCGCCCAGACTGGGGCCCTCGCCGAGTTCGCGGCCGGCGTTGAGGGCCGTGGTGTCGCCCTCCGAGGTGTGGACGTACGAGGTTCCGTCGGTGCGGCGCAGGCTCACGTACGCCATGTCGAAGGTCAGCAGGCGGCGGGCGCGGCGGGCGATCACCCGGAGCAGGCTGTCGAGGTCGTAGGGGGAGGTGAGGTCGTGCGCGGTGTCCACGAGCGCGGCGAGGGCGGCCTCACGGTCGCGGCCGCGGTAGGTGCCGGCCTGGATGGTGCGGGCCAGTTCCACGGCTCTGGAGAGCTCGGCGAGTTCGGTGTCCGGGGCGCCGGCGCGGCGGGCGTCGTGCAGCAGGCCTTCGATGCGGGTGGTCGGGGCCTCTTGGGCGAGGAGTTCCAGTACGGCGAGCGCACCTGTCCCGTTGTCCCCGGTCATAGCCCCTCATCCCCCGATGTGCGGTGCCGTTCCGAGGTCGCGGAGGATCGGAATCAGGCCATCCGAACCTAGGTTCCTGGGCGGCCGTGGTCAAGTGCGGGCTGGTCACGGGGGGGGTGTGGCTCAAGGAGTCGGGGATACGCCCCAGCCCTGGTCGCCCTCGCGTGCCGCGAGGCGGATGTGGCGGCCGGTGGTCCGGTGGTGGTTGGCGGCGATATTGGTCATGCCGGGTACCTCGACAGATCGTTGGAAAAAGACCCGCTGGAATGTTGCCCATCCTGCGGATTCGTTCAGTTCATCGTGTGCCCGCGCCCAGGGGCCCGCCAACTCCCACCGGGGCGATCCGTCAAGTCGGCTTGGCGTCAACTCGGCTGCCCTGTAAGGGAGTTCATGTCGGGGGTGAGACCCCCCGGGGCGGGGGTTCCCGGGGGGTCGATCAGGGGGCGCGGTCCGGTCCGGGCCTCCCGGCCGGCCGCCGGGTCACGCCATGGAAGGGGCCGGAACTCCGCGCAGCAGGGAGTGCCGCAAGGAACCCGCGGCGGCCTCGGCGTGGGCCGTGGAGCGGCGTCCGAAGTCCGCGCGGACCACGGCGGCCGGCTCCCGGTATGTTTCGCCCCTCCCGGTGAGCGCCCGGGAGGTTCGTACCGCTGTACGGGCCGCCTCCCCCGGCGGCAGCGCCCCGCGGAGCCGGCCCCAGCCGGAGTCCGTGCCCCGCAGGCCCGGCACGAGGGACAGCTCGGCCAGTCCGGAGCTCAGTTCGCGGTGCCGGCCGAGGGCCAACTCGGCCTCCACCCACTGCTCCACGACCGCCTTGCGGGTGGCCTCCAGGTCCGCGATCCGCGCGTGGAGCCGCGGCCCGGGGGTCACCCCGTCGAAGGCCGGGCCCTTCCACAGCCGCAGCGCCCCGCGCAGCCGACGGGCCGCCGACTCGTGGTCCCCGCGGGCCATGGCGCGGTATCCCGCCCCCGCCTCGCGGGCGAATTCATGCAGGTCGGAGCGGCCGTTACCGGTGTCGAGGAGGTACCCGCCGGGGGTCTGGACCAGGATCGACTCCGCGGTGCGGCGCCCGCCCGGCGCGACGGCCGCGGCGAGCCGCCGGCGCACCAGGTCCACGCAGGAGTACACGGTCGCGCGCGCGTGCTCGTGCGGTACGAGCGCCGCGAGCTCCTCGGCGAGGACGCCGACGGGAACCACCTGGTCGGCATGGGCGGCCAGTACGGCCAGAACCTGTCGGGCGGGCGGCGTGGCGGGCGCGACGGGTACACCGTTCTCGAGGACCTCCAGCCCTCCGAGTACGTCAATGTCCACAGTCTTCTCCCAGGGCAAAGGCAGGAGCGCGCGGTGGGCGCGGGCTCCGCTGGAAAAAGAATACCCGGGATTTTGTTTTTGGCTACCGATCACGACGGGCCCCGCCGGTGACGCCCGGCACACCCCCGAAAAACACGTGGTCCCCCGCCCGGGGAGGGCGGGGGACCACGAAGAGGAGAGGCGCGTGCGGGGTCAGCCGGCGATGGCCGTCTCGGCCTCGGGGGCGACCAGCCCGGAGCCCGAACAGTTGCACAGGTGAGCGCCGTTCGGGCCGTGCAGCGCCCGGGCGCCGCGGCCGGGAGCGGTGTCGAGCCGGATCGCCACGGCCGAGACCACCAGGCTCGGCATCACGCTCGTGTAGAGCGCCGAGACCTCCCGGTCCAGTTCGAGCCCCAGCGTCTGCGACATGACGTTGAGCCCCGCGAAGGCCCCGACCACCAGCCGCGAGGGACCCGCCGGATCCACGTGCGAGAGCAGCTCCCCGCGCTCCTTCGCCTCGACCATCAGCGCGGTGTGCAGGTCGATCCACCCCTGGTAGGGCGCGGCGCGGTCCAGTGCCCGGCCGTTCTGCTCCAGGGTGAGCCGCGCGCTGCCGCGCATCAGCACGTCGTGCTGGAGACGGTGCGAGAAGATCATGCCGATGTCGACGAACTCCTGCGCCTTGAACTCCTGCGGAGCATAGGCCGGGTCGACGCCCACCTGGGCGTCGATGACCGCCTGGGCCAGGTCTTCCTTCGAGTCGAAGTGGAAGTAGAGCGCGCCCTTGGTGACGTTTGCGAGCCGGACGATGTCCGTCAGTTTGGCCGCGTCGTAGCCGCGGTCCTCGAACACCACGGCGGCGGCTTCCAGGATCGCCTGGCGCGTGCGCACGGCGCGATCCTGCTTCACCTGCGGTCGTTCGGTCTTCATGTATATGTCCCTCTCCATGCCCCCGATCAATACATGCCCCCGGGTACGTACCTCTGAGTACAGTTTCACACCATTGTGAAGCCTCCGTCCACCGGCATCGTCACCCCGGTCACGAAGGAGGCGCGGGGGCTGCACAGCCAGGCCGCCGCCTCGGCGATCTCCTCGGGCTCCGCGGTACGGGGCTGCGGGGTGGCCTCGTGCAGCCGCTCCTCCATGCCCGGTACGGCCGCGAACCACTCCTCGACCACCTCGGTACGGGTGGTTCCGGGAGCCACCGCGTTGACGCGGACCCCCTGGGCCGCGTACTCGGCGGCGGCGGCCTTGGTCATGCCGATCACCGCGTGCTTGGCGACCACGTAGGGCGCGGCCACCGGGGTGGCCAGCAGGCCGGCGACGCTGCTGTTGTTGACGATCGTGCCGCCGCCGGTCCTCAGCATCGCGGCGATCTCGTCGCGCAGGCAGTTCCACACCCCGCGCACGTTGACGTCCATGATCCGGTCGTACAGCTCGTCGTCCATCTCGTGCAGCGGCGTGCGCCCGGTCCCCCAACCCGCGTTGTTGAAGGCGCAGTCCAGCCGCCCGAACCGGCTCACGGCCAGGTCCACCGCGCGCGCCGTGTCCTCCCTGCGGGTCACGTCGGCCACGGCGTACTCGGCCTCCGCGCCCTGGGCGCGCAGCTCCTCGGTGAGCTCCTTGAGCCGGTCCTCGCGGCGCGCCACGAGGACGATCCGGGCGCCCTCGCGGGCGAACACCCGGCCCGCGGCGGCGCCTATGCCGCTGCTCGCGCCGGTGATCAGTGCGACCTTGCCCTCGAGCATGCGCTCCCCTGCCATGACTCTCCCTCTTACCTCTGTACGGACGGCTGCGCCGTGACGGCTACCGGGATACGGCTATCAGGCGGCCCAGGCGAGACCTGCGGCGGCCTCCCCGTCGAGGGCGCGCAGCAGGTCCTCGTCGATCTCGTCGAGCGAGCGGACCAGGTGGCGTACGCCGGCGTCGCGCATCAGACGGCCCTGGAAGCCGTACTCGAAGGGGCTGGGGTGCCCGATGAAGGGGACCCGCAGGTCACGGGCGGCCTCGGAGACCCGGGCGACGTCGTCGATGAAGAGGACCCGGTCGCAGTCGAGGCCGAAGGAGTCCACGGCGATCTCGCGGATGCCGGGGCGGAAGTCGTTGGTGCAGATGTAGCCCGGCTCGTCGAAGAGGTGCGCGAGGTGGCCGAGGTAGGAGTCGAAGTGGCCCTTGTCGAGGCCGCCGTAGCAGATGGTGGACAGACCGAGGGCGCGCAGCCGGTGCAACAGGGCCTCCGCGCCCGGCAGTACCCGCAGCGGGTGCTCGGCGAGGTAGGCGGCCCGCTCCTCGAAGTAGACCTCCAGCACCTGCTCCGGGGTCCAGTCCACCCCGGCCGCGGCGCCGAGCGCGCGGGCCGCGGTGGTGCGCGACTGCGAGAAGACCGCGCGCTCCACGCTCGCGTCGTAGGTCCCGCCGCGACTGGTGACGAAGTGGTGGATCACCGGGCTGAAGGTGTCGTTGAGCAGGACCCCGTCGATGTTCACGGCGGCGAGTCGCAGGTGCCCCAGCGGGCGGACGGGCCGGAGGGCGTGCATCGGTCTCCAATCGGCGGGGGCCCGGGCGGTGGCTGGACGCGGTGCGCCGCTGAGGAGAACCGGCAGCCACGGAGCGCCCGGGGGACCCCCAAAAAATACTCCCGGGTACGCGGCTGCCGCTGAGCAAAAGATACCCGACGCTCCCTCAGGATCCTCTGCGCGGCCGAAAATCGACACAACGTGAGCAGAACCCCCCGTTGTAGTGACTGACCTGCGGGAACATCTACTGGAGGCATCCGTTCCACTACTTTCGGTGGTGTGGTTTACGTCACCTTCGAGTCCGAGAACCAGCGATCATCAGGTAATCCTCTACCTGACAAGCAAACCCGAAAGTACGTACTTCGCGTCAGGCAAGCGGTGCGGCTCGGCTTTCGGCCATGATCTCGAGGGACTTCATGATCACGACCTTGGAACCCACGGACGTCCTCACCAAGCTGCCCTCCTCCACCGGCGATTGCCGGTGCCCGGACCGACAGGAAGGGGGGCTCACCACCACGGTCCCCCGCGAGCTCGTGCACCGGGCCGCCCTTGCCGAGGTCTTCCTGACGGGCATGTGCCGTCCGGCCGAAGACCGGTTCCACGTCACCGCGCAGCTCCCACGCGGCCACAGCTTCTTCGCACCGATCGCCGGAACCCACTACGACCCGATGCTGATCTGCGAGACCATCCGCCAGGTCGGCTCCTACGTGGCCCACGAGGCCTTCGAGGTCCCGCTCGGCCACCAGTTCCTGCTGTGGGGCCTCGACTACACGGCCACCCCCGAGAACCTGGTCATAGGCGACGCGCCCGCCAACCTCGACCTCGACGTCGTCTGCACCGAGGTGCGCCGCCGGGGCACCCAACTCCAGGCGCTGCGCTACCAGGTGACGATGCGTCATGGCAACGCCGTGGTGGCCACGGGGGACGTCGGCTACAACGTCGCCTCCCCCGCCGTGTACCGCCGGCTGCGCGCCGGACAGGTCGACCGGCGGCCCGAGCCCTCGCTGCCCGCCAACGCCCTCCAGCCGGCCCAGGTGGGCCGCTTCTCCCCCTTCGACGTGGTGCTCGCCGCCGCGCCGCAGCGGGGCACCGGCTCCACCTGGCAGCTGCGCTACGACACCCGGCACCCGGTCCTCTTCGACCACCCGGGCGACCACCTCCCGGGCATGGTCCTGCTGGAGGCCGCCCGCCAGGCCGCGGTGGCGCTGACCGCCGCCCCCGCCGTCATGCCGGTGTCCGTGAGCAGCACGTACCAGCGGTACGCCGAGTTCGGCGCGCCGGTCTGGATCCACGCCGAGCGCACCGGCCCCGCCACGGTCAAGGTCACCGGCACGCAGAACGGCGAGGAGGTCTTCGAGGCCCTCGTCGGCACCGGCGTGGTCGACGCCCTGCCGTACGGCATGACGGCCTGACGGATTTCCGGGCGCCGGGGGGCGCCGCGGGAACAGGGGGGATCTCAGGGGAAGCCGAAGGGCCCGGCCACCGTCGTGAGACGGGGTCGGGCCCTTCGTGCGGAGTCCCGCGAAAACTACTTCAGCTTGGTACCGGTCGAGCGCAGGTTCGCGCAGGCCTCGGCGACACGCGCGGCCATGCCCGCCTCGGCGGCCTTGCCCCAGGTGCGGGGGTCGTACTTGGACTTCGTACCGACCTCGCCGTCGACCTTCAGGACACCGGCGTAGTTGGTGAACATGTGGTCCACGACCGGGCGGGTGAAGGCGTACTGGGTGTCGGTGTCGAGGTTCATCTTCACGACGCCGTTCTCCAGCGCGGTGGCGATCTCCTCGGCCGTGGAGCCCGAGCCGCCGTGGAAGACGAAGTCGAACGGCGAGGCCTTGCCGAACTTCTCGGCGACACCGGCCTGGAGGTCCTTGAGGAGCTCGGGGCGCAGGACGACGTTGCCCGGCTTGTAGACGCCGTGGACGTTGCCGAAGGAGGCGGCCAGCAGGTAGCGGCCCTTCTCGCCCAGGCCCAGGGCCTCGGCGGTGCGGATCGCGTCCTCGACGGTGGTGTACAGCTCGTCGTTGATCTCGTGGCTGACGCCGTCCTCCTCGCCACCGGTCGGGGTGATCTCGACCTCAAGGATGATCTTCGCGGCGGCGGCCTTGGCGAGCAGCTCCTGGCCGATGGCCAGGTTGTCGGCCAGGGTCTCGGCGGAGCCGTCCCACATGTGCGACTGGAAGAGCGGGTTCTGACCCTTGGCGACGCGCTCGGCGGAGATGTCGAGCAGCGGGCGGACGTAGCCGTCCAGCTTGTCCTTGGGGCAGTGGTCCGTGTGCAGCGCGACCGTGATGTCGTACTTGGCGGCCACGATGTGGGCGAACTCGGCCAGGGCGACGGCGCCGGTGACCATGTCCTTGTTGTGCTGGCCACCCAGGAACTCCGCACCACCGGTGGAGATCTGGATGATGCCGTCGCTCTCGGCCTCCGCGAAGCCGCGCAGTGCAGCGTGCAGGGTCTGGGACGAGGTCACGTTGATGGCCGGGTAGGCGAACTTGCCTGCCTTCGCCCGGTCGAGCATCTCGTTGTAGACCTCGGGGGTTGCGATGGGCATCTGTCCGCTCCTTGGATGTGCGGGGAGTGTGCTTATTGCGGGCCCTGACCTGGGGGCGACGTCACCGTCGCGCCTATCTTTCCAGACTCGGCGCGACACTCCACCCCAGCTGTCCACAGTGCGAGCCGGAAGGGCCGGGACGTTTCACGTGAAACATCCCGGCCGCCCGAAAAGGAGCAGGTCAGGACCGGCTCCGGGACGTCGGAGGACCTTCGTCACCAGTTGCACACGGTGGCCGGGACCGGGCCGCTCCTAGGACAGGCCGAGGTCCTCGAGCCGGTAGCCGGTGAGGTACGGAAGCCCGGCCTCGGCGATGGCGCCGGCCGCACCGCGGTCGACGATCGTGGCGACGGCGACGACCTCGCCGCCGGCCTCGCGGACCGCCTCGACGGCCGTCAGCGGGGACCCGCCGGTGGTCGAGGTGTCCTCGACGACCAGGCAGCGCTTGCCCTTGACGTCGGTGCCCTCGATGCGGCGCTGCATACCGTGCGCCTTCTGCGCCTTGCGGACGACGAAGGCGTCCAGGCGCTGCCCGCGCGCGGCGGAGGCGTGCAGCATCGAGGTGGCGACCGGGTCGGCGCCCAGGGTCAGGCCGCCGACGCAGTCGAAGTCGAGCTCGGCGGTCAGGTCGAGCATGACCTGGCCGACCAGCGGGGCCGCCTCGCCGTCGAGGGTGATCCGGCGGAGGTCGATGTAGTAGTCGGCCTCGCGGCCGGAGGAGAGGATCACCTTGCCGTGCACGACGGCCTTGTCCTTGATCTGCTGCAGAAGCTCATCGCGTACGTCACTCATACGTCTGAGCTTAATTGCGTCCTACGGGAGCCGCCGCCACGTCCAGGTCGCGGAGATCTCCAGCGGGTCGACGGGGGTGACCAGGCGCGGCAGGGTGTTCAGCCCGTTCGGCGGTCCCGACTGGGGCTCGACGCAGACGGCCTCGGGCTCCTCGTCGTAGACGACCACCCATTCGGAGCGGCTGGTGACCTTCAGCTCCAGGGCGCCGGGCCAGGTGAGGGTGACGTCGACCCCGTCCGGCATGCCGAAGCAGTCGTCCCAGGGACCGGGCTTCGGGTCGATGCGGCGGCCGGTGGGGAGGTGGTCGGCGCCGCGCTCCTCCTGCCAGGCGGGGTCGAAGGCGAGGCTCACGTCGGGCCCGCCGGCTCCGAGGTTGCGGCGGAACCAGGGGTGCCAGCCGGCCTGGGCGGGGAAGGAGTTCTCGTACGTCTCGATGCCCAGGGTGAGGGTGAGCGCGTCCTCGGCCAGCTCGAAGATCTGCGTGACCCGGCCGGAGTACGGCCACGGGTCGGCGAGGTCGTAGGTGAAGACCGCCTCGGTGGCTGTGGCCTTGGCCGGGCGCCAGGCCGCGTCACGGCCGAAGCCGTGCAGGGCGTGCGGCGGGTGGTTGACCGGCATCTGGTGGACGGTGGCGCCGTCCCTGAACCGGCCGTTCTCGGTCCGGCCGCACCACGGGACCATCGGGAAGGACCCGTAATGCGGGCCCTGGCGCAGCAGCTCGGTCCCGTCGATGCGCAGGCTGCTGATCCGGCAGCCGTTCTCCTGGTCGACGGTCACCTCGGCGCCGCCGGCGCTCAGTTGCGTACTCATACCGCCGACCCTAGGGGGTGTCCGGCTAGCGGCGGCGGCGCAGGGCCCTGCCGATGAGCACCGCCGACGCCAGGGCGAGGGCGGCGGCGGGGGCGATCCAGCGGAGGTTGTCGCCGGCCGTGGTGACGGCGGGCGCGGGGACCGGGGCGTACCGGCCGCGCGGGGGCGCGTGGTCCACCTCTTCGGCGCTGCGGCCGATCATCGTGCGGCGGGCGTGCGCGGCTTCGGCCGGGGGCCGCGGGGAGCCTCCGTCCAGCTCGTCGAACTCACTGGCCAGGAAGGGGTCCAGGGAGGGCGGCGGCACCTCGGTGTCGAACACGGACGCGGTGACCTCCGTGACCTCGTCCCCGCCGGACCCCGCGTCCCCGGACGCCCC
This sequence comes from Streptomyces sp. NPDC048337, assembly GCF_043201175.1. Classification (NCBI taxonomy): domain Bacteria; kingdom Bacillati; phylum Actinomycetota; class Actinomycetes; order Kitasatosporales; family Streptomycetaceae; genus Streptomyces; species Streptomyces sp. NPDC048337. Next base: position 296,207 of record NZ_JBICYR010000004.1, read on the forward strand.
GGTGTCCCCGGCTTCCGCCGCCTCCTCGGCCTCGGCCACCGGATCGGCGACCCCCGGCTCCGTACGGGCGGCATCCGGCGCGGCCGCCACGGCCAGCAGTTCGGCGGCCCGCTCCAGCAGCCGCCGTACGGCGGTCGCGGTGGCCTCGGCGGTGAAGGCGGCGGCCCGGCCGTCGGCGGCGCCCCCCGCGGTGAAGTCCAGCCGGGTCCCGTCCTCCTGCGGGGTCAGCCGCAGCGCCAGCGCGAGGGTGACGGTCCCGCTCCCCCGCACCTCAGTGCCCTCGCCGTCGAGGTCGAAGCGGCCGGGGTCCCGCTCGGTGACGGTCAGCGCCCCCCGGTAGGTCACGGTGCTTCCGCCGACCCGGACCTTCAGCCGGCCCGAGACGGGTCCGGAGTCGATGTCGGCGTCCTGCTGGAGCCCCGGCACGCACCGGGCCACCCGGACGGGGTCGCGCAGCACGGCGCGGAGGCTGTCTGCCGGTACCGGAACGAACACCTGATGCTCCATGCGGTCGAGCCTACCGACGAGACCGGCACCGGGTCACGAATACCGCGGGTGCGGCAGGGTCGACGGCGGGAGTCCGGTCATCCGGGTGCGCTCCGCGTCGCGCGCGGCGTCCTGGAGGGAGCCGGTGGACAGCGAGCGCAGCCCCGGCGTGTCGCGGTCCACGCGCAGCGCGGGCGCCTGCTCGCGAGCGGCGAGGACGAAGCCCCAGTCCTGCGGCGGTGTGCCGGTCAGCCCGGTGCGGTCGGGTCCGGCGGCGAAGCCGGAGAGGCGGCCGCCGGCGCTGTAGGGGGCGGTCCACAGCCCGGCCGCGCGCAGGGTCGACTCGACGGTCCAGTACGTACGGGGCCGCGTGGCCAGCGGCCCGGCGTGGACGGCGATCCGGCCGCCGGGGCGCAGGGCCCGTGCGGCCAGCCCGTAGAACTCCTGCGAGTACAGCTTCGTGCTGGGGGTGATCCCGGGGTCCGGGAGATCGGAGACGATGACGTCGAACCGGTCCCGGGCGGCGGGCCCGCGCAGCCAGCGGAAGGCGTCCTGCGTGACGACCCCGAGGCGCGGGTCCCCGTAGACCCCGGCGTTGAGCGCGGACAGCATCGGGTCGGTGCGGGCGAGCCGGACCACGCCGGGGTCGAGCTCGACGATGGTGACGGAGGCGACGTCGCGGTAGCGCAGCACCTCGCGGGCGGCGAGCCCGTCGCCGCCGCCGAGGACCAGGACGCGGGAGTGCGGGCCGGTCATGGCGGGGTGGACGAGGGCCTCGTGATAGCGGTACTCGTCGTAGCCGCTGACCCGCAGCCGCCCGTCGAGGTACAGGTCGAGGGAGCGCGGGGAGCCGGTGGTGGGGCCGGTGAGCACCAGCTCCTGCACCCCGGTCTGCACGGCGACCCGGACCTCCCCGCCGTAGACGGCGCGGCGGGCGGAGCGCTCGAAGTCGTCGGCGAGGACGGTCGCGCAGCCGAGGACGGCCAGGACGGTCGCGTTCGCGGCGATCAGCAGCCAGCGCTCGCGGCGGCCGAGGTCGTGGCGGAACAGCCACAGCACCAGACCGCCGCCGATGACCACGTTGACGGTGCCGGTGAGCATGGCCCCGGTGAGCTGGCCGAGCACGGGGAGCAGCAGGAAGGGGAAGGCGAGGCCGCCGACCAGGGCGCCCACGTAGTCGGCGGCGAACAGGTCGGCGACGGCCCCGCCCGCGTCCTGTCTGCGGATGCGCTGGATGAGGACCATCAGGAGCGGGATCTCCGCGCCGATGAGCACTCCGATGCCGAAGGAGAAGGCGACGAGGGCGGGCCGGGATTCCCCCAGCCAGGCGAAGCTCGCGTACAGCGCTATGGCGGAGAGCCCGCCGAGCAGGGCCAGCGCGGCCTCGATGGCGCCGAAGCCGAGCGCGGGCCGGTTCCGCAGCCGTTTGGCGAGCAGGGAGCCGACGCCCATGGCGAAGACCATGACGGACAGCACGACCGACGCCTGGGTGACGGAATCACCGATGAGGTAGGAGCCGAGGGCGAGCAGCTCCAGTTCGTACACGAGCCCGCAGGCGGCGCAGACGAACACGGTGGCCAGGACGAGGAGCCGGCCGGTCCGGGGCCGTACGGGCAGGGCGGCCGGGACGGGCGCGGCGCCCCGAGGCTCCGGAGCCGGGAGCACCCGGCGCGGGACGGAACGGTCGATCATGAAGCGAACCGTACGTCACCGCCCACTCACATCCGGTCACCCACATGGGTGCAAGTGGCGTACTGGTTCGGCCAGTTGGCGCAACCGTGTGGGGGCTCCCGGCGCGCCCCGGTCTAGCGCAGTGCGGGCGACTCCCGTTCCGCGGCGGCCGCGGCGGCCGCCGCCATCCGTACACCCACGCGGGTCCGGGTGGCGACGAGCTGTCCCTCCTGCGGGTACGCGTGCCAGGTCCGCCAGCGCACCTGGCCCTCGTAGCGCTGCGCGAGCATGGCGGTGAAGGCGTGCGGACTGCCGGGAAAGGTGCCCGCCAGTCCGTTCGGGTGGTCCGCGACCAGTGCGAGCAGTTCCTGCGCCCGCCCCGCGAAGGATCCGCGGGACAGAGTCTCGACCCGTGCGGCGAACTCGTACTCCCAGTCGCCCACCCGCTTGGCCACGCCGAGCGGCAGCGGCGTACTGCTGCCGGGCATGCAGGCGACCGTCTCCGAGCAGAGCACCTCGCCCTCCTCCAGGAGCACCTGATGGGAGGCGCCGAGCAGGCGCAACTCCACCTTCGCGCCCGACAGTTCGAGGTTCAGTACGGCCAGGGCGGGCAGCCGGTCCCGACCCAGGGCCCAGGCGAGATCGGCGGCACGCGTGTCGGTATAGGTGGTCTGGAGGGTCGTGAGCATGAGTCGGCTCCGCAAACGCGCGAGGGAGATGGGCCGGGGCCCGCCAGCGGTAGTCAACGGGTGGGGGGACACCGGCACGGGTCCACAGGAAGTCCCGGGAGGTCCGGGGACTGGTCTACTCAACCGAGGGAATCATGAAAGGCACGGCACTCACAGCGTTTTTACCCAACTTGACGGGGTTTACATCCCCCCGGGGGCTTCGCAGTTCACGTGTTCAACACGTCGCGTCCAGCGCGCCGTGATGCACGTTGTGATGCACGTTCTGATGCACGCGCGAACGGGAGGGCGCCCGACGGAAGTCGGACCGCCGGACGCCCCCGTCCGCGCGGTGCCAGCTGCCCCGTGTCAGCTGGAACCGCACCCCCCGCCACCGCCGCAGGACGAAGATCCACCGCAGGACGAGGAGGATCCGCAGGAGGAAGACCCGCCGTCGCCTCCCCACCAGCTGCTGCTACTGCTGCAGCCGGAACCGGACGACGAACCGCTGAAGCCCCTCTTGAACCCTCGCAACGCGATCAACGCCAAGACGAAAAGGACGAGAAAACCGATCCCTACGAAGACGAACTCCATGTCCGCCCCCTCTCTCACACCCCGGTCTTCCCGGGGGAGCGGGATCCCCGCGTCCCGCGTGACAGGGGGATGCCCGCAGGCCACGCGGCCCAAAGCACACTTGAGCAAGTCCAGAGGTTCCCCCCAGGATGGCGCCCATGAGCGCACCCGTGGGCAGCGACCGCCCCTTCCTGAACCGCCGCCTCGCGGCCTTCGGCACGACGATCTTCGCGGAGATGTCCGCGTTGGCCGCCCGCACCGGGTCGATCAACCTGGGCCAGGGCTTCCCCGACACCGACGGCCCGGCGGAGATCGCCGAGGCGGCCTCCCGCGCGGTCCTCACCGGCCTCGGCAACCAGTACCCGCCGGGCCCAGGCATCCCCGAGCTCCGTACGGCCGTCGCCGCCCACCAGGAGCGCTTCTACGGGCTGTCCTACGACCCCGACACCGAGGTCCTGGTCACCGCGGGCGCCACGGAGGCCATCGCCGCCTCCCTCCTCGCCCTCCTCGAACCGGGTGACGAGGTCATCGCCCTCGAACCCTTCTACGACTCCTACGCGGCCTGCATCGCGATGGCCGGCGCCGCACGGGTCCCCGTCACCCTGCGCCCGCACTCCGGGGCCTTCGCCCTGGACCTGGACGAGCTGCGCGCCGCCGTCACCCCGCGCACCCGGCTGCTCCTGCTGAACACCCCGCACAACCCCACGGGCACGGTCCTGAGCCCGGCGGAGCTCGCGGCCGTCGCGGAGCTCGCCGTCGAGCGGGACCTCCTCGTCATCACCGACGAGGTCTACGAGCACCTGGTCTTCGAGGGCGCCCACACGCCGCTGGCGGGCCTCCCGGGCATGCGCGAGCGCACGGTCACGATCTCCTCCGCCGGCAAGACCTTCTCCTTCACCGGCTGGAAGGTCGGCTGGGTCACCGCGCCCCCGGAGCTGGTGACGGCGGTCCGCTCCGCGAAGCAGTTCCTGACCTACGTCTCCTCGGGCCCCTTCCAGTACGCGATCGCCGAGGCCCTCGCCCTCCCCGACAGCTACTACGACGCCTTCCGCGCGGACCTGGCCGCCAAGCGCGACATCCTCGCCGACGGCCTCACTGCGGCCGGCTTCGAGGTCTACCGCCCGCAAGGCACGTACTTCATCACCACCGACATCACCCCCCTCGGCGAGAAGGACGGCCTCGCCTTCTGCCGGGCCCTGCCCGAGCGCTGCGGCGTGGTCGCCATCCCGAACCAGGTCTTCTACGACGACACCTCCGCCGGAGCCACCCAGGTCCGCTGGGCCTTCTGCAAGCGGACCGAAGTACTCCAGGAGGCCGCCTCCCGGCTGGCCCGGCTCTAGAGCCGGGGGCCGACGGGGGTGTCGGTTCCGGCGGGTGGTTGCGGGGTGACTGAGGGCGGTGTGAAGCTGGCGGTCGTGCACATGCCCGGAGCCCTCACCAAAGGGTGAGCGTCGTCACACGAGCTGGAAAGTCGGGATACATGGCAACGGGCAGAGCGACGGTGACCGCGTCGCCCTTGGAGATCCGCGCGGTCCGGTTCGTGCGGTCGGCCGCGCCGACGACCGTGATCGCACTCGGGGTGTTCGCCGCCGTACGCGGAGCCGGGGTGTTGGTGCTCACCCTGGGCTCCTGGTGGGCCGGTCGGGACCCGCTCAAGGTGCTCGGCCGCTCCTGGGACTCCGTCTGGTACCTCGGGATCGCCGCGAACGGCTACGGCCGGACCCAGATGTGGCCCGACGCCGTGACCGGCACCGGGTACATCCAGAGCGACTACGCCTTCTTCCCGCTCTTCCCCGCCCTGATGCGGGCGGTCGCCGCCGTGCTGCCCGGCGGGCTCCTCCCCGCCGGGATCCTGATCGCCTGGGTCTGCGCCGCCGTCGCCGCCGTCGGCGTCTACCGGGTCGGTGAGCTGGTGATCGGGCCGCGCGCCGGGCTGCTGCTCGTGGGGCTGTGGGCGGCCCTGCCGCACTCCGTCGTACTGTCCCTGGCCTATACCGAGCCGGTGCTCGCCGCGCTCGCCGCCTGGGCCCTGTACGCCCTGCTGCGGGGCCACTGGATGTGGGCGGCCGGCCTCGCCGTGCTCGCCGGGCTGACCCGGCCCACCGGGCTCGCCGTCGCGGCCGCCGCCTCGGCCATGGCCCTCCACGCGATCCTCGTCCGCAGGTCCCGCGCCCCCGAGGTGTGGGCGGCCGGGCTGCTGGCCCCCGTGGGCTGGGCGGCGTACGTCCTGGCCGTCGGGATCCACGTGCGTGATCCCCTCGGCGGGTACTTCGCCGTGCAGCGGAACTGGGGCTCCCGCTTCGACTTCGGCGGCGGGGCGCTGCGCTCGGCGGAGCGGGTGCTGACCGGCGGGCACGTGCCGCTCGCCACCACCGTGACCGTGGCCCTGCTGGCCGCGGCCGGGCTGCTGGCGCTGCTGCTGTTGCTGGACCGGACCCCGCTGCCGCTGCTCGCCTACACGGCGATACTGCTGGTGATCACCTTCGGCGGGGCCGGCTTCTTCGAGTCGAAGCCACGGTTCCTGCTCCCCGCCTTCCCGCTGCTGCTGCCGGTGGCCGCCGTCATGGCACGAGCCCGGCCGCGCACCGCGGTCCTGGTGACCGTGGGGCTGGCCGGGCTCGGTTACGCCTACGGGCTCTACCTGATGCTCGTGGCGCGCGTACCGCTTTAGCGGCGGGTGACCGGGGGACTAGTTGGCGTCGCCGTTCTTCTCGCCGTCGTCGTCGCCGTCGGTGGAGTCGATGTCCTTCTCCAGGCCGAACTGCTCGACGAGCCACTTGTCGAATTCGATGGAGGCGCGGACCCAGCTCACCGTGGAGGAGACGAAGTGCTCCAGGTTGACGCCGGTGCCGATCAGCATCTGCGCCTCACCGATCAGACGGACCGAGCCGTCGTCATGGGTGTGGCTGTAGACCTTCGGCCACAGGGTGCGGCGGTTCCAGTCGTCGATCGACTCGAGCAGCTGCGGCTTCTCCTCGATCTTGTGCGGACGGTCGTAGAAGGTCCGCACCGAGAAGACCTGCTGCTCGTTCTCGCCGCGGAACATGAAGTACGTGCGGAACTCCTCCCACGGCGCCGCGAGGTCACCCTCGTCGTCGACGACGTACTTGAGCTCCATCTGCTCCAGCAGCTGCTTGACCAGATCCTGGTCGGGGACGACGGGGCCCGCCGGTCCTGTGGCCTGCGGATCGGGCTGCTGCCCTCCGAAGTTCGGAATCGAGGCCGGGTCGATGCTCACCGTGTACTTCCCTTCGTGCGGATAACTGCATCCTCCCCCATCCCGCCCACCCCGTGTCCAGCCCCGCACGTACGATCCGCTCCGGGCGGACAGGAGTAGGAACCGGGTAAGGAGGGCGTCGGATGATCCCGCGTACGTTGAGGCTGGTCATGTGGCTGCCGACGGCCGCCGCACTCGCCTTCTGCGCCGGGCTGCCGGCGTGGCTGTGGACCTCCCTGGACGACTACGGGGCCCACGACGCCTACGAGGCGCAGCAGGGCACCGCCGCCGCCTGTCCCGAGGCCCTTCGGTTCGCCCGTCTCGCCCCGCCCCCGGGCTTCCGGGACGGGAAGTGCGACCGGGTCACCGGCACCTTCCGGATGGAGCACCGCGACGTCGATGCCTGGCTCGCGTCGTTCCACCGGCCGGCGGAGCCCGTGGCCTGCCCGGGGCCCCACCCGGACGGCTACGACCCGGAGAGCGAGGGCTGCGTCGCCCTCGTGTACGAGGCCGCGCAGCCCGGCCGGGCGGCCGGGCTGCGGCTGCGCATCACCCCGGAGGTCGGGACCACCGCGACGGTCCGCTTCGAGGCGGAGTGAGGCGGCCCCGCCCGGCGGCTACAGCGCCTTGCCGACCAGCAGGTCCTCGCCCGCCACGTCGACCCGTACGGTGTCGCCGTCGCGGACCTCGCCCGAGAGGATCTCCTTCGCCAGGCGGTCGCCGATGGCCGTCTGGATCAGGCGGCGCAGCGGGCGGGCGCCGTAGGCCGGGTCGTTGCCCTTGTCGGCCAGCCAGGCCAGGGCCTCGGGCGTGACGTCCAGGGTCAGGCGCCGGTCGGCCAGGCGCTTCGCGAGCCGGCCGATCTGGAGCTGCGCGATGTGCGCGAGCTCGTCGCCCGTCAGCGCGGAGAAGACCACCAGGTCGTCCAGGCGGTTGAGGAACTCCGGCTTGAAGCTCGCCCGCACCACGTCCAGGACCTGCTGCTTCTTCTGGTCCGGCGGGGTCACCGGATCCACGAGGAACTGGCTGCCCAGGTTCGAGGTGAGGACCAGGATGGCGTTGCGGAAGTCCACGGTGCGGCCCTGGCCGTCCGTGAGGCGGCCGTCGTCCAGGACCTGGAGCAGGATGTCGAAGACCTCGGGGTGGGCCTTCTCCACCTCGTCCAGGAGCACCACGCTGTACGGGCGGCGGCGGACGGCCTCGGTGAGCTGGCCGCCCTCCTCGTAGCCGACGTAGCCGGGCGGGGCGCCGACGAGGCGGGCCACGCTGTGCTTCTCGGAGTACTCCGACATGTCGATGCGGACCATGGCCCGCTCGTCGTCGAAGAGGAAGTCCGCGAGGGCCTTGGCCAGCTCGGTCTTGCCCACGCCCGTGGGGCCCAGGAAGAGGAAGGAGCCGGTCGGCCGGTCCGGGTCGGCGATCCCGGCGCGGGTGCGGCGCACGGCGTCCGAGACGGCCCGTACGGCCTCGGTCTGGCCGATCAGGCGGCGGCCCAGCTCGTCCTCCATGCGGAGCAGCTTCTGGGTCTCGCCTTCGAGGAGGCGGCCGGCCGGGATGCCGGTCCAGGCGCCGACCACGTCCGCGATGTCGTCCGGGCCGACCTCGTCCTTGACCATCGTGTCCTTCGAGACCTCGGCCTCGGCCTCGGTGGCCTCCGCCAGCTCGCGCTCCAGGGTCGGGATCTCCCCGTAGAGCAGCTTGGAGGCGGCGTCGAAGTCCCCGTCGCGCTGGGCGCGCTCGGCCTGCCCGCGCAGGTCGTCCAGGCGCTCCTTGAGCTCGCCGACGCGGTTGAGGGACTGCTTCTCCTTCTCCCAGCGGGCGGTCAGGCCCCGCAGGTCCTCCTCCTTGTCCGCCAGGTCCTTGCGGATCTTGTCCAGGCGCTCCAGGGAGGCCGGGTCGGACTCGTTCTTCAGCGCCAGCTCCTCCATCCTCAGGCGGTCGACCGAGCGCTGGAGCTCGTCGATCTCCAGCGGGGAGGAGTCGATCTCCATGCGGAGGCGGGAGGCGGCCTCGTCGACGAGGTCGATGGCCTTGTCGGGGAGGAAGCGGGAGGTGATGTACCGGTCGGAGAGGGTCGAGGCGGCGACGAGCGCGCTGTCGTTGATCTGCACCTTGTGGTGGGCCTCGTAGCGGCCCTTGAGCCCGCGCAGGATCGCGATGGTGTCCTCGACGGAGGGCTCGGCGACCAGCACCTGCTGGAAGCGCCGCTCCAGCGCCGGGTCCTTCTCGATGCGCTCGCGGTACTCGTCGAGGGTGGTCGCGCCGACCATGCGCAGCTCGCCGCGGGCCAGCATGGGCTTGAGCATGTTGCCCGCGTCCATGGCGGAGTCGCCGCCGGCGCCCGCGCCGACGACGGTGTGCAGCTCGTCGATGAAGGTGATGATCTGGCCGTCGCTGGACTTGATCTCCGCGAGGACCGTCTTGAGCCGCTCCTCGAACTCGCCGCGGTACTTGGCGCCGGCGACCATCGCCCCGAGGTCCAGGGAGACGAGCCGCTTGTTCTTCAGGGACTCGGGGACGTCGCCCTTGACGATGCGCTGGGCCAGGCCCTCGACGACGGCCGTCTTGCCGACGCCGGGCTCGCCGATGAGCACCGGGTTGTTCTTCGTACGGCGCGACAGGACCTGGACGACGCGCCGGATCTCCTGGTCGCGGCCGATGACCGGGTCGAGCTTGCCCTCGCGGGCGGCTGCCGTGAAGTCCGTGCCGAACTTCTCCAGGGCCTTGTACTGGCCCTCGGGGTCGGGGGTGGTCACCCGCCGTGCTCCTCGTGCGTTCTGGAAGGCGTCCAGCAGCTTCTTCGCTGTCGCGCCCTGGGTGGAAAGGGCCTCGCCGGCCGCGCCGCCCTTGGCGGCGATGGCGATGAGCAGGTGCTCGGTGGAGAGGTAGTCGTCGCCGAGCCGGCCCGCTGCGGCGTCCGCCTCGGCGAGTACGGCGAGCAGCTCGCGGGTGGGCTGCGGGGGCGCGACGGTGGAGCCGGTGACGCTGGGCAGGGCGGCGAGCAGCCGCTCCGCCGCGTTGCGTACGGCGGCCTGGTCGGCGTCGGCGGCAGCCAGGAGGTCGGTGATGTTCTCGTTGTCCTCGCCGGCGAGCAGGGCCAGCAGCAGGTGCGCGGGGGTGAGATCGGCGTGACCGTCCTTGACGGCCCTGCTGGTGGCCGCGTTCAGCGCGTCCCGGCTCTTGTTCGTCAGCTCGGCGTCCACAGGTGGCTTCTCCTCTCCGGAGGCAATCGAGGCAGTGGCAGAACTATGACAGATACAACCTACGTAAAGTTGAGTCTATTCCACTCAAGGCACCTGAAGGCAGGGATTGGCACCCTCCGGCCGTACCCTTCGGCCATGTCCCATGACGTACTCAACCCGACGCCCGAGTACCTCGCCTTCTGGCGGGAGCGGCACGTCTGCACGCTGACCACCCCGCGCCCCGACGGCACGCCGCACGTGGTGCCGGTGGGCGTCACGTACGACCCGGAGGCGGGTCTGGCCCGGGTGATCAGCAACAAGCACAGCAAGAAGGTGCGCAACATCCTGGCGGCCCAGGCCCTGCGGCCGGGCGGGGCCCGGGTCGCGGTCTGCCAGATGGAGGGGCGCCGCTGGGCCACCCTGGAGGGGCGCGCGGTGATCCGTACGGACGAGGCGTCGGTCGCCGACGCGGTGGCGCGCTACGCCGAGCGCTACGGGCGGATGCCCTCACCCAATCCCGACCGGGTGGTCATGGAGATCACGCTGGACCGGGCCATGGGGCGCGCGTAGCCGGCCGTACGCCACCCGGCCGTTGATTCTTCATCTTGTCCGGTCCGCGTCTGTACGCGGACAGCACAACGGCGCCATCGTGGTCAGGTCCACGATGGCGCCGTTGTGTGGGGGTAGCACCTGAGCGATCTGCAACGACGGGGGAATCGCTTCAGGCACTGCGGGGGGTGGCGGTGGTGATATCGGGTTCGAAGAGCTGGTGGTCGCGCTGATCAAGATTGACGAAGACCATTCCGTAGCGCACCTCGCAGCGGACGGGCTGCGGCGCGCCTCGGGGGCGGCGCAGGCACCGGTACGCACGTACGTCCTCGTCCTCCTCGCGCACGACGACGATGGGTTGGCCGAACAGGGTGACCATCAGCGAGTCCCCGGGGTACGGGATTGCCGTGGCCAGGTCGATGAACTGCCATCCCGACCGGTAGGCGGAGGCCATTTCGCGGCGGAAACCGCGGTCGTCGGGGGTCATGCGTTCGTGGACTTCCCACCCACACCCCAGCCACTGTCAGACTGCGCGCCCACCGGCGCGCTGCCCCAGCCGCTGTCGTTCGTTCCGGGAGATCCCCATCCGCTGTCATTGCCGATCGGGCCGGCACCCCAACCACTGTCGGCGGGAGCGCTGCCCCAGCCGCTGTCCGCGAGCGAGATTCCACCGACAGCAGCGGCCGTAGAGAGAGCAATGGCAGCCACCGAGCGAGCCAATTTCTTGTACATGGTCGACGTTGTCCTCACTTGATGGATTCCTCTCCCCCGCATCTCAGACGATGACTTATCGAGCCACGCCATTGCCACCGTGGCGATGCATCATGTTCCTGTACATGCAGGACCCTGGGGGTGGGAGATTTGCCGACTATGCGCACGAACCAGACACATCCCCATGCCGTGACGGATCTGTGCGATCTCGGGGCCGAGCTGTACGCCAGCGCGCTCAGCTCCGGCCGAATCGCCCGCGAGGAAGTCGAGCAGACGCCCTGCCTGCTGGAATTCGCGCTGCTGCACCCTGATCCCGATGACGACAACTGGCTTCGCCCGGTTCCGCCTTCGGTGGCACTTGCCCAGCGACTTCACCCGCTGGAACGGGAGATCCTGCAACGCAGGCGCTCCTCGATAGAGCTCACCGAAGCGTTTGAGCCATTCATGGCCATCAGCGCGCTGACTCCCGCACCCACGCACGCCATCACCGTGCTGGAGGGATTCAACAGGATCAACGCGGCACTCAATGTGGCCACCGCGGAGTGCCAGGCCGAAATGCTGACCATTCAGCCGGGCGGGGGGCGTTCGGAGAACATTCTCAACCAGGCGATAGAACGTGATCAGCCGCTCATCCGGCGCGGCGTCAGCATGCGCACCCTCTACCAGCACACGGTGCGCCACAGCCGCGGCACGATGGCCTACGTCGACCGCATGGCCAGCGGAAAGGTCGAGATCCGCACCCTGGAGGAGCTCGTCGAACGGCTCATCATCTGCGACGAGTCGGTCGCCTTCATCCCGGCCAGCGACGACCAGCAGATCGCCCTGGAGCTCCGCCACCCGGCCCTCGTCCGCTACCTGGTCCGGGTCTTCGAGCAGCTGTGGCGCCGCGCCACCCCGCTCAACGAGCAGATCCCGTACGACCCGACGCCGTCGGGCATCTCCGGCGTCCAGCGCTCCATCGCCCAACTCCTGGTCGAGGGCCACGTGGACGAGGCCATCGCGCGCCGGCTGGGCATGAACGTACGCACCTGCCGCGCGCACATCGCCAAACTGGCCACCGCCCTCGGCAGCGGCAGCCGCGCCCAACTCGGCTTCCTGATAGCCCAGTCGGGCATCCTGGGCCAAACCTCGGGGCCGAGCCGGGAGCCGCGGCCCTGAGCCGTTCAGGGCGCCCGTACACGACGCGAAGGCCCCGCCCGGTATCGGGCGGGGCCTTCCGCGTGCTCGTCAGTCCATCGGGCGCTTAGGCGCGGGGCGCCAGACGACCAGGGCGTTGCCCGGCTGCGGGGGCTGGTACGGGACCAGGTCGCGGCGGTAGGAGGCGTGGACCTGGGCCTCGCGCTGCTGCATGGCGACGGCCGCGCCCTCGACGGCGGCGGAGAGCTCGGCCACGCGCTGCTGGAGCGCGGCGACCTGGTTCTCCAGCTCGATGATCCGCTTGATGCCCGCCAGGTTGATGCCCTCGTCCTGGGACAGCGCCTGCACCGTGCGGAGCAGTTCGATGTCACGGGCCGAATAGCGCCGGCCGCGACCGGCCGTACGGTCCGGGGAGACCAGACCGAGTCGGTCGTACTGGCGGAGGGTCTGCGGATGCAGACCCGAGAGCTGGGCGGCCACCGAGATCACGTAGACCGGGGTCTCGTCGGTGAGCTGGTAGCCCCCACCCAAACGGGAGGACTGTCGTCGGCGGCCGTCCATGTCATGCTCCCTTCGCGGACTCGAACAGCGCGGAGCGCGGGTCCTGCGACCCCGTCGCCTCGCGGTACATCTCCAGGGCCTCACGGGCCTTGTCCGACAGCTCCGTCGGAACCGCGACCTCCACCGTCACCAGCAGATCGCCGCGGGTGCCGTCCTTGCGGACCGCGCCCTTGCCGCGGGCCCGCATGGTGCGGCCGCCCGGGGTGCCCGGCGGCAGCTTCAGCGTCACCGAGGGGCCGTTCAGGGTCGGGACCTTGATGTCGGCGCCCAGGGCGGCTTCCGCGAACGTCACCGGCACGGTCACCGTCAGGTTGTCGCCCTTGCGGCCGAAGACCGGGTGGGAGTCGACGTGGACCACCACGTAGAGGTCGCCCGCGGGACCGCCGCGCTCGCCCGGCGCGCCCTTGCCGCGCAGGCGGATCCGCTGGCCGTCGGAGACGCCCGCCGGGATCCTGACCTGCATGGTGCGGGAGCTGCGGGCGCGGCCGCTGCCCTTGCAGACCTCGCAGGGGTTCTCCGCGATCAGGCCGCGGCCCTTGCAGTCCGCGCAGGGGTCGGTCAGCGAGAAGCCGCCGCCGCTGCCCCGCGAGACCTGGCCGGTGCCGACGCAGGTCGGGCACACCCGGGGGGTGCCGTTCTTGTCGCCGGTACCCGAGCAGGCCTTGCAGGGGGCCTGCGAGGACATCCGGAGCGGGACCGTGGCCCCGTCCACCGCCTCCGTGAAGGAGAGGGTGACCTCCGACTCGATGTCCTGGCCGCGGCGCGGCTGGGTGCGGGTCCCCGCACCGGCGCCGGCGCCGCGGTTGAACAGGCCGCCGAAGACATCGCCCAGGCCGCCGCCGAAGCCGCCGCCCGCGCCGCCCTGCTGCTGACCCCCGAAGAGGTCACCGAGGTCGAAGTTGAAGGAACCGCCGGCGCCGCCCGGCCCGGGGCGGAACCCTCCGTTGCCGAACAGGGCTCGCGCCTCGTCGTACTCCTTGCGCTTCTTCGCGTCGCCGAGGATGTCGTTCGCCTCGGAGATCTCCTTGAAGCGCTCCTCGGCCGAGGCGTCGCCCTTGTTGGCGTCCGGGTGGAACTCGCGCGCCAGCTTCCGGTACGCCTTCTTGATCTCGGCCTCGGTGGCGTCCTTCGGGACACCGAGGACCTTGTAGTAGTCCTTCTCGACGAAGTCCTTCGTGCTCATCCCCGGTGTCCCTCCTCTCGTGCCTCTACTGGTTCAACATCAGCCCTTGTCGGGGGCATCCGTGTCCTTGTCCGACGGCGTGTCGGCCTCGGCCGACTCGGACTTGGGAGCCGTGCCCGGCTGGGGCTCGGCCACCGCGACCCGCGCGGGGCGGATCGTACGCTCGCCGATCCGGTACCCAGGCTGCAGGATCGCCACGCAGGTCGTCTCGGTGACGTCCGGCGCGTACGAGTGCATCAGGGCCTCGTGGATCGTCGGGTCGAAGGGCTCGCCCTCCTTGCCGAACTGCTGCAGACCCATCTTGGCGGCGACCGTCTCCAGCGATTCGGCCACCGACTTGAAGCCGCCGACCAGCTCGCCATGCTCCCGCGCCCGGCCGATGTCGTCCAGGGTCGGGAGCAGCTCCGTCAGGAGGGACGCGACCGCGATCTCCTTGACGGTGATCCTGTCCCGTTCCACCCGGCGGCGGTAGTTCTGGTACTCCGCCTGGAGCCGCTGGAGGTCCCCGGTGCGCTCGCCCAGCGCCATACGGGCCTGGTCCAGCTGCGCCAGCAGGGCTGTTTCCTGGCCGACGGCCTCTGCAGATCCCCCGGCCGGAGCCGCCCCCTCCGCCTTGTCGGCGGAGTCGGCGGCCTTCGGCTCGTCGGGCGTGCCGTCGGCGGGGACTTCGGGCTTCTCGTCGAAGCCCGGGGTCTCCTCCGACATCAGGCAGCGCCGCCCTTCGGCTTCTCGTCGTCGACGATCTCGGCGTCGACGACGTCGTCGTCGGCCTTGGCCTGGCCCGCGTCACCGGCGGCGCCGGCCGCACCCTGAGCGGCCTGGGCGTCGGCGTAGATGGCCTGGCCGAGCTTCTGGCTGACCGCGGCGAGCTTCTCGGTCGCGGTGCGGATCTCGGCCGTGTCCTCGCCCTTCAGGGTCTCCTTGAGCTCGGCGACAGCCGCCTCGACCTCGGTCTTGACCTCGGCCGGGACCTTGTCCTCGTTGTCCTTGACGAACTTCTCCGTCTGGTAGACGAGCTGCTCGCCCTGGTTGCGGGACTCGGCCGCCTCCTTGCGGCGGAGGTCCTCGTCCGCGTACTGCTCCGCCTCCTGGCGCATGCGGTCGACCTCGTCCTTGCCGAGCGAGGAGCCGCCGGTGACGGTCATCTTCTGCTCCTTGCCCGTGCCAAGGTCCTTGGCCGTGACGTGCATGATGCCGTTCGCGTCGATGTCGAAGGAGACCTCGATCTGCGGGACGCCACGCGGGGCCGGGGGCAGGCCCGTCAGCTCGAACATGCCGAGCTTCTTGTTGTACGCCGCGATCTCGCGCTCACCCTGGTAGACCTGGATCTGCACGGACGGCTGGTTGTCCTCGGCCGTCGTGAAGATCTCCGACCGCTTGGTCGGGATCGTGGTGTTGCGCTCGATGAGCTTGGTCATGATGCCGCCCTTGGTCTCGATACCGAGGGACAGCGGGGTCACGTCGAGGAGCAGGACGTCCTTGACCTCACCCTTGAGCACACCGGCCTGCAGGGTCGCGCCGATGGCGACGACCTCGTCCGGGTTGACGCCCTTGTTGGCGTCCTGACCGCCGGTGAGCTCCTTGACGAGCTCGGCGACGGCCGGCATACGGGTGGAGCCGCCGACCAGGACCACGTGGTCGATCTCGGACAGCTGGATGCCGGCGTCCTTGATGACGTTGTGGAACGGGGTCTTGCAGCGCTCGAGCAGGTCCGCGGTGAGCTGCTGGAACTGGGCGCGCGTGAGCTTCTCGTCCAGGTGCAGCGGGCCCTCGGCGGAGGCCGTGATGTAGGGCAGGTTGATCGAGGTCTCCGTGGAGGAGGACAGCTCGATCTTCGCCTTCTCGGCGGCCTCGCGCAGACGCTGGAGCGCCATCTTGTCCTTGGACAGGTCGACGCCGTGGCCGTTGTTGAACTGCTTCACGAGGTAGTCGACGACGCGCTGGTCCCAGTCGTCACCACCGAGGTGGTTGTCACCGTTGGTGGCCTTGACCTCGACGACGCCGTCGCCGATCTCCAGGAGCGACACGTCGAAGGTGCCGCCACCGAGGTCGAAGACGAGAATGGTCTGGTCGTCCTTGTCGAGACCGTAGGCCAGGGCGGCGGCCGTCGGCTCGTTGACGATGCGCAGGACGTTCAGACCGGCGATCTCGCCGGCCTCCTTCGTCGCCTGGCGCTCGGAGTCGTTGAAGTAGGCCGGGACGGTGATGACCGCGTCCGTGACCTTCTCGCCCAGGTAGGCCTCGGCGTCGCGCTTCAGCTTCTGCAGGATGAAGGCGCTCATCTGCTGCGGGTTGAAGTCCTTGCCATCCAGGTTGATCTTCCAGTCAGTGCCCATGTGGCGCTTGACGGAGCGGATGGTCCGGTCCACGTTCGTGACCGCCTGGCGCTTGGCCACCTCGCCGACGAGGACCTCGCCGTTCTTGGCGAAGGCGACGACGGACGGCGTGGTCCTGGCGCCCTCGGCGTTGGTGATGACGGTGGGCTCGCCGCCTTCCAGAACGCTGACGACGGAGTTAGTGGTGCCCAGGTCGATGCCGACCGCACGTGCCATTTCGATTCCTCCAGCTGACTTGAGTGGAACAGACTCAAGGATGCCGTACCGCCGCGCCGGCGTCAACAGACCTGAGTCGAGGGGACTCAACCTTTAGCTGCCGCTTACGCGCAACCCTGCCCCGGCGGGGCCGTGCGGGGGACCCGGCCGCGCGCCACCCGACCCCCGACGGCGGCGTGCGGCAACGTGCTGGCATGCCGCCAACACTTACCGCCCCGCCGGCGAAGCGGGTGGTCGACCTCGTCGGAGCGGCGTTCCTGACGGTCCTGCTCGCGCCGGCCCTGGCCGCGGTCGCGGGGCTGCTGTACGCGACGCAGGGCGGGCGGGTCTTCCTACGGGAGCCCGCGGCGGGCCTGGCCGGGCGGCCGTTCCGGACCTGGCGGTTCCGCACCACCCCGGGAGGCCGCGTCGGAGCCGCGGTGGAGCGCTGCGCGCTGGACGCGCTGCCCCAGCTGCTCAACGTGCTCCGCGGGGAGATGTCCCTGGTAGGCCCGCGCCCGGAAGCCCGTACGGACCGCTGCGACAGGCTGCTCGTACGCCCTGGAATGACCGGCTTGTGGCAGGTCAGCGCGCGCTCCGACCTGCCCTGGGAGGAAATGGCCCTGCTGGACCGACACTATGTGGAGAACCACTGGCTGGGGATGGACCTGGCGATCCTCGCGCAGACCCCGCGGGCCGCCTACCGGCAAAGGCATGCCTGAGCGACACAGATCACCGCTCGCTCAGCTACATTGCGGCGTCGGGAGTCGGTAACCTCATGCCTTGACTCAATAAGTTACCGCTTAGTAAGTGCCGCCCGAGGAGCCCCCCCATGCAACTCGCCGCGATCATCGTGTCGCTGGTCATCACGGTGGTAGCCGTCGCGCTGTTCGGCCGTGCCATCGCGCAGATCTACCACTTCGTGCGCCTCGGCCAGCCAGTGCCCGCGGGCACGCGCACCGGCGACCCCAAGCAGCGCACCATCACGCTGGCCAAGGAGTTCCTCGGCCACACCCGCATGAACCGCTGGGGCATCGTCGGGTTCGCGCACTGGTTCGTGGCGGTGGGCTTCTTCTCGCTGCTGCTGACCATCGTCAACGCCTTCGGTCAGCTCTTCCAGGCCGACTGGCTGATCCCGATCATCGGCGACTGGCTGCCGTACGAGATCTTCACCGAGTTCCTCGGCCTGATGACCGTGCTCGGCATCGTGACCCTGATCGTGATCCGGCAGCTGAACCGGCCGGGCGGGGCGGGACGCAAGTCCCGTTTCACGGGCTCCAAGACGGGCCAGGCGTACTTCGTCGAGGCCGTCATCCTGATCGTCGGCGTCTGCATCATGACGCTGCGCGCGCTGGAGGGCGTCCAGCACCACGTCAGCGGCTGGGAGCCGGGCTTCTTCGCCTCGTACCCGCTGATCGCCGCCCTCGACGGGCTGGACCTGAGCACCATCCAGCACCTCACGTACTTCTTCGCGGCACTCAAGATCGTCACGTCCTTCACCTGGATGATCACGGTCTCGCTCAACACCAACATGGGTGTCGCCTGGCACCGCTTCCTCGGCTTCCCGAACATCTGGTTCAAGCGCAACGCGGACGGTTCCACCGCCCTCGGCGCCCTGCAGCCGATGACCAGCGGCGGCAAGGAGATCGACTTCGAGGAGCCGGGCGAGGACGACGTCTTCGGCGTCTCCCAGGTCGAGCAGTTCTCCTGGAAGGGCATCCTCGACTTCTCCACATGTACGGAGTGCGGTCGCTGCCAGTCGCAGTGCCCGGCCTGGAACACCGGCAAGCCGCTGTCCCCGAAGCTCCTGATCATGTCGCTGCGCGACCACGCGCACGCCAAGGCCCCGTACCTGCTGGCCGGCGGCGGCAAGACCATGGAGGGCGAGGAGAAGGCCTCCGCCGAGCAGCTGAAGGACGTCCCGGCGACGGCGCTGGCCGAGGCCGAGCGGCCGCTGATCGGCACCGCCGAGGAGAACGGCGTCATCGACCCGGACGTGCTGTGGTCCTGCACCACCTGCGGTGCGTGCGTGGAGCAGTGCCCGGTCGACATCGAGCACATCGACCACATCGTCGACATGCGGCGCTACCAGGTGATGATCGAGAGCGCGTTCCCGTCGGAGGCGGGCACGATGCTCAAGAACCTGGAGAAGAAGGGCAACCCCTGGGGCCTGGCCAAGAAGCAGCGCGTCGAGTGGACCAAGGAGGTGGACTTCGAGGTCCCGATCATCGGCAAGGACGCGGAGGACCTCTCGGAGTTCGACTACCTGTACTGGGTCGGCTGCGCGGGCGCCCTGGAGGACCGGGCCAAGAAGACCACGAAGGCCTTCGCGGAGCTGCTGAACATCGCGGGCGTCAAGTTCGCGATCATGGGCGGCGACGAGAAGTGCACCGGTGACTCGCCGCGCCGCCTGGGCAACGAGCCGCTGTTCCAGCAGCTGGGCCAGGAGAACGTGGCCATGCTGAACATGGCGTTCGGCGAGGACGACGACGACCCGGAGACCAAGAAGCCGAAGTCGGCGAAGCGCATCGTCTCGACCTGCCCGCACTGCTTCAACACCATCGCGAACGAGTACCCGCAGCTCGGCGGCGAGTACGAGGTCATCCACCACACGCAGCTGCTCCAGCACCTGATCGACGAGGGCCGGCTGACGCCGGTGACGCCGGTCGAGGGCCTGATCACGTACCACGACCCGTGCTACCTGGGTCGGCACAACAAGGTCTACACGCCGCCGCGCGAGATCATGTCGGCCGTTCCGGGCCTGCGGCAGCAGGAGATGCACCGCCACAAGGAGCGGGGCTTCTGCTGTGGCGCCGGTGGCGCGCGGATGTGGATGGAGGAGCGGATCGGCAAGCGCATCAACAACGAGCGCGTCGACGAGGCCCTGTCCCTGAACCCGGACATCGTCTCCACCGCCTGCCCGTTCTGCCTGGTCATGCTGACCGACTCGGTCAACGGCAAGAAGAACGACGGCCAGGCCAAGGAGTCCGTGCAGGTCGTGGACGTGGCCCAGCTGCTGCTGGAGTCCGTGAAGGCCCCGGGTCCGACGGAAGAGGAACTGGCCGCCCTTGCCGCCGCCGAGGCGGAGGCCGAGGCCGCCGCCGCTGCCGCCGCGAAGGCCGAAGCGGAGGCCGCCGCCAAGGCGAAGGCGGAAGCGGAGGCTGCCGCCAAGGCCGAAGCCGAAGCCGAAGCTGCTGCCGCCGCGAAGGCCGAGGCCAAGGCGAAGGCCGAAGCGGAGGCCAAGGCCGAAGCTGAGGCGACGGCGGAAGCCGAGACCAAGGCCGCCGCCGAGGCAGAGGCTGAGCCTGTGGCCGCCGCCGCTGAGGCGGAGACCGAAGCCGCCGCCACCGAGGCGCACGCGGAGCCTGAGGCCGCCGCCGCTGAGGCGGAGACCGAAGCCGCCGCCGAGGCAGAGGCTGAGCCTGTGGCCGCCGCCGCTGAGGCGGAGACCGAAGCCGCCGCCACCGAGGCGCACGCGGAGCCTGAGGCCGCC
>NZ_JBICYR010000004.1:316262-425386 GCF_043201175.1 Streptomyces sp. NPDC048337
GCCGCCGCTGAGGCGGAGACCGAAGCAGCGCCGGAGGCGGACGCCGAAACGGCCGACCAGGCCAAGGCCGAGGCGCAGGCCGAGACGGCCGACGACGCCAAGGCGGCGCCGGAGGCCGAGGCCGGCGAGGCTGGGGCCGAGGACGCCAAGTAGTCCGTGCTACGCCGGAACGGCCGGTCCCCCACTCGGGGGACCGGCCGTTCCGGCGTTCACGGCCGTCAGGCCTGGTTACGCCGCAGCACGGCGAAGCCCAGCCCGGCGGCGCCCACCGCGGCCATACCGCCGCCCGCGGCGAGCAGCACCGGGGTGTCGCCCTGCGGCGGGGTCACCCCCTCCGCACCGGCCTTCACGCCGCCCTTCGGAACGACCCGGTCCGCGACCGGCTTCTTCGGCTCCGGCTTGGTGGCCACCTTGTACTCCTCGATCAGCCTGCCCGCGAAGTCGTACGTCCAGCTGTTCCCGCCGGCCTTGCCGTCGATGACGACGAACTTCACGCGCTTGCCGTCCTGGACGAGCCTGTACGTCCAGCCGTCGTTCAGCACGCTCGGCCGCTTCAGGTCGATCGTGCCGAGCGCGTTCCCGTTCGGCATGGAGATCTCGACGCGCTTGCCCTTCGGGCCGTCGACCAGCTTGGCGATCCGCCCGTCGGGCATGGTGATCCGCACCGAGCTCTCCTTCTTGACCTCCGGCTTGACCTCCGGCTTGACCTCCGGCTTGACCGGCGGCTTCGGCTTGTCCGCGCCCTCCATCCACGAGGTCACGGTGCCGTTCGGCTGGAGCACGACGTGCAGGCCGTTGTTCTGCCCGTACGCCGCCGCTCCGCCCTTGCTGACGAGCGTGTCCAGCTTCGTGGAGCCGGCGAAGATGTCGGCCTCGAAGTGGTCGGTGGCGATCTTGTAGACCTTGGCAACGGACCCGTCCGCCAGCTTCACGGTGGTGACGTACGCCCGGACGCCCTGGCCCGGCTTGACCGGCGGCTTGACCGGCGGGGTCGTCGGCGGCACGGACGGGTCGACCTCGGGCTTGACCGGCGGCTCGACGGACGGCTCGACCGACGGGTCCACCGACGGCTGCTCGATGCCGGGCAGCACCTCCGGCTCCGGCACGGTCGGGGAATCCGCGAAGGCCGACCCGACCGGAACGGCCAGGACGGCGGCCGCACCGGCGACGACGACTGCGGTGCGGAGGGTGGTACGGCGGGTGCTGCGCATGACGGGGCTCTTCTCGTGCTCTGCGGTGGGGGGCGGCTACGGATACGAAGCTACGGACCCGATATGTGCGTAATCCGTCGGCAATGTAACGAGAACCCCCAGAATCGAGCGCGACCACGTAAATCGGACTCCCTGCGGCCGCCACCCCGGGGTGGGGACAGCCCCCCGGGGTTCCCCTAGGGGATGTCACAGCTCAGCCGCAAAGGCCACGAATCCGGCCGCCCGGCCACCGGGCCCCGCCGGACCAGGTACTTTCGATCACGTGGCTGGATTCAGGATCGGACGGGGCCGGGACAACAACCGCACCCCGCAACAACCCCCGCGGCAGCAGCCGTACGCCTCGCAGCAACCCCCGCAGGCGCCGTACGGCCGGCAGCCCTACCCTCCCGCGGGCCCGCCCCCGCAGCAGCAGTGGCCGCAGCAGGGCGCCGCGGGCCACGGTGAGCCCGAGTACTTCGACCCGTACGGTCAGCAGCAGCACGCGCCGCAGCCCCCGTACGGCCAGGGAGGCGGCGGAGGCCACGGGGGCTACACGAACGACAACCCGGGGCACACGCAGGTCTTCGCCGTCGGCGAGGACCCGTACGGCCAGGGCGCGACGTACCAGGCGGGCGCCGGCGCGGCCGCCCCGGCGGGCCCGCGGCTGCCGTGGAAGGAACTGCTCAGCGGCATCGTGACGCGGCCGGGGCAGACCTTCCTCCAGATGCGCGACTACGCGGTCTGGGGCCCGGCGCTGATCGTGACCTTCCTCTACGGGCTGCTCGCGGTCTTCGGCCTCGACGAGGCCCGCAAGGACGTGATCAACGCGACCCTCTCGAAGGCCGTCCCGATCGTCCTGTCGGCGGGCGTGGCCTTCCTGATCTGCGGCCTGCTCCTGGGCGCGGTCACGCACACCCTGGCCCGCCAACTGGGCGGCGACGGGGCCTGGCAGCCGACCGTGGGCCTGTCGATGCTGGTCATGTCGCTCACGGACGCCCCGCGCCTGCTCTTCGCCATGTTCCTGGGCGGCGACAACGGACTGGTCCAGGTCCTGGGCTGGGCCACCTGGGTGGCGGCGGGCTTCCTGTTCACCTCGCTGATCTCGAAGTCCCACGACCTGCCGTGGCCGAAGGCGCTGGGCGCCTCCGCGATCCAGCTGATCGCCCTGCTGTCGATCATCAAGCTGGGCACGATCTAGGCGTCTGCGCCGCCCCCCACCACCCACCAGCACGAAGGCCCGCCGCGCAAGAACTGCGCGGCGGGCCTTTCCACGTATCGGTGGGCTCAGGCGTCGAGCACCTGCCCCTCACGCTTCACGACGGGCGGCTCGACGGACCACGGGAAGTTGATCCACTCGTCGGTCTTCTTCCACACGTACTCGCACTTCACGAGCGAGTGGGACTTCTCGTAGATGACGGCGGACCGCACCTCGGCGACATGGCCCAGGCAGAAGTCGTGGACGAGCTTCAGCGTCTTCCCGGTGTCGGCCACGTCATCGGCGATGAGGACCTTCTTGTCGGTGAAGTCGATCGCCTCGGGCACCGGCGCCAGCATGACCGGCATCTCCAGGGTGGTGCCCACACCCGTGTAGAACTCGACGTTCACCAGGTGGATGTTCTTGCAGTCGAGCGCGTACGCCAGCCCGCCCGCGACGAACACCCCGCCGCGGGCGATGCTCAGGATGATGTCGGGCTCGTAGCCGTCGTCGGCGATGGTCTGCGCGAGCTCCCGCACGGCCCGCCCGAACCCCTCGTAGTCGAGGTTCTCTCGTACTCCGTCACTCATGCTTCGTGCCTCACCTGGGTGCGGTGGAAGTTCTGGAAGGAGCGCGAGGCGGTCGGGCCGCGCTGCCCCTGGTACCGGGACCCGTACCGCTCGCTGCCGTACGGGAACTCCGCGGGCGAGCTGAGCCGGAACATGCACAGCTGCCCGATCTTCATGCCCGGCCAGAGCTTGATCGGCAGCGTGGCGAGGTTCGACAGCTCCAGGGTCACGTGCCCGGAGAACCCCGGGTCGATGAACCCTGCGGTCGAATGGGTCACCAGCCCCAGCCGGCCGAGACTGGACTTCCCTTCCAGTCTGGAGGCGATGTCGTCGGGCAGCGAGATGACCTCGTACGTGGAGGCGAGCACGAACTCACCGGGATGCAGGATGAAGGCCTCGTCCCCCTCCGGCTCGACCATCCGCGTCAGATCCGCCTGCTCGATGGCCGGGTCGATGTGGGCGTACCGGTGGTTCTCGAACACCCGGAAGAACCGGTCGAGACGTACATCGATGCTGGAGGGCTGCACCATCGACTCCTCGAACGGGTCGATGCGAACCCGTCCGCTGTCGATCTCGGCCCGGATGTCTTTGTCAGAGAGAAGCACGTCCCGAGGATACGCAGAGCGCGCGGGCCACCCCCAATCGAGAGCGGCGCCCGCGCGCCCGTCCGCTGTCTCCGCTACCGCTTGACCGCTGCCCCCACGGGCACGGCCTGCCTCAGCCGCGCGCACCGCGGACACCGCAGCAGCCGCCCCGGCCCGATCCGGCCGGCACCGAGGTGCTGCAGCGGGAAGGAGGCGGTACTGAATACGTGCCCTTCGGCACAACGGACGACGGTGTGCTCCATCGAGTCCCTTTCCCCAACGAGCGATACTGCGATGAATCGCCACATTAGGGGATGATCGGGACCCACTCCAGCCGCCGCTCCGCACCCACACGGTACGCCCCAACTCCCGCACCCACACGCCCTGGTGCACCCCACACACAACAACGACCCCGCGGCAAATTCACCGGGGGTCGATCATGGGGTAGAGTGGGCGACGATACGGATTCCAGGCATCTGGACCGCCGTGCGGATGTAGTTTAATGGTAGAACATGAGCTTCCCAAGCTTATAGCGCGGGTTCGATTCCCGTCATCCGCTCTTGAGAGAAGGCCCAGGTCAGAGACCTGGGCCTTCTTCGTTGTCCAGACCTCTCAGGGCCTGCCCGCCCTCTGTTTGCCCCAACTCCGCGAAACCCTCGGCGAGTTCCGCGGTATCGGGCCTGTAGGAGGCCACATGACCTGATCGTCGGTGGCCTCCGGCATCCGTACTGCGACCACCTCATGAGCAGGGGAGGCTGTGACAGGACAGGTCATAAAGCGGAAGGGCAACCCGACCCCGGTACGAAGCTTCGGGATCAGCCCGGCTGGGCGGCCGACCGCGTCAGCGGAGCTGTGCCTCGCCCGAGTGGCACCGAGGCGGCCCGTGGTCGCCATCAGCTGGATGTCGCTGCCGGTCCAGGGCGCGCGTCTGCAGGGTCGGGTGCGGTTGCGGTGAGGATCTGAGCTGCCTGGGTGATGTTGTCGGCGCGGACGGCACGGGCCATCGCCTCGCGGGCGGCTTCGGCCGTGGTGTGCGGAGGGACCACCAGCAGCACGAAGTGGTCGTTGTCGCCGCGGGTGATGAGGACGGTGTCATCGCCGACCGGGTCAGAGTCGAGGTGCACGACCTGATCGTCGACGACAAGGCGGGTCGGGATGTCCTGCCAGGCGGCAGCGTCCAGGCCGACCCTGGTGATGGTGCCGAGATGCCCGGTCAGTGCCGTGATCAGGGCGGGCAGCTCGGTTGCGGCGTCACGGGAGAGCGGCCACCACGCGCCGTCGAGGACCCTTCACGGGACTGCGTCGTCTCCAGTCGGACCAAGGCCGTCCCGGGCTTGACCGCTTGGTGGATCTCGTCCGGGAGGCGCTTCGGAGGAGTGGGGCTGTCGGATACGGCCATGGTGACTTCGCCTGTCTGCGAGGTGCGGCGACACGTCGTCCGATGCCGGCAGCGGCGTCGGGATGGCTGTTGACCGGCGAGATGGCGCCACGGATTCACGGTACTCCGTGTGCCTACGGTGATGCTCGTAGCCACACATCCTGGGACTCTTCGCCGATACCGGAAAATAGCTGGTCAGAGGCGGGTTCCGGGGCCGCGGACCGGAGTAGGGTGAAGGAACCGGGAGTATTTCGTACGCCCGCTCCATGCGGACGTCATTTTCGGCGATCAAGGCACCGGGCCGTACTCGGACGGCCTGGGGACAGGTCCGCGCCATGACTGCGCCCATTGAACGCGCGGCGTCCCGCGTACTGGCTCCCGCTCTCCCGGCGCGCCTGTCTCTCACGCCGGAGACCGCACTTGCCTGCCAGTTGGACGGCGCCTGGTGGCCACGCTCCCGTGACCTCGAAGCCGAGCTTCCGGCGCTGGCCGACGCGCTGGACGGACCCTGGGGACGGATGACTCACGTCACGGTGAACCCCACCCGCTGGCCCGTCATCCCGCACAAGGTTCCCGTCGCCGGGCACACGGTGCACGTGGGCTGGTTCACCGAACAGGACCCCGACAAGCTGATTCTGCTCTCCGGCACCGTCGGACGCTGGGACCTGCTGGTGATCCCGCCCGAGACCCAGCCCGCCGCCGCAGCCCGGCTGATGGCCGCCGCCACAATCCCGGGGAGCGTCCTCACCGCTCGCGCGCTGATGGCAGCCGAAGCCGCCATCGGTGGTGGCATGCGGGACGCGCGAAGCCGCGTAGAGGACTGGGAGAGCGAAGGCGGGGCGTGCATGTCACCCTTCGGCGACCTGCCCGGGCGACGGTCCACCTGGAGGTGAGCACCATGGACACCATCGTCCTCATCGCGGCGATCATCGTCGTGACCGCCATCGGAATGCGCCTGATCCACCTGCTCAACACCCAGGACGACGCACGGATCGCGGCCCACCACTTCAATGACGCCCTGCCCGGTGTCCCTCGGCGAAGCAGGAAGCACCACGGGCGGGCGCCAGGATCCCCCGGTCAGCCGGACGACACCGGTCGTCGAGCCCACCGCACGGATGCCGACCGGTGAGAGACATGGCTCCCTCCGACCGGGGCAGCGGGCGGGACGCGAAGGCGTCCCACCCGCCGATTTCTCCCCTCGCCCAGAAGGGAACACGCCGAAGCCGCGCTGCCGTCGGTCGGACACGCCGACGAGGTCTGACGGACCGGAGCCCGGCGCCCACCCCACGCACGAGAGGACCCGGTCATGGCGACATTGGGCGAGCGCAAGACCTACCGCGAGCAGGTTCTGCGGATCCTGTACGAAGCCATCGAAGGCAACCGTCTTCTCGGAATCACCGGGGCCAAGCTGGAACACGACCTCCACATTCCGGAGCAGGACCTCGCCGCCGCCTGCACCTACCTGGCGGGCGAGGGCCTGATCACCGTCGACTGGGAGCCGGGCAACTCACCCGCGATGGTCACCCTCACGCACGAGGGAATCCGGCGCATGGAGGCCGAGGAGGAGGAGCGCGGCTGAGCCCGCTCCTTCGGCACCAGTCGGGACCGCCCCGTCAGGGGTTCGCGCCGCGGGGCACGACCATGTCGGTCAGCCGGGCGGCACCAGGTTCAAGGGACGACCAGGCCCCGGCACGCGCAGCACGGCGATCGCGGATGTCGGGAACTTCGTACGGGTCTGCTCCAGCGCGTAGCCGTCCGTCCCACCGGCAAGCAGCAGGACCAGCTCCTGCACGCCGGGGTTGTGCCCGATCAACATCAGCGTCCGTACGTGCGCGGGGATCTCTCGTACGACCTCGGGCAACTCCCCGGCGCTCGCCCGGTAGATGCGTTCCTCGTGGATCACCGCAGCGCTGGCGCCTAACTCGGCCGTGACGAGGTCCCACGTCTGGCGGGTGCGACGGGCGGGGGAACACACGACGAGGTCGGGAACACAGTCGGCCTCGCGCAGCCAGCGGCCGGCCGCCGGGGCGTCGCGGCAGCCGCGCGGGGCGAGTGGCCGCTCGGAGTCCGCCACGTCCTGCGGCCAGGCGGACTTGGCGTGCCGCAGGACGACCAGGCGCCGCAAGGTGCCTGGAGTCATGGCGTCGCCGGGCGCTGGTGGCCGACCTCGCGCACGAGGTCCAGCCCGAGGACCCGGTCGAGAAAGGCGAACGCCTCGAACTTGGCACCGGCCGGCACCTCGGCGCGCTTCGCCACGCTGACCAGCATGTCCAGGACAGCGGGGACGCCGAGATCATCGGCGAGCACGGCATGGGCCTGTCGCAGCGCGTCGGCGGGGATCGGCCTGGACGGCTCCTGCGCCCAGTCGGCCACCTGCTGCCGCCAGTGCCTCAGCATCCGCCGGGCCTCGGCGAGCGCCGCGCTGGTGACCGTGACCGGCGTGCGGTAGGCGTGGCCGAGCAACAGCATCCTCACAGCCAGCGGGTCGGTCCCCTCTGGGGCGAATGCGTCCGGGAGATCCGAGGCGAGGGGGTGGCCACGGTCTGGGACGCCCCCGTCCGGGGGTGCTGGACTGACCTGGCCCACGTCGATCCGGACCCCGCTGACGGCGTCCTGCACGGCGGTGCCGTACGCGAGCACGTGCACGTCGGCAGCGGCGCACACCGTCTCGGCCACATGGTGAACGCCGGCGGTGGCGGGCGGGTGGATGCCGAGAACGGCCATGGCCCGTTCGAGCGTCTGGGCCGGCTCAGGCGGCAGGTCCGGCGTAGTGAGGACCGTGACGGACTGCAGCCCATGCAGCTCCGCGGTGCGCGCCAGTACGTCACCGACCAGAGACGCCCGCACGTGCACCGTGCCGATCCCGGTCTCGATGACCGGCAAGTGCACGCAGATGCGCAGCAGGTGGCGGTGTGCGGAGGGGATCTCCACGAGGCGGCCGGTGCGAGTGTCGGCGATACGCAACATGATGCGGAGGCTAGTCGTGGAAACCTCCGGTACGGGGGAGGACCTGACCAGGACGCCAACGTTGTGGAATGCCACGCGTCGCACGGTCGTGGGGTCGCAGTCCTGTCGGTCGAGGTGCGCTGAACCATGTCAGCTGTCTGGCCTGTATCGCGGGGACAAGTCACTGGTGCCGGAGAAGCGCCAGGGGCATACCATGATGAATGGGTCGGTGCACTCTCACGTGCAGCGCCCGGAAGGGCGGCCCCGGCGTGTGAATGTGCCGGGGCCGTTGTGTCACCCTCGTCGCGCCGCAGGGAGCGGGGCATGATCCATTCAGCCGATATCCGCGAGTGGCGCGACTGCGACGTCGTAGACCCGAAAGGACACAGGATCGGCTCGCTGGAAGCGATCTACGTGCACACCTCTACCGACGAACCGGCCATGGCCACCGTCCTCACCGGCTTGCCCACCCGCCGGCGCCTGGTCTTCGTTCCTCTCGACGAGGCGATCCTGGGACCGGGCTACGTCAAGGTCGCGCACGCCAAGGCAATCGTGAAGAAGGCCCCGGCCATCGGCACTGATGACATCCTGCCCGCCGAGCAGGAAGAAGCGATCTTCAAGCACTACGAGATGGCCTACCAGCCGGGGGCCAGCGGCGAACGGCAACTCGCTCGCCGCTGACCACCCCGAGCCCCGTGCCAGAGGAGGTGTTCTCCCTATGACGATCCTCCTGTTCCTGCTTCTCGTGGCCGTCATCCTGGGACTCATCGGCGTGGTGGCGGAAGACATGCTCTATCTCCTGGTCATCGCCATCCTGCTCGTCGTGGCCGGCGTGGTCTTCATCGCCACACGATGGTCCCGACGCTCGCATCGCAGCCACCTTCGGTAGTACCGGCAGGAGCGTTCCACCCGTGCCCCATCCGTGCCCTTCAGGACGGTGCACAGCGGTCACCCCCGGTGCAGACAGCCCCTCGTAAGGGGCCCACCCACAGGCCGTATCCGCAGGTCAGGAGACATACGGACGGTCTGAACGGCGTTGATTCCCAAGCCTATAGCGCGGGTTCGATTCCCGTCATCCGCTCTTGAGAGAAGGCCCAGGTCAACGACCTGGGCCTTCTTCGTTGTCTAGACCTGTTTAGTAGGCGCGCGCACCACTTGGGCACCGCTTGTCCCCTTGCCGGGTGTGGTCGACATGAGGGCGCGGTGTCACACATGCGCGGATCCCGCTCCTCAGGTCTGGCTGATCACGCCGCCCAACACACCGCGATTCACTGGGGTCCGGCCGTCATCAGCGGTCCACATGGCGCGCACCGATACCGCCGGTACGGGCGCCTGCTTCAGAATGCAACACAGTGTTGACTCCGTGCCAACTGCCCACGAATGGAGACCACATGGTCCGTGTTCAGACCGTCTGCCCTGACTGCAAGCGATGCACCAACTCGGCGATCAACGAGGGCGGGAGAAAGGCGGGCCGCGTCATGGCCGGACTCATGACGGCCGGCCTCACCGAGGTGGGCCGAGCCGCCACCCGCAACTGCCGGGGCTGCGGACACGCTATGTCACTGCACGGCCGTGCCGACAACGCCCGGTATGACCAGCAGGCCACCCCGCAGCAGGGGGCCGCATGGGGCGCGCAGGCCATGCCGCAGCCGCAGCCGCAGCCCGATCGGTTCGCCCCGCGACCCCACACCCACCGCCCCCCAACGCCGAGGCCTGCGGCTACCCCGCCGGTCCCGGAGGCCGCGGCATGGCGGCCCGACGCAACCACGTCTCCGGCGGTCATTTCTGCCCGCCTCGCCCGCCTGGACGCGCTCCTGGCCATCGAAGCGATCACGGCCGACGAACACGCCCGCCAGCGCGCCGCGATCATCTCTGTCCTGTAGCCGACCGGGCGGGGCCCCTGAGCCCTCCCCTGCGAACAACCAGGGCGAGAAGCCCGCACGCGGAGTAACCAGCAAGCGGCACGGCCGCAGCCTGGGAATGGAGCAGTCCGGATGGGCATAGCCATCTTTGACGCGATCGGTTTGGCCAATAAGAACAAGCATCGGCACAAGGAACTGATCCAGCGGGAAGAGTGCCTCGCGGAGCGCCTGGCGGCGGAGACGGCGGCGCAGGAGAAGGCCCGGCGCAGGGCATACGGGAGCGCGCTCGTGCCGTTCCGTGACGTGTTCTCCCGTCTGAAGAATGTCGACCTGACGGAACTGGTGGCGATCGCCGAGCCGCCGGAGTCAGATGTGACGGACGTAGAGGTACGACGGATCCAATTGGACGCGGTGAACACGATTGCCGCACTGGCCGGTGGTGCGGCCGTCGGGGCCGGTGCGGGAGCGGCCACGTTCGCCGCGGTGGGGGCCTTCGCCGCCGCGTCCACCGGAACCGCCATCTCCGCCCTCTCGGGAGCGGCGGCCACGAGTGCCACGCTCGCCTGGCTGGGCGGCGGCTCGCTGGCGGCGGGCGGCGGCGGAGTCGCGGCCGGTACGGCAGTGCTCGCCGGCATCGTGGCCGTTCCTGTCCTGCTGGCCTTGGGTGGCTTCGTCGAGTGGAAGGGCCGCAATGACCTCCGCGAGCAGCGTGCCTTCGCCGCGGAACTCGACAAGATCACCTCGGAACTCCGTGTCAAGGAGGCCCTTGCCGACGCCTCGTGCAAGCGCAGCCGCCAGGTACGGCAGCTGCTGGACGGCCTCCGCAAAGAGATGCGCGGCCGGCTGCCGGCGTTGCGTGCGCTGGTGGACAGTCAGGACGACTACGCCGCCTACACACACGCTCAGAGAGCCGAGGTCGCCGTACTCGTCGGCCTGGCCGGCGCCACGGTCGCCGTCATGGGAACTCCGATCACCGACGACGAGGGGCATGTCACCGACCTGTCGAAGCGCGTGATGAAGGACACCCGGACTCGCTTTCACGCCCTCACGACCGCCCGGTGAACGACCAGTCGGACGACCAGTCGGACGACCAGTCCAAAGAGACCGGCAGTAACCGCGCCCTGCACGACCACGCCCTACCCGGTGGTGCCGACGCCGCGGCCTGGGCGCTGGCCGACAGGGCGAGTCGACGACTCGCCGTCGCCACTCTGGAGACGCTGCGGGTCAGGGAGACGGCGGCGGCCCTCGCCACCCGCTACGCGAACGACGGCAACGCCCAGCGCGCGGGACACCTCTTCGAGGTGATGCACGCGCTGTCCTTCAACCTGTCCGCCATCAGCAAGGGCTCCTCGGTGCGCGCCGTCGTCACCGATTGGGCTCCGGACGGTTCCCAAACCGCCCCGGCGGATCTGCATCTGGTGGACCGGGGCGGCCTCGTCGGGCAGGCACAGGCGAAACTGTTCCAGAGTGACTCCGCCACCGCACACCAGGTCGCCCGCCCGCACTACGACGGTATGACCCGTCTGGTCGCCTCCGACCGACTTCGGGCCGTCGAGGACCTCCTGGACAGACGGCTCACCATGTCCCCGGAGGGGCTGCGGTATGAGGAGTACCAAGACGCCCGCGCCCATCTGAACGACCGGCTTGAGCACGGCCACGTACGAGGCCAAGGCGTCTCTCTGGATGACGCGCACCGGGCAGCGCGTGACCCTCAGCGCTGGGCGAACCAGCAGACCCTGGCCTCCGGCGCACGGCAGATCGTCGGGGCGGCCCGGTCCGCCGCCTTGCCGGGCCCGATCACCGATGGTGTGATCGCGGCAGCCCGCGAGGCGGCGCGTGCCCGAGCAGGTGAGACCTCGGCCTCCGTCGCCGCCTTCACCGCAGTCGGCGCTGCCGTCCGTGGGGCCGCTCGCTCCGGCGGAATGGCCGCGCTCGGGGAAGGCGTCCGTATCGCCGCCGCAGCCGGTGCCCTTCCCGCCGTGCTGGGTGGTGGAACGCTCCCCGGAGCCACCGCGCAGGCCGCGTTCGCGGTTGCGGAGGCCGGGCTGGACCTCGCCCTGGGGAATTGCAGCGTGAAGCAGTTCGCGGTACGCGCCTCGACCGCCGCCGTGTCAACCAGCCTCGTGTGGGGTTGCGGTGTCGTCGGCCAGACCATCCTGCCCATTCCCGTGGTCGGTGCGCTCGTCGGAGGTGTGGTGGGCCAAGCGGCCGCTGGCCTCATCGTCCAGGGTCTGCAGATCGCCCTGCTCGCCGCGCGTGCGGACGCCGCGGCCGAAGCCCGGATCCGGCTCCTAGAGCAGGAGGCCGCCACAGCCGTCCTCATGGCCGACGCCTTGCGCCGTACGACCGAGCAGCTCGGAAGGGAACGCAACGCCTACGTCGCTCACAAGGTCCTGCCCCGGTTCGGCCGCGTACAGGCCGCGCTCGCCGGTGACCAGCCCACCGAGGCCCTCGCGGACCTCGCCGCGCTGACGAGGGAGTTCGGTGGACAGCCGCTCTACGGCACGCAGGAGGAGTTCGACGTCTGGATGCTCGACGAGACCACCTCGCTCACGCTGAACCCCAACTGGTGAATCGCCGCCCTCCGTCACCCGACCGCCACACGGGGTCCCCTCGCGCGAGCGTCGACCCATGAGGGGCTGTGGCCATCAGCCGAGAGCCTCCCGAGACGCGGGCCTACGTACCAGTCAGGGCTGTGAGGGCTGTCGGATGGCCCGTTACACGGCCGTCGAGGGGTCGTTGACGAGTCATGAGCATTCTTCGTCAATCCCCTGATTCCTTTTCCGCGCGTGATGACTCGAACGACGCCGTGGTCACGGCGGTACGGCAACTCACCCGCGGGACAGCATGGTCCGTGGTGGGACAGGTGCCGTTCGACTTTCCCGCCCACCATCCCCAGGGGATCACCCGCGGCCACGACCACCGCCTGTACGTGTCAACCGCAGAGATCACCGAAGCGACCCGTGCGTACGACAGCCCCGTGGACGGCTACGACCGCACCCCGGGCAAGGGTCGGGGGCACGTGTTCGTCACGGACGGCGAGGGCGCGGAACTCGGCCACGTGGCTGTCGGCGAGGGCGCGATCTATCACCCCGGCGGCATCGACTTCGACGGCGAATCCCTGTGGGTCCCGACTGCCGAATACCGACCCGGTTCACGATCCATCGTCTACCGGCTGGACCCCGACACCCTGGAGGTGCATGAGGCGTTCCGCTTCGACGACCACATCGGCGGCATCGTCCGCGATCGCCAGACCGGCCTGCTGCACGCCGTCACCTGGGGGTCCAGGCGCCTGCTCACCTTCACCACCGACGGGCGGCTCACCCACCAGGTCGACAACAAGAGTCACTTCGTCGACTACCAGACCTGCGTCAGCGCGGGCGGCGGCCACATGGTGTGCACAGGCATCGCCGAATACCCCGTCCCGGGTCCTGGCATCTTCAGCCTCGGCGGTATCGCCGTCGTCGACATCGAGTCCGGCCGGATCGAACACGAGGCACCGATGACCACCCTGTCCCCGGCCGGCCGTGTCGTCACCTACAACGCAGTCCACCTGGAGACCGACGGCGGCGTCCTGCGGATGTTCGCCGCCCCCGACGACGGAGAAGCGGCGGGCGACTCCCAGCTGCTCACCCTGGAGACACGGCTCGCGTGACCGCCCGCCCCGACCCACAGCCCTCCGGGCCGTACCCGTGTTACACCCGTACGGCCATGAAATAGCGCCCGCAGAACATCAGTTCGCCGCTCAGTTCCGAGCTCAGGCTCTCCGGAGTGAAGCGGCGCCGGAAGATCGGATACCTGGTCCCGTCGACGGTCCGCAGTTCCATCCTCTCCTCGTGCTGGTCGCCGTCGCTGCGCAGGTCGATCACGATCAGCTCGCGGGCCGTACGGCGCACCTCGGCAAGGAAGACGGCCCGCTCACGCGGCCGCAGCAGCCCGTAGAAGTTGGCGGTGACGATCCGGTCGAAGGCGCCGGCAGCGAACGGCAGCGGTGGAAACAGCGCACGCACCCGACGCGCCCGCGGCACCCGCACATGCGTCAGACCCAGCATCTCCGCACTCTGGTCCAGAGCGACGACGTCACCGCGGAGGAACTGAGTCCACACCCCCGTCCCGCAGCCGACGTCCAGAACCCGCCCCTCGGGCAGCGCGGCGAGCAGCTTCCCGATCTCGGCCGTCTCCCGGTCCAGCCCTGCGTTCACCACCTCGTCGCCGCGATAGCTTGTCTCGTCGTACACCGGGGCACGATGCCGGTAGTACTGCTCCCGCACTAAGTCACGCATGCCCCGACAGCTACCCCAGACCCAACGGAGAACAAACAGCAGGCTGCCACCCGGCATCGGATCGGCTGGGAATGCTTCTCAACCTGGCCGGCAGCCCGGAGGCGGCCTCACCGGCCCGCTGGGCTGGTACCGCTTGCGGGAGCGATCCCAGGTGCGCGCCACAAGTGCCCTGACATGCGTCAGATTGGGCCCCGGCGGGCCCACCCGAACGGCCACGGGCGGGCAGGTCCACCTGGACCACCCCCATCGCGCCGCACCCCACACCGTGGTGGGCTGAGGTCGGCGGGGGTGTCCGCCAACCCGATCTCCCCTGGGCCATGAACATGACCACGACCACGACCATCACCGTTGCGGCGATCGCCACGGCACTCGCATTCGGCCTGATCGCCAACCACCTCCGCCGTCGGCGCCTCACCAACGACGATGACGACGACGAGGCGTCCGTCAGCGATCTGATCAGCCCCCTGGAGACACTGGCCGTCCTCCTGGTCGCCTTCGTCATCGTCGTGGCGGCCGAGTCGTACGGCGCC
Source organism: Streptomyces sp. NPDC048337 (assembly GCF_043201175.1). Lineage (NCBI taxonomy): Bacteria > Bacillati > Actinomycetota > Actinomycetes > Kitasatosporales > Streptomycetaceae > Streptomyces > Streptomyces sp. NPDC048337. The sequence goes on from NZ_JBICYR010000004.1 coordinate 330,800, forward strand.
GCCGCCACGGCCGTCGAGGCCGAAGCCAGCCGGGTCGACCAGCTCTACGAGGTGGCCGACTACGCCCCGGAGCCACAGCGCGAACGGCTCCAGGCCGCCGCCGTCTGCTACTCGCGGGCCATCCGGGCCGCCGAATGGCCCCTCATGGCCGAGGGCGGCGCGAAGTCCCCGATGGCCTCGGTGTGGTCCACCGACTTCCGCAGGCACTTCAAGGAACTCGCCCACAAGGGCGACGCCACCTTCAGCCTCCTGGTCGAAGCCGATGACGAACGCTCCAAGGCCCGGCAGACCCGGATCTCGGAGGCGAGCCCCGCCATTCCCTCGTTCGTCTACTGGTTCATGGTCGTGGCCCTGGCCGCCACCGTCGGGGCCTTCGCCTTCGGCCTGCCCCGCAAGCGCGGGCCCTCGCACCTCATCCTGTTGTGCGTACTGGCGGCGCTGTTCACCGGATCCCTGCTACTCATCGAGGACATCGACAACCCCTTCTCCGGCCGGATCCGGATCACGAACGAGGCGATGCGAGAAGCAGCCGAGGACATCTCCGAGGACTTCGCCACCGATCACCCCACGAGCACACTGCCGTGCGATGCAGACGGGCAGCGGACCACGACCTGAACCATCAGCCTCCTGCCTGAGGACGCGTGCCACTACGTGCCAGTCAGGGCGGTAAACAGTGGTCAACAGAGGACCATCCGGCGTCCCCGCCAGCATCGCAGGGAGGCACGTTTATACAGGTCAACGACCTATCAAGCTCCCAGAGCCGAGTGATTCCCAAGCTTATAGCGCGGGTTCGATTCCCGTCATCCGCTCTTGAACGAAGGCCCAGGTCAGCGACCTGGGCCTTCTTCGTCGTCTAGACCTCTCAGGGCTCGCGTGTCCTTCGCGTGCCATAACTGCCCTCACGGCGCATCAGGTTGGACCCAGGTCAGCCCGCTGAGGCCTCACGTTCGGCGGTGCGGGTGTCGGCCCCTGGCGCGGTGAGGGTTGTACGCAGCAGGTCCAGGAAGACAGTGGCTGCGGGGCTGGAGGGGCCGTCCGTGCGCCAGGCCAGAGCTACCCGGCCGCGCAGCCGCGGCTCGGTGATCTCCAGCGTCCGCAGCCCGGAGGCCGCTGCCGCGCCGGCGGGGAGGGCCGGAACCACCGCGACGCCGAGACCGCGGGCGGCGAGCTGGGCAAGGAACAGCGGAGCGGCTGCCTCGAAGGCGATGCGGGGCCGGAACCCCGCCTGCGCGCACGCGCGGTCCAGTACCCCGCGCAGCCCTGTGCCACGCGGCAGGCTGATCAGCGGGCGATCGCGGAGCTGGATCGTGATGCGCCCGGGCCACCTGCGCGAGGCCACCGCGAAGGCCGCCGCGAAGGCCCGGCACACCCTCCGCACCCGGCTGTCGACCGGGGAGAAGTCCTGCCGGAAACGGATGGCCACCCTCGCCGTCGTCCACGACGCCGAGCCCGCAATCCGCCGCCCGCACGACATCATCGCCCCGCCCGGCGGCCGCACCGGACACCGCACGGTCCGCAAAGGACCGGTCGCGCGGGCAAAATGGCTCACCGCCTCCGTCCGCGAGGACGCCGAAACGGTCATCGCCGCCGCGTTCGGCCAGGCCGAGGCCCGCGACCCCGAACACCACCGCACCTGGGTAGTGCTGATCGACGGCGCCACCCACCAGCGGGGCGGGTACGCGGCCGCGCTGCGCCGCGAGGTCGAGCAGCGGACCAGCGACAGCAAGGACGGGACGATCCGGACCAAGGTCTTCGGGGTCGGGGCGGACGCGGGCCGACGGGAGAACCGCGAGGTCGTCAGCAGGTACCTGGAAGTCGCCGAGCCCATATCGGTGATCGGCCTGGTCATGGACGTGCTGGAGGAGAAGGACGTGATCGTCCACGTCGATCTCGTCCAGCAGACGGTCCTGCGTAACAAGGCCCTGACGAAGGCCCTCGCCGCCGCGCCCGAGGCCCGGCCGGTGCGCCCCGGCCGGGCGCGCCGGGACATACGGCTGCGGGACGTCGAGGACTTCGTGCTCATCCGTGGCCGGTTCCGCAAGATCGACGACACCCTGTCGGGCACGGTCTTCCTCGCCCCGTACGGGGACCCCGAGGACCCCGCTCGCGGGCCGCGGGTACGGGTCACCTGCGCCACGGAGGGGCTGCGCAACGAGGTGCCCAGGGGCCCCTTCTCCGCGCGCTGCCTGGGCAAGGTCCAGGACTGGAACGCGGAGGAGGGGCGCTGGAGGTGCAGGCCATGGCCATCTTCCGCTGAGCCGGGGGCCGCTGGGACGCCGGTCAGGGGTGCCGCTGTGCCGGGCCGCCGCCGTGCGGGCCGCCGAGCCCCCTGCTAGCGTGGATTGCGTGAGTTCCGCCCTTACCGCCGCGGCACATGGCCCCGGTGAGGCAGCCGTTCATCGGCGAAGGAACGGGATCCTATGGCAGAGCAGGGCTTCAGGATCGGGGCAGCGATCACCGCGGCCGTTCTCGGCCTCCTGACGGCACAGGCCCCGGGTGCGGCGGGCGCGGCACCACCCCGCAGCGCCACCACCGAGATCACCGGGCCCGGCAAGGCCGCCGCCGCACGCTTCGTACCGGGTCCCTGCCCCAAGACCATGCCCGAGCCGATCGAAGCGCTGGCCACCGCGCGGTGCGGTGAGCTGGAGGTCCCCGAGAACCGTGACCGCCCCGATGGCCGGATCATCCGGCTGGCCGTGGCCGTCATCCCGGCCGTCTCGGCGAAACCGGCCCAGGACCCCGTGGTGTTCATGGCGGGCGGCCCCGGTGGCGAGGTCTTCGACGACATCCCGTTCCTGATCTCCTCCGGCCTGAACAAGGACCGCGAGCTGATCGTCATGGCGCAGCGCGGCAACCTCTACGACAAGCCCAACCTCGCCTGCCCGGAGGCGGACCGCTTCAACGAAGCGGCCGTGGGGCTCCCTTCGTACGCACCGCAGACCGAGCGCCTCATGCTCGCCGCGGTCAAACAGTGCCGGGACCGCCTGGCGGCCGACGGAGCCGACCTGAGCGCCTACAACAGCTTCGAGAACGCCGCCGACTTCGCCGACCTGCGCACGGCGCTCGGCATCAAGCAGTGGAACGTCTACGGCCATTCGTACGGCAGCAACCTCGCCCTGACCTACCTGCGCCTGCACCCCCAGGGGATCCGCGCGGTGGCGCTCGACTCCATCGCCCCCGCGCAGTACGTCTCCCTGCCCTTCGCCTGGGCGGGTGCCGCCGAGGGCCTCGACTACCTCTACAAGGCCTGTGCGGCGGAACCCAAGTGCAAGAGCCGCTACCCGGACATCGAGCGCACCCTGAACCAGCAGGTGCGCAAGCTCGAAGCCCGGCCGCTGACGCTGAACGTCCAGCCGCCGCAGGGCGGTGACCCTGTGAAGGTCGTCCTCGACGGCGGGGCACTGGTGAACCTGCTGGTCGCCAAGGCGATCCCGTTCAAGGACGTCCCGGCGGCGATCGACGAACTCGGCCGCGGCAACCCGGAGCGCTTCGCAAAGGCCCGCGCCGCCGGTTCGTCCCAGGTCATCGGCCAGAGCGCCCACGGCCTCACGAACTCGGTGGTGTGCAGCGAATGGACGCCGGACCATTCGGAGTCCGACCTCCTGAAGGCGGGCCGCGAGGCGTTCCCCGACTGGCCGGACCAGGTCCTGACCCAAGCGCCCCAACTGGCCTTCCAGGAACAGGTGTGCCGAATCTGGAACGTCCCGGACCGCACCGCCCTGATACGTGAGGCGCCCGTCAGCTCGGTGCCGACGCTCTTCATCAACGGGACCGGTGACATGAAGAGCGGGGCGAGCTGGGCGCAGAAGACGGCCCGTCAACTGCCCGGGTCGACCACCGTTCAGATCCCCGGCATCGGGCACTGGGTGGTCCCGCAGTCGCCCTGTGGCCAGAAGGTGCTGGAGTCCTTCCTCAGCCGTCCCACCGCGCCCGACACCGGCTGCGTGGCGGACCAGAAGTGGGAACCGTTCACGATCACCCCGAAGTGACCGGGAGGGCAGATGTCACGCCCGCATGTACGACGCTTGCGCTCCAGGTCGGCCGCGGCGGCCACCGGAATACTCGTGACCGGCCTGCTCGCGGGGCCGGCGAGCGCACAGGGGGAGACGCCCGGCGGAGCGAGCGGCACGGTCGCCCGCACCGTGGGCGACGCCCGCTACGAGCCGGGCCCCTGTCCGAGGACGCCGGAAGCGCTCGAGGAGCTGAAAGGGGCCCGGTGCGGCACGCTCACCGTGCCCGAGAACCGCGCCAAGACGGACAGCCGGAAGATCACCCTGGGTGTCGCGATCGTGCCGGCGACCTCGGACAAGCCGAAACCCGACCCGATCGTGGTGCTCGTCGGCGGACCCGGCAACGACGCCGTCGGTCAGGCGAAGATGATCGTCGGCGGCCGCCTGAACACCGACCGGGACGTGATCCTCATGTCCCAGCGCGGCACCTATTCGGCCGACCCGGAGCTCACCTGCCGCAACATAGACGAGTTCGAAGCACGCGCCGTCGGCCTCGTCTACAACGCGCCGTCCACCGAGCGCGAGCACCTCGCGGTCATCCAGGCCTGCCACGACCGACTCGCCGCCCGCGGCGTCGACCTCGGCGCCTACAACGACATCCAGAGCTCCGCCGACTACGCCGACCTGCGCCGCGCGCTGAACCTCCCGCAGTGGAACGTGTACGGCATCTCCTACGGAACCCACCTGGCGCTCGGCTACATGCGCGACCACCCGGAGGGAATCCGCTCGGTCGCACTCGACGGCGTCCTGCCACCGTCCAAGGCGGGATTCGCGCAGGCATGGAGCAGCGCCAAGCAAGGCATCGACAGCATGTTCAAGGCATGCGAGGAGCAGCCGGCGTGCAACAGCCGCTACCCGGACCTGCCCGCCACCTTCGACAGGATGATCCATCAGCTCACGGCCAAACCGATCACCACCACCGTCAAGACCCCCGGCAGCCCCGAACCCGTGAAGGTGGTCCTGGACGGCGGAGCCCTGATGAACTGGATGACCACCGCCACCCACGTGGCCCCCGGCGTCCCCCGCTCGCTCGACGAACTGGCCCACGGCAACCCGCAGCGGGTCGCCGAGCAGTGGGCGGCGAGCAGGGTCACCCCGGAGTACGACGGCCGGATCTCCCACGGCCTCGAGTACGGCGTGTTCTGCAGCTCGATGGTGCCGTACGAGACCGAGGCGCAATCCGTGAAGGGCGCCGAGGCGAACTTCCCCGGCTTCCCCGCCTCGGTACAGGCCCAGGCCCCCCAGTTCACCTTCGTACGCGAGGACTGCGCCGGCTGGAACGTCCCCGCGGTCCCGCCGTCGGCCCGGGAGGTCACCCGCAGTGACATCCCCACCCTCGTCATGTCGGGCGGATTCGACTCCCAGACCGGCGCCGAGAGCGGCACGTACGTGGCCCGCACCCTGCCCCGATCCACCGTCGTCACCATCCCGTACAACCCCCACGTGGTCCTCGCCACGTCGAAGTGCGCGCAGTCCATCGCCGTCTCGTTCTTCAACACCCCCACGGCCCCGAACACGGGCTGCCTCAAGGACGTGGAGCCCCCGAAGTTCGAGATCGGTCCTTGACGCGACCTAAGCCTCGGGTGTGATGCCCGAGGTTCCAGTAGCGGTGTCCGCGGCGTCGAAGTGCTTGGCCGCCCGGTCGAAGTAGCGCAGCAGCTCGACCGGGAACGGCATCACGAGGGTGGAGTTCTTCTCCGCCGCCACCTCGACCACCGTCTGCAGCAAGCGCAACTGCATCGCCTCCGGCGTATCGGCCGTGATCCGTGAGGCCGATGGTTGTACTCTGCGCAGCCCGCCCTTGACCTGCGATGAGCGGCAGGGAGCAGACAAACCGGGAGTTTCCTTACGCTTCGGACCATACCCAAGTCCGACATCTAGCTTTCGGATGTTTCCGCAGGTCAGTCCCCCTGATCCCTTCGGGTGCGTCTTGCCGGCGTGAAAACATGGCTGCGGCGCCTGCCCGCCGATGCCGGTAGCTCGTTGGGACGTTGAGCCCGTAGGTCAGTCTGGTGCCGGGGCCGCAGAGGGGCCACGCACTGTTGCCATCGAGCACGTCGGTCAGATTCTCGCTCCCCCCGCGGCCCCTTGGGCAGGCGTCGGCCCGTACGGACCAATACCGGGGTCAGCCGAGATACGGCCGGAAGGGATAGTAGGGCGATCTCGAGAGGCTGACTTGCCCCGCGTGCATGGCTGTTGCGGAGGTTGCGCGTGGTGGGGCGGGATATGTTGATCTGGGCCAGTTCATAGCCCCGGGTTTCCGTCATTCGCGCACGACAACCTGTACGGGCGCCCGCCCCCGGTACCCCGAGGGGCGGACGCCCTGCCGCTCCGGCCCTCAGGCGAGGGGGTTGCGGGCGGATTTGGAGCCCTCGGAGCAGGGGTCGGTGCCCCACTCCTCGTTGCAGATGATGAGTGCGATGTTGGCGATGTTGTAGCCGTCCGAGAGGCTCAGGCCATTGTGCGGCGTCCCGCTCCCGTTGCAGCCGTTGTAGTCGTAGCGGAGCGTCGAGGTTGTCCAGTACTGACCGTTCGTCCGGTAGACCTTGAACTTCGCGTACACCGGGTTGGCATTGCACTTGGTGTCGCGGACGGTGAGGTTAATGTTGGACAGGCTGCCCGGGCCTGCCCACGTCCACGAGGCGCTCGCCGTGCCGTATCCGCTGGTCACCGAGGCGGATCCGGTAGCGGCGTGGGCGGTGCCTGGAAGCGCGAGGACGACCGCGGCGGCGGCCGCGGCGGTCGGCAGGGCATGACGGATGCGCATCGTTCCCCCTGGTCGGTCGCTGATGACGGGCCGAACCTAGCGCCCCGTCCCGGCAGAACGACAGGCTCCATAGCAAAGCCCCAGGTCAGCGACCTGGGGCTTGTTTGTTGTCTAGACCTATTGGGTGCCATGCGCGCCACGAGCTCGCTGAGGCAGAGCTCCGGGCGGGCTCCCCCGAGCCCGACGACCACGCGCTGTGGCCGGTCGCACAGTTGTGGGTCTGGCGGGGCTGCGGCCGGTTCTGCGATGCTTCCGTCCGACAAGCGACGGCGGAACGAGGAAGCCGGTGAGATTCCGGCACGGTACCGCCACTGTGTAGGGGGAGCGACTCCACCCATGGCCACCGCCCCATCCGGGGGTGGGAAGGCCGGAGAAGCCGTGATCCCGAGTCAGGAGACTCACGCCGTCGCACCTCGATGTACGGGGCGGATTTCCCCAGGAGAGGCGGTGGCACCCGTGTGCCTGCGTATGTGCGGTGGCGGCTTCACGCTGCCCGCGGTTCTTCGGAGCCGGCCTGCCCGGGTTGATTCCTGCGCCCGTTCCCTCAGGTTCTGACGACCCCCTCCCCCAGCGGGTTCCTTCCCGTACGCCCGCATCACGTGCCCTGCGTACCAGTGCTGCGCACTGCCCATGAACGTCACCAGGAGTCACCTTGTCCGTACGATCCGCCATGCCCAGTCGCCGTCAGGCAGCCGTGGTGGCCTTCCTCGCCGCCGCCCTCACGCTCACCGCGTGCGGCAGCGACGCCGGCCCGCCCGCCGACGCCAAGGCCCAGGCCGCCGGGGAGGGTTGCATCAAGGACTTCGACCCGGCCAAGGACTACTTCCCGGTCAAGTCGACGGTGGAGCACGCCAAGAACTTCACGCTCCGGTACGAGAAGAGCTACCAGGTGCTCACCGTCAACGAGCCCTTCCCCAAGGGGAAGCCCGAGTCGTACGTCCTGGTCAAGTGCGGTGCGCCAAAGCCGGAGTTGACCGGTGAGCTGGCGTCCGCGCAGCAGGTCACGGTTCCGGTCAAGAGCCTGTACTCCGCCTCCACCACCCACCTGCCGCTGCTCACCGAGACCGGCGCCCTCGACGTGCTGACGGGGGTGGCGAGCACCGCGACCATCTCCTCCGCCCAGGTGATCGAGCGGGTGAAGGCAGGGAAGGTCACCGAGTACGCCAAGGACCGTACGCTCAACGCCGAGACGGTCATCGGCGCCAAGCCGGATGTACTGATGACCCAGGGCACCGACGACCCGCAGTACCCGAAGCTGCGCCAGGCCGGAATCGCCGTCGTCGCCAACGCCGAGTGGCTGGAGGCCAGTCCGCTCGGCCGCGCCGAGTGGGTCAAGGCGATGGCCGCGCTCACCGGGGCGGAGCAGCGAGCCGGCGAGGTCTTCGACACCATCGAGACCGACTACCGGAAGGTCGCCGAGAAGGGCGCACAGGCGGTAAAGGAGGGCAAGGCCGTCGAAATCCTGCCCGGCACGATGTATCAGGGCACCTGGTACATGCCCGCCGGCGGCAGCTACGCCGCCCAGCTGATCAAGGACGCGGGCGGCACCTACCCCTGGGCCGGCGAGGCGGGCACCGGCAACCTGCAGCTGAACTTCGAGGCCGTGTACGCCAAGGGCGGCGAGGCCCCGGTCTGGATCGCCGACCAGAAGTGGAAGTCCACCGCCGACGCGGTGAAGGCGGACAACCGGTACGGGCAGTTGAAGGCTCTCTCCGGCGGTGCGGTCTGGACGAACACCAAGGCGCTCGGCTCCGGCGGCGGCAACGACTACTTCGAGCGCGGCGTGCTGCGCCCTGACCTGGTCCTCGCCGACCTCTTCGCGCTGATGCACCCGGACCAGGCGAAGGACCACACGTTCACCTTCTACCAGCCGGTGCCGAAGGCGTGACGACGCACACGGCAACCGCGCCGACCGCCGTCCCGGATGCCCCCGACGCCCCGCGGCCGCTGCGGGCGGGGCGGCGGCGCCTCGCCGTCGTCCTCGCCCTCGCGGCCGGTACCGCCACGCTGTTCGTCCTCACCATCGCGACCGGCTCCCACCCGGTGCCGGTCGCGGAGGTGGTGCGGATCCTGTTCGGCGGCACCGCCGAGGACCCGCGATGGACGGTGATCGTCGAGCAGGTGCGGCTGCCGCGCGCGCTGACCGCCGCCGCCGTCGGTGCCGCCCTGGCGGTGGCGGGCGCACAGATGCAGACCTTGTTCCGCAACGCGCTGGCCGACCCGTTCTCCCTCGGGGTGAGTTCGGGCGCGAGCATGGGCGTCGCCGCCGTGGTGGTCGGCACCGGCGGGGTGGCCGGAAGCTTCACCGGAAACCTCGCCGGACTGGGGCGTGGGGGCGTCGTCCTGGCCGCCTCGCTCGGCGCCGCCGCCGTGCTGGCCCTCGTACTGCTGCTCTCGCGATGGGTCCAGTCGGCCGTCACCCTGCTCGTCATCGGTGTCATGATCGGGTCGGCGGCCACCGCCGTGGTCGGCGTGATGCTCGTCTACGCCCGTCCCGAACGCGCCCAGCAGTTCGTCATGTGGGGCCTGGGCAGCTTCAGCGCCACGACCTGGCCCGACCTCCAGGTCATGCTGCCCGTCATCGGTGCCGGCCTGCTGACCGCGCTGCTGACCGCGAAACGCCTCAACGCCCTGCTGCTCGGCGAGGACTACGCCCGCACCATGGGGCTGAACGTGCGGCGCAGCCGCGATCTGGCCCTGCTCGGCACGTCGCTGCTGGCGGGCGCGGCGACCGCGTTCTGCGGCCCCGTCGCCTTCCTGGGCCTCGCGGTGCCGCATCTGACGCGGGTGGCGCTGGGGACCTCGGACCACCGGGCGCTCATCCCGGCGTCCATGCTCGCCGGGGCCTTCCTCGCGCTGGCGTGCGCGCTGCTGAGCCAGCCGCCCGGCACGGATTCCGTGCTGCCGCTCAACGCCATCACCTCACTGTTCGGCGCCCCCGTCGTCATCGCGTTCCTGATCCGCAGCCGTCGCGGCGTACAAGGAGTGGCCTCGTGACCGACACGATGACCGGACCCGTCACGGACACGGCCGACCGACCGGACCGGACCGGCGGCCTGGTCACCCAGGGGCTCGCCGTCGGCTACCGCACCCGGTCGCCGCGCCGCCGCGGCACGGGGCGTGCCGTGCTCTCGGGGCTGGACCTCCAGGCGCGGGCCGGCGAACTGACCGTCCTGCTCGGCCCCAACGGCGCGGGCAAGTCCACTCTCCTGCGCACCCTGTGCGGGCTCCTGCCGCCGCTCGACGGCCGGATACGCATCGGTGGCGCCGACCTCGCACGGCAGCGGCCGGCCGCGCTCGCCCGGCGGCTCGCGGTCGTCCTGACCGACCGGGTGGACCCCGGGCTGCTGTCCGTACGAGAACTGGCCGGGCTCGGCCGCCACCCGCACACCGGCTTCACCGGCCGCCTCACGGCCGCGGACCACGCGGCCGTCGAGTGGTCGCTGGGGGCGGTGGGGGCCGGGCATCTGGCCGACCGGCCGGCCGCCGAGCTCTCCGACGGCGAGCGCCAGCGCGTCCTGACCGCCCGCGCCCTCGCCCAGGAACCCGAGGTCGTCCTCCTCGACGAGCCGACCGCCTTCCTCGACGTCCCCTCACGGGTGGCGCTCACGGTGCTGCTGCGGGACCTCGCCCGGGACAAGGGCCTGACCGTCGTGGTCAGTACGCACGATCTGGAGCTGGCCCTGCGGGTGGCCGATGCGGTCTGGCTCGTCGACCGCGACTCCCGCGTCCACGCCGGCGCGCCCGAGGACCTGATCCGCGGCGGAGCCGTGGGCGCCGCGTTCGACGCCGACCACCTCGCCTTCGACCCGGTCTCCGGCACCTTCGGACTGCGCCGCGCCGAGCGGGCCCGCGTAACGGTGGACGCGCCGCCCGATGTGCTCCCGCTCCTCGAACGCGCCCTCGCCCGGGAAGGACTGGCCGTCGCGGATCCGGGCGACCCAGCCACCGGCCCGAGGGTGAGCTGGGACGGAGCGGACGGGATCGTCCTCACCAGCCCGAACGGGCGGGTCGTCCGCACGCTCAGCTTCCACGAGCTGACGCGGGCGGTACGGACGTGGTGAACGCGGTCGTCACCCCCGACACCCTGGCGCGGATCTCCACGATCGGCCCCTACTTCGCGGTGGCCACCGGCCCCCGTCCCGATGCCGACGGCTTCCGGCCGATAACCGACCTGTACGCCGACCCGGGTGTGCTTGAGGAATGCGTACGGAACGTCTCCGGGCGGCTGGGCACCGACCAGTCCAGGGTGGCCGCGTCCACCCTGCACCTGGGCACCGCCTCCCGACTCTGGTCGATCGCCCTCGCCTGCGCCGCGCTCACCGGCCGCGTCCCGGACCTGGGGCCCGACCGGCTGCGGTGGCGCCTGCCCGCCTCCGGGCCCCTCGATCTGTGGCTTCCCGACGTGCGCGAGGTGGAGCAGGATCCGCTCCCGGCCCTGCACAACACCGTCGCCGTCCAGAACCTGGCCCCGTGGGCCGACGCCGTACGGCGCGTGTCCGGCGTGTCCCCCCACACCCTGCGCGGCAACGCCGCCTCGGCGCTGATCGGAGCGCACCGCGTCCTGCTCGCCAGGCAGCCACGCACCCCGTTGCCCGTCGTACCGCTCGTCCGCGCCCTACTGGACCGGCCTCCACTGGCAGGCGCCGGTACGTACCGCGTCGCCCCCGCCGCACCGCTCGCCTTCCGACGCCGCAGCTGCTGTCTGTACTACCGGGTGCCGGGCGCGGGCACCTGCGGCGACTGCGTCCTCAACCCCAAGGAGAAGACCGCATGACCAACTCCGAGCCGACCGTCGTCGAAACTCCCGGCGGCGGCACCCAACACGTCTGGCCCCTCCCCGTCGACGAGGCCACCCTCCTCGACCTCGTCACCACCGTCTTTACCGACCACTGGCAGCACATCCACTTCGGACCCATCATCGAAGGCGCCGCCTGGGAGGTCGGGGCCCCGGGCGCCCCCACCGCCATCACCATGAACGACGGCTACGCCACCGTCGACTTCGGCGCCTGGCACTTCCACCTGTGCATCGGCGAGCACACCGCCTCCGGCCCCGAACTCGGCCGCATCCGCCGCTGCTCCCGCGCCGAGCTCTACCGCAGCCTCGGCTCCGACGGCGCCCCTGTCAGCTGGGGAGCCCGCCTGTTCAACGGCCGCGACGAGCAGATGATGACCGTCCTGCTGCCCAACCCGTTCCTCACCGACCGCCAAGAGATCCTCGACACCCCCGACTTCACCCGCCTCACCGCGTGGGACAGCCTCCGCGACCGCTTCCTGGGCCTTTCGCCCGACCCACTGGACCGCACGGGCAAGGGGTTTCGGCACAGCGGTTGAGGCAAGAGAGGCGCGCCCGGCGAGTGCTGCGTGCGGGGCCGTGCCACAACGTGCCAGTAGAGGCGGTGCACAGCGGTCAACAAGGGATACACCCGGGACCGGAGGAAGCCCCTTCGTGAAGAACATTTCCGCAGGTCAGATGGCGTTCTCCTGCCGGAGCGCCGGGTGATTCGCAAGCTTATAGCGCGGGTTCGATTCCCGTCATCCGCTCTTGAACGAGGCCCCAGGTCAGCGACCTGGGGCTTCGTCGTTGTTTAGACCGGTTCAGGAGTCCCGCACCACTTGCGCACCACTCGCCTCCGGACCGGCCTTGCCCACGGCCTCCCTCCACACGGCCTTCACCATCGCGTCCAGCCCCTCGGCGGCCTCCTACTGCCGCTCGCGGTCGGAGTGTCGGTGGACCACGGCGGTCCGGGCCGGGCAGCACTTCTCAGTCGGCGACACGGCCCTCCGGCACATGCCGAACTCCACCTGCAGGACGGGGGATTGGTAGTGATCGCAAGTGGTCGCGGAGGCGCATCGAAACGACTACCCTCTGCCTCTGCGCCTCGGGAGGGAGAGCATGCGTGCAGGACCTACAGGATGGCGACCCGAGAGGCATCGGCTCGTTTCAGCTTGCGGCACGGCTGGGCACCGGGGGCATGGGAACCGTCTATCTGGCCAGGCGCGATGGCCAGGGCGAGTACGTGGCCATCAAGACCATTAAGGGTGAGCATGCCCAGGACGAACAGTTCCGGCGCAGATTCGCCCGCGAGGCTGCTGCGGCTAGTGCTGTGCGCAGCCCGTACACGGTTCGCGTCATCGGCTTCGACACCGCAGCCCCCGATCCGTGGCTCGCCACCGAGTACGTCAACGGTCTCTCACTCCGCGCCTACGTGCAGGAAAGAGGCGCCCTGGATCTCTCGGCGACGGTCGACCTGGGATTAGGATTGACGTTCGGGCTGGCAGCGATCCATAAAGCTGATCTCGTGCACCGTGATCTCAAACCAGGCAATGTACTGATGACCCCCGAGGGTCCCAAGATCATCGACTTCGGGCTTGTTTATGCTGCAGACTTCAGTAACGCAACTCGCACCGGTACGGTCCTGGGAACGCCCGGCTATTACTCCCCGGAGCAGGTGCAGGGGCAAGCCATCGACTCTGCATCGGACGTCTATTCACTCGGCGCCGTTCTGGTCTACGCATCCTCTGGAGAGCACGCGTTCAAAGGGGTCGACGCCCTGACTGCCCAATATCACGCCGTCCATGGAAAACCCGACTTGTCGAAGGTTCCGCAAGAGTTACGCGGCTTGATCGATTCATGCATGCGCAAGGACCCCAACAGTAGGCCCAGCGTAAGTCAGCTGCATGCCTATCTGACATCTCTGCGCGACCACGGCGCCGACAAAACAGGAGTCGCCTTTCCGTGGGCACGCGTGGAGGAACCAGAGCCCCTCTTCGCTGCCACCGTCGCTACGGGAGCAAGGAAGCGGCACCACAGGCGGAAGTGGCTACCCGTGGCCGTTGCCGCGGTCTCCGCCTTCCTCGCAGCGGCAGCAACATTCGGGCCGCCCATTCTCCGACGGGACGAGGCCGGCAGGAAAGACGCCGCCACCACCCCGACCGCGTCACAGACACCAGTACAACCCGCCCCATCCCCCTCCTCTTCGGAGAAGGGGGATGACGAGTACACCAGCAGGCTCATCGGGGCACTGGACTACAACCCTGTCAAAGACAAGTGTGTCATGGACCTGGGCGCCCCAGTCGATGCAGCGGACGGATTCGGCGTCACGGTGACCCCCGTAGCGCGCCACGGAGAATATCTATCCAAAGCCGCCATCAAGGTTCGAATAAATCCAAACATACGACTGGATGAGAGAGTGGTCATCCATGTCAAATTCCCGAAAGGCGAGGACGTCCATTTACTCTTTCCCGAAGGGAAGACGGAGTGGTCGTTCAATTGGCCTGACCAGGTAGCTACGCAGCTGCCACGCCCGCTCAATGAGACGGCCCCTGTGGCACTGTTCGGCGCATACACAGTGGTTGTCGTTCAGGGATCGGTTCAGGTTTGCGGCGGCTTCATGGGAGATATCAAGGGGTACAGCACAACCACTTGATGAGCGACACGCCCTGCCGCGCAGCGCCTCCGTGCACGACAGCCGCACTCTGAAGCCGCTCGCACGTCGCCCCATTCCGCCATCCGCTCCACGACAAAGCCCCAGGTCACAGTCCCGGGGCTTGTTTGTTGCCTAGACCTCCCACCCCCTGCCATGCCCTGCACGCACCTCAACTCCCGTTCAGATGCCGCGCACCAGCTCCGCACACCCTCCCGTGTTGAGTCGAGGTCGCCACAGACACATATCTCAACTATGAGAGTTGTCATACACTGGAGCCTATGGAGACGAAGACGTACACGACCATCGACCTTCGTAAGGGGATGGGCGAAATCCTGGACCGGACCCGGATCGCCGGCGAGGCCGCGGCTATCACCCGCAAAGGGAAGACCGTCGCCTACTTGGTTCCAGCCGAGTGGTTCGAGCAGATGACCAGCCGACAGCAGCCGCACGAAGCCCGGCAGGACGCGGCCTGACCCTCCGCCCAAGGAGCCCCGAACTATGCCCGCCCATGCACTCCACTTCGAAGAGTACGAGGGGGAACCCCGGCGGTTGCCGCCCATGCCCGAACGCACCCCCCAAGCGCTCCGGCTGGCGATCCAGGAACACGCCCCACACCTCCTCCCCGACTTCGAAGCCCACTGGAAGCGCGTCATCGGCAACGCCTTCAGCGTCACACCAGTGCCAGCGTTCATGCGCCTGTGGTGGACGCAGTACGCCATAGCGCGAGATCCCGTCCTTGACTCCCACATGCGCGATCTCGAAGCTCGCGCCGCCACGTCCGAAGACCCCGAGGAGTCCATGCGGCTTCTGGAGGAGTACAGCCGTCTTCGGCACGAAGCCGCCGAGAGGGAGCCGGGCGAGTGATCGACGAACCACCCCGGCCACCCTGGCAGATGGACTGGACGAAGCAGGCTCAGGACGACTTCCAGAGCATGCCCGCCGAAGGCCGGGACCTGGTCATCAGCGCCCGCGCCGAGCTGGTCACTGCCGACGACGCCTATTTCCGGGGAATCGACGCCGATGCCTCGCTTCCGCATTGGATGACCGTCCGGCCGTTGGCCTCCACCAACCCCGGCGGCCCCCACATCGTGGACTTGGCCGGCGGACGGGGCTGGCTCGTCTACACCTTCATAGGCCGACACGCCGCGCCCCAGATCGTCGTGACCGAAGCCTTCTGGGCCTGACCCCGGCGCCGCCTCAACCCCGCATCACGGAGGCATCCACTCCGGCGCTCCCGCCGGGAGGAGCGTGCCACAACGTGCCAGTAGGACCGGTATGCAGCGGTCATCAAGGGGGCCGCCGAAGCAATCACGACGAGGCCGTCAGCGCACGTTCCTACAGGTCAGGCGCCATGCACGGGCCCAAGTGCCGTGTGATTCCCAAGCTTATAGCGCGGGTTCGATTCCCGTCATCCGCTCGTGAACGAAGGTCCCGGTCACAGACCGGGGCCTTCGTCGTTCAGAGCAAATGCGGTGGCGGCACGACCAGGACCATTGCGAGGAGGCGTGGCCGCATGCGGGGCAGCGCCTGGGTCTCGAACCATCCTCCGGAAGGAAGCGTGTGGCGGCGAGCCGTACCGGGGGTGGGGTCGCCGAGTTCGGACGGGTCGACACCGAGGTTGGCCAGTTCGACGATCTGGTCGGCAACGGCCTTCACCTCGTCCCGGACGGACTTCGGATAGCCCACCTCGTCCTCGGCATGGAAGGCGTACTCCCACACCCAGCGGTCGTCGGTCACCAGGCAGCCCCGCCGGCGGTACGGAGGCCGGCCTCGATGGCGGCAGCGTTGCGGATGCGGCTGATCTCGCCGGCGATGTCTCGGGCCTCGCCAAGGTCGGTGACCTCTCCGGCGCGGGCTTCCAGGGCGTGGAGCCTGGCGGCGGTCTCCGGGTGCCGGGCAATGGCCACTTCGACGGCCCAAGCCTCCGTGAATGCGCGTAGGGGAACCGCTGAGACCTCGGCGCGGGCACGGGCCGTGCTGGCCGCGCGGTCGCGGTCGAAGTCGGCAAGGAGATGTGGGGCAACCTGAGCGAGCGCCGCGCGGATGGCCTCGGGCTGGGTGGGGGGCTGCGGGACGGCGGACGGCTGGGGCGCGGTGCTCATGCGGCTTCGGTCCTTTCCTCCTGATCCGGTTCGCCTGCCCGGTAGGCGTTGGCGAGGGCGGTGACGTGCTGGCGAGACCAGCCGACGCGGCGGCCTACCGCGGCCTTCTGCCCGTAGCGGTCGGCGGAGCCGATGCGGCCCGCCGTACGGTTGAGGTGCACCTGGGCCCGCGCGAGGGCCTCCTCGGCTCGGCGGACGACCTTGAGGGCGTCGTCCAGGTCGGCCTTCTCGGCGTCAGTGAGGGGGTCGCTCGTAGCTCGCACAGCCCGAGCATAAACCGTCATCTTGATGTGACGCTATGACGCCACCCGGAAGCGCGATCGCGGCGAGAACAGGTACGGCAGGCGGCGATGGGCAAACGACGCCGAGCCGCAGCCCGTCATGTCGGCGACCGCCAGGATGGCCCCGAGTGCGCGACGCCAGCCCACCGGAGGCCGTGCCACAACGTGCCGGTAGGAGCGGTAAACAGCGGTCACGAGAGGAGTCGCCCAGCGGGCCGACGCAAGGTCGCGAGTAACCGTTCTCGCAGGTCAGAGCCACATTCCGCCGCAAGTACCGGGTGATTCCCAAGCTTATAGCGCGGGTTCGATTCCCGTCATCCGCTCCACGACAAAGCCCCAGGTCAGCGACCTGGGGCTTTGCTGCTTCCGGTTATTCCGGCTGGTAGGCGCTGATCGCGTCGGCCATGGGCTTGCCGAAGGTCATGTCACCCGGCGGGACGGGGCGGTCGTCGAGGGACAGGACCATCTTGGCCTCGTCGGGGCCGGCGCTCAGGGAGCAGGTGACACCGTGGGCGTCGGCACGTTCGAAGCCGAACCTCGGGTAGTAGGTGGGGTGTCCGAGGACGGTGACGGTGTGTTCACCCAGGGCGCGGGCGGCGTCGAGGCCGGCGCGGATGAGGGTGCTGCCGATGCCGGTGCCCTGGTGGGCGGGGTCGACGGAGACCGGGGCGAGGGTGAGCCCCGGGGTGCCGCCGATGCCGGCGCGGGTGAACAGGATGTGCGCGATGACGGTTCCGTTCTCGTCCTCGGCGACGAGGGAGAGTTCGGGGATCCAGCACGCGTCGGCGCGCAGGGCGTCCACGAGATCGGCGTCCTCCGGGGAGCCGAAGGCCGCGGTGATCACCTCGCGTACCCGGTCGATGTCGTGCGGGGTCTCGGTCCTGATCTTCACTGCTGGGGTGTTCCGTTTCTGTGGAGGTGATGGTCGTGGGCAGGGGTGCCGTGGGTGGGGCGCGGCTTCGGGTGCGCCCCGCCCGCAGCCGACGCGGCCGGGTCACAGGGTGAGCAGGACGCGGCCGGCGGCTTTGGGGTCGGCGAGGGGTCTGAGGGCGAGGCGGACCAGGGCGAGCGGGTTGTCGTCGCCGGCGATGCGGTTGGCGCTGAGCTCGCCGCAGGAGGCGCACTGGTGGATGATCAGCCACTCGCCGTCGGTGCGGACGGACATGCCCAGCGCCTCCATCCGGCCGCGGCAGTCCGCGTCGCGGTCGCCCGGGATCTTCCGGTCGACGTGCAGGCTCGCCAGGCAGTTCGGGCAGTGGTTGCGGTGCGCGGTGCCGGGCGCGTCCAGGGAGACGTCGAGGCGGCAGGACGTGCACCGGAAGTCGTTCGCCCGGTGTCCGCCCTGGGTGTGCAGGACGTCCTTGTGCCGCTGCGGGCGGCGCCGCCCACGACTGCTCTTGTTGTTGCGTGACATGACGGTGCTCCTTCCTGTCCGGGCGCTCAGAGAGTTCCGAACGCTTCGAGCGGGAAGGGCGGTTGGGCCAGCGGGCGGACCGCCATGCGCATCAGGATCAGCTGGTTGCCGTCCGCGCTGACCGGGTTCGAGGTGAGCTCGGCGCAGCGCGCGCAGCGGTGGATCACCATCCAGTCACCGGTGCGGAGCACGGCGATGGCGATCGGGGACATCCGGCCCTCGCAGTCGCTCGGGCCGCCCTCGATGTGATCGAGGACGTGCCGGGAGTGCAGGCAGGACGGGCAGTGGTTGCGCAGCACGCCGTCGGCGGCGTACGCGGACACGGTCAGCCCGCACCACGCGCAGGCGAAGGTGCTGAGGTTGAGAGTGTTGTTGGTGGTGGTGTGGCTGGACACCCGGGTGCTCCTTGCTGGAAGTGGGTCAAGACAGCAAGAGCAGGCCAAGTGGCCTCGTCAGAAGGCAGCCCGACAACGCCGCAGAACGGCGGACAGGCAGGTCAGAGCACCGGAGGACACGTCCGGCAGCGGCCCGGAGAAACGGGCAGCGAAAAGCAGCGGACGGTTACGCGGTACGGCGAGGCGCACTCGGCGCGGGCCGGGACATCAAACACCCTTTTCCAGGGCACACAGGCCCAGAACGAATCAGAACGACCTTCGAAGGTTAACAGGATGCCTTCCGGGGGTGTCAACGCATTATTCGACCGAGCGGACCCCCGAGTGTCGGCAGTGACGCGCGCACCCCGGAACGGCACGCGGTGAGTTCGGGCCACCCTTGCCACCGATCGCATCGGCGAACCCGGCCTCGCGTACGCGCGAGTCTCCGCCCGTATCCGAGGCTCGGGCCGGAAAGGATCTGTTTCCGCAGGTCAGAGGCCATATGACACCGCTCCGCGCAGTAGATTCCCAAGCTCAGATCAGCGACCTGGGGCTGGTTTGTTCTCCATGACTGCCGTAACGGGGCGTCGGATTGGGCGGCGAATCGCATGGGGGCTAAGGGCGGTCCTGAGGGGTCAGCCCGTCCTCCCGCACCCGCAGGGCCAGGTCGATCTTCGTGTACGTCGGGCGACCCGCCCGCTGGTACTTCTCCTTGACCCGGTCCAGGTAGTACTTGGCGGTGTTCGGACTGACGCCCGCCCGCCGCGCGGTGGCCTTCAGCGTGAGCCCGGAGGCGTAGTCGAGCAGGACCTGGAGCTCGCGCGGCGCCAGCGGCGGCCGGGCCGGGCCGGTGTCGTGCGCCCAGGCGAAGGCCAGCTCGACGGAGTGCGCCGTACCACCCCCGGCCACCGTCTCCACGGCGCCCACGAGCGTCTCCAGGGAGTGGTCCTTGGTGAGGTAGCCGTCCGCCCCGGCAGCCACCGTCCCGTTGATCCGGGCCGGGTCCGCGACCGTACTGATCACCAGCACCCGGCTGCCCTCCGCACACAGCCGCCGGACGTTCTCCTCGGGGACGGAGCCGTCGCGCAGCACCAGGTCGAGCAGCACCACGTCGGCGGCCCGGCCGCCCACCGCGAGCAGCTCGTCCACCGTCTCCACCGCGGCCAGCAGCCGCAACCGCTCCACCCCGGCCAGCCAGGAGCTCAGGCCCTCGCGCAGCATCCGGTCGTCGTCCACCACGGCCACGGTGATCACGCGAGCCACCGCAGCTGCACGCTGGTGCCCTCGCCGGGGGCGCTGTCGACCTCGGACCGTCCGCCCATCTCGGCCAGCCGGGCGTGGATGGAGCGCCTCAGCCCGGTCCCTGAGTCCGGAGTGCCGCCCCCCGGGGCTCCCGGAGAGAAGCCGACGCCCCGGTCCACCACCGTGATGGACACGCCCCCGCCCACCCCGACGGCCGTCAGGAAGGCCTGTCCGGTCGCGGCGTGGCACCGTACGTTGTTCAGCGCCTCGGACACGGCGGCCGCGAGGGCGGTGGCCACGGGGCGGGGCACCGCCGGCAGTTCGTGGTACTGGGCGGTGACCTTCAGGCCCAGGCACTCGGCCGAGTGCACCGCTTCCTCCAGCGCGGTCCCGACGGCCACCTCGGCGGCCTCCGCACCGGCGGGCTCCGGGTCGTCCTCGCGCTGGATCAGCCGCCGCAGGTACGCGGCCTCGCGGGCGCACCGCTCGCGCACCAGGGGCGCGTTGGCGTCCACCCGGCCGGCGGCGATCGTGGTCAGCGTGGCCAGCACGGTGTCGTGCAGGGCCCGGTGGTGCGCGATCCGCTCCGCCTGCCGGGCCCGCTCGGCCTCGGCGGTCAGCGCCCGCTCCTTGGCCTCGTCCAGCTGGGTGCCCTGGCGACGCAGGTACCACCAGAAGACCCTGGCCATCACGGCCGAGGAGACCACCGAGTTGAGGTGCCCGACGAGCGCGGACCCCGGCGCCGCCTCCGGCCCGATCACCCACAGGTACGCGGCCAGCGTGGTGCCGAGCAGGAGCAGTACGGCCCCCACGGCCGGTCGCGGAGCCAGAGCGACGCCCGCCGCCGCGCTCACCGACCCGCCCAGCAGGAACAGCCATCCGTACACGGCCACTTCGGCGCCCCCGGGCACCCAGCCGCCGCCCGACCGCGCACCGGTCGCCAGGCACACCAGCAGCGGCACCGAGCACCCGGTCACCAGCACGTCGGCCCACACCCAGCGCCGGTCGAACCAGCCCCGTGCGTACGCGTTCCCGTACAACCACGCACTGGACGCGAGGATTCCGCCGAACACCGCCCAGGGGAGGAACTCGCCCGGCGCCTTCCGCAGCACGGCCGCGAAGCCCGCCGTCAGGTGGCTGGCCCGGTACAGGCCGGTCGCCAGCATCATGAACCGCTGGGCACGCTGCAGACCCGAGCCCACCCTCACCACAGCCTCCGCAGTGAACACACCCCCCTGAAAGGGTGGGTACCGGAAGCTCAGTGGATCTCGGTAGCTTCTCCGGCGTCAAGCTCCTCCCCGGTCAGTTGTTTCCAGTCAGGAGAGAACATGGCGCAAAAATTCCGCCGGTTCGGCAGCGGGGTCACAGCCGCTCTCACGGCGCTGTTCGTCATGCTGCTGCCCGCCTCCGCGCAGGCCGCCGAGAACCCGACGATCCGCTACAGCACCACCCCGTACAACGCCCCCATCTACGAGGTGCGGGCCGGGTACAGCTGGCAGTGTCTCGACATCCGGGGCGGGACCACCAACGCCGGCGCCATCATCCAGAGGTACGACTGCAAGGGCGCGCTGCACCAGCGGTTCACCTTCCACAGCCTGGGCAACGGCAACTTCGCGATCGGCACCTTCGGCGGCGCGCGCTGCCTCGGCGCGCAGGGCGGATCGGTCTACCAGGGCGTCTCCCTGATCCAGGCGGACGGCTGGGGCTGCGCCACCTTCACGTGGGTCTTCCAGGGTGGTGAGAAGGGCGACCACTGGGAGATCCAGGAGGTGGGCACCGGACTGTGCCTGAACGACACCGGCCGCCGCTCGCCCGTGGTGTTCGGCGCCTGCGGCACCTCCGGTGTGCCCTGGCCCACCATCTGGGTGCCGCGCTTCGACAGGTACTACAACTACGCCCAGATCGGCTAGGAGCGGGGCGGGCTTCGCCCTTGACGCAGGCGCTCCACGACAAGCCCCAGGCCGGCGGCCTGGGGCTTGTTCGTCGCCCGATCCGGATCCGCTTCGGATCCGGTCAGGACGCCGCATCGCGCACGTCGGGGCGGTTCCGTCGTGCTCGGCCAGGCCGAAGAGGAGGTCGGCCTTCAGTCGCGGGGCCGGCAGGTGGGGGCTGTCGGGCGTGTCGGTGACCAGTGGGCCGGGGTGGAAGCACGCCGCGGCGGCCACCTGGCCGGTGCGCGCCGCTGCCGCGCGCACCGCCAGCACGGCGCCCATGCAGTAGCCGACGACTCCCGCCGGGCCGGGGCGGACCTCGGGCTGGGCGGTGAGGAAGTCCAGGTAGGCCCCGGCGTCGCGGACCGCGCGCTCCACGGTGAGTTCGTCCAGCAGCGGCACGAGGCGGGCGAAGAACGCCTGGCGCTCGCACCGTCCAGCAGCATCACGCCCGCGCTCACGGGGGCGCCTAGGATCGCGGGCATGGCGCTGATCATGAGTGACGTGGAGCGGTTCGAGGCGGCCAGGCCCCGGCTGGAGGCCATCGCCTACCGGCTGCTCGGCTCGGTGGGCGAGGCGGAGGACGCCGTGCAGGAGACGTTCCTGCGCTGGCAGGCGGCTGACGTCCGGCGGATCGAGGTGCCCGAGGCCTGGCTGACGAAGGTCCTCACCAACTGGTGTCTCAACATGCTCACTTCGGCACGTGCCCGGCGCGAGACGTACGTGGGGAGGTGGCTGCCCGAGCCGCTGCTCGAAGGGGACCCGATGCTCGGCCCGGCCGACACCGCCGAACAGCGCGAGTCGGTGTCGTACGCCGTCCTCGTCCTGTTGGAGCGGCTGTCGCCGGGCGAGCGCGCGGTGTACGTGCTGCGCGAGGCCTTCGACTACCCGCACCGGGAGATCGCCGGGATCCTGGACATCACCGAGAGCGCCAGCCAGCAGATCTACCACCGGGCCAAGAAGCACGTCA
This sequence comes from Streptomyces sp. NPDC048337, assembly GCF_043201175.1. Classification (NCBI taxonomy): domain Bacteria; kingdom Bacillati; phylum Actinomycetota; class Actinomycetes; order Kitasatosporales; family Streptomycetaceae; genus Streptomyces; species Streptomyces sp. NPDC048337. Next base: position 353,321 of record NZ_JBICYR010000004.1, read on the forward strand.
GGGACGGCAGGGCGCGCACCGAGATCGACGACGCCGCCGCCCGGAGGATCGTCGAGGAGTTCCTGGCCGCGGCGACCAGCGGCCGTACCGAACCCCTCGTACGCCTGCTCACCCAGGACGCCTTCGCGGTCGGCGACGGCGGCGGAAAGGTTCCGGCCCGCGCGAAGGCGTTCGAGGGCGCGCTCGCGGTCGCCACGTTCATGCGCGGCCTGTTCAAGCCCGGCGAGGCCAAGCGGGCCCATGTCGGCGGCGCGCCCGACATCTACGCCACGACCGCCAACGGCGGGCCCGCCGTCGTGGCGGTCGTGGACGGCCGGGTCGTCGGGATCATCTGCCTGGAGGTCACCGCGGAGGGCATCGCCTCCTTCAGCAGCCAGGTCAACCCCGACAAGCTCGTCCGCGCGACCGCGCAGTGGGCCGCGGCCGGCCACACGGAGGCCCCGCTCCACACCCTCTGAGGACGTGTGACGCAGGTCACACTCCGATCCTGTCAGGAAACGGGGGCCTGCCCGGTTCAAGGTGCGAAACCACGCCGGACAACGGCGGCCCCGCCCAGACAGGAGCACGGACATGCAGCACCGCATCGTCGTCCTCGGAGCCGGCTACACCGGCGCCCTCGCCGCCGGCCGCCTCGCCAAGCGGCTGCACCGCGAGGACGTCACCATCACCCTCGTCAACCCCGAGCCCGACTTCGTCGAGCGCGTCCGGCTGCACCAGATCGCGGCCGGCCAGGACCTCAGGCCCCGGCCGTTCGCCGAGATGTTCGCGGGCACGGGCGTGGAACTGAAGCTCGCGCGGGTCACCGCCGTGGACGTGGACGGCAAGTCGGTGACGGTCGCCGGCGCGAACGGCTCCGAGCGGGAGGAACTGGAGTACGACACTCTGGTCTACGCCCTCGGCAGCGGCTGGAACGACGGGGGCGTCCCCGGCACCGCCGAACACGCCCACGAGGTCTCCAGCCGCCCCGGCGCCCTCCGCCTCCGCGACCGCCTGGCCGCCCTGGACGCCGGACGGCCCGTGGTCGTGGTCGGCGGCGGCCTGACCGGCCTGGAGGCCGCGACCGAGATCGCCGAGGCCCGCCCGGACCTGGACGTCGCCCTGGCCACCCACGGAGCCCTCGGCGACTGGCTCTCGGAGAAGGGCCGCGCCCACCTGCGGAAGGTGGTCGACGGGCTCGGCATCACGGTCCACGAACACGCCGCGGTCGACACCGTGCGGGCGGACGCCGTGACGACCGCCGACGGCCGGACCGTCCCCGCCGAGGTCACGGTCTGGACCACCGGCTTCGCCGTCCACCCGATCGCCCGGGCCACCACCCTGGAGCTCGCCGACCGCGGCCGGATCGTGGTCGACACCACGATGCGCTCGGTCTCCCACCCGGACGTCTACGCCGTGGGCGACGCGGCGATGGCGATGGGCCCGGGCGACAAGCCCCTGCGCATGTCCTGTGCCTCGGGCGTCCCCATGGCCTGGCAGGCCGCCGACGCCATCGCCGCCCGTCTCACCGGCACCAAGGTCCCCCGCGTCTCCATCCGTTACTCCCAGCAGTGCGTCTCCCTCGGCCGCAAGGAGGGCCTGATCCAGTTCGTCACCGCCGACGACCAGGCGGTCGACAGGGCCCTGACGGGCCGCCTGGCCGCCCGCTACAAGGAGCTGATCTGCAAGGGCGCGGCCTGGGGCGTCGCCAACCCGACCGTGGGCATGCCGTCCCGGCGCCGGCGGGTCGTACGGCAGGAGACCCGGAGCCGCGCACGGGCGGAGGCCGCGGCCTGACCTCCTCGGCTACGCGGTGTCCCGGTTGCCGTCGACGAAAGCGATCAGGCGTTGCACGTAAGCCTCGGGGTGGCTGAGGTGGGGGATGTGGCCGGCTCCCTCGAAGGTGTGGGTCTCGGCCTGGGGCAGGGCCTTCGCGAGCCGGTCCGTGATCGCGGCGAACCACGGGGGGCTCTGCGTGCCCTTCGACAGCAGGGCCGGGCCGGTGTAGTGCGAGAGCCCGTCGAGGTCGAGATCGGCCCATGCCGGGTCGGACTGCTCGTCCAGGACGGTGGGGGCGTTGGCGACGAAGGTGTCGCGGACCCGCTCCGGGAGGTGGTCCCAGGCGCCGGGCTCCAGCACGACCTCCTCCACGAACTGCCGTGCCGCGTCGAGCGGCCGGTCCGCCCGCAGATGCTCCAGTACGGATTCCATCGCCCGGCCGGCCTCGGCGGCCGACGGCAGCAGGTCGGGAGCGTCGGTCACGAGGCCCATGAGCGGGGGGTCGTGGGCGATGATCCCGCGGAAGAGTTCCGGCCGCCGGGACGCCAGGCCCAGTACGGTCGAGGCGCCGAAGGAGTTGCCCACCACGTACGCCGGCGCGAACCCCAGCGTCTCCATGAGCGCGGCGAGGTCCTCTTCGTCCTCGAACCGGGAGCCGGGCCCCGGCGGGCGTTCGCTCTGGCTGTGCCCCCGCCGGTCGTAGATCAGTACCCGGAACCTCAGCGCGAGGGCGCGCACGACCGGGGTCCAGGTCTCGTGGTCGCCCCATGAGCCGTGCACCAGGACCAGCGGATCGCCGTCCCCGCCGGCCTCGTAGAAGAGTTCGACACCGTTCACTTCGACCCGCGACATCCCGGTCTCCTCACCGAAGGGCGGCGCCCTCGGGCGGCTGCCCAGGGCCGGTGCCATTGAGTCACCGCGACCCGGACCGTGACAACACCCCCGGGCCGCACATCACGCGTCCGGGCGACCGGCGGACCGACACGAAGACCCAGGTCGGCGGGTGACCCGGGCCTTCGAGGGTGACGCCTACGCGCGGGGGGCGATCTCCAGGAGAGCGGCCCGGCGGTCGAGGTCGAGGACGTGGTTCATGTCCCGTTCCAGGGTCGCGGGGTCGGCGTGGGCGAGGACCACGCGGCCGTACGAGGTGATCAGGTCCGTCGTCCTCTCCACGTGGTCGCCCGGTGCCTGGGCGCAGGTGTCGAAGAGGTAGCTCTCCAGGTGTCCGCAGGACTCCCGGACGCGGTTCGCGACGATCACGCCCGACGCCGGGGAGGAGAGGAAGCACTCGACGATGCCCTGGCGCAGGGTGGGGCGGACCCGGGTCTCGCGCTCGAAGTCGGCCGGTGCCACGCGCGAGGCGAGGGTCAGGTCGACCAGGGAGTGCGAGGAGGACTCCTCGACCAGCGTCGGGCCCAGTCCGCCGTGCATGCGGGCGCCCGTCTCGATGAGGACCGGGCCGTCCTCGGTAAGGATGAGCTCGCTGTGGGCGGGTCCGTTCTCGATGCCCAGGGCCGACAGGACCTGTTCGACGTACGAGACGATCTCGGGGTGGTCGGCGACGTCCACCGAGGACATCGCGCGGTAGACGGGGTTCCCGTCGACCGTCTCCTTCGTGTAGCGGAACATGTTGACGACGAAGGCCGAGCCGTCCAGGGACACCGAGTCGACGACGAACTCCGGGCCCACGATGCGCTCCTGGACCAGGACCTCGGTGATGAGCTCACCGGCGAGGTCGTCGCGGCCGAACAGCTTCTCGCAGGCGGCCCGCACCTCGTCGAGGGACGAGCAGAAGAACACGCCGTCGGTGGCGAAGGACTTCACCGGCTTGACCACGTACTCGGCCGGTCCGCTCGCGGCACACCACTCCACCGCGGACTCGGTGTCCGCGGCCAGGTGGTGCGGGATGTAGCGGACGCCCGCGTCGCGCAGCCGGCCCTGCATCAGGAACTTGTCGCGGCGGGCCTCGGACGAGCCCGTGTTCGGGCGCATCCCCCAGTGCGCGGCCAGGAGGTCGTACGCCTCCACTCCCGGCTCGGACCCGCAGATGAGGTACGCGGGCCGGCCGCCGCACAGCTCCTCGACCGCCGCGGCCGTCGTGAGGAGGTCCGAGTAGCGCAGCTCCGCCGTGAAGTCCTCGGCCGGGTACGTCGCGACGAGCGCGGGCGGCAGGGTCTCCGAGGTCAGCACGGCGATGGAGTCGAGGCCGTACAGCTCCTTCGCCCGGCGGGCGAGCGCCGAGCCGCTGGAGTACGGGTCCACGATCACCAGCTTGTGCGGATCAGGCATTTTCCAGCACCTTCTCGTCGCTCTCGTCGCTCTTCGCGCTCGGGGCGGGCTCGTTGGTCCGCACCATGGTCATGGCGAGCGACCCGACGAGGGCGCAGGCCGCCGAGACCCACAGGGCCGTCTGCCACTGCCCGCCGTCGAGCAGGTCTCCGTAGACGGCGGCCGCGACCGCTCCGCCCAGGTAGAACGAGGACTGCCGCATGCCGATGGAGACCATCTGGCGGGCCGGCGCGAAGCCGGACATGGCGACCGTGTCCAGGAGCGGCATCAGGCAGTAGTTGAACAGCAGCCGCAGGAGGTAGAGCACGATGAAGACGGCCAGCGGGACCGCCAGCGACTGCAGGAGCAGGCCGAGGACGGCCAGGACGCCGAAGAAGGCGGCGCTCGGACGCAGCGAGAAGCGCTTGACCAGCACGGGCGCGAAGATCGCGCCGAAGATGCTGACGATCTTGTCGGTGCCCAGGATGAGCGAGATGTCGCTCACCGGGATGTCGTAGATCTGCGCGAAGAGGACGTTGGCGAAACGGAAGAACAGGGCGATCGAGGCGCCGAGGAAGCCGGCCGCCAGGAAGAGGGCCACGAAGTTGCGCTTCTCGACCGGCGCCCGGGTCTCCTCCTGCGCGGCCGCCGCGGCGGTCTTCGCGACCGTCCGCGCCGACGGGAGGCGCAGGACGAGCATCAGGCAGGCCGCCAGGAAGGACAGCAGCAGGAAGAAGCGGTACTTCTCCAGGTCGCTGGTGTGCAGCAGGCCGCTCACCGCGGAGACCAGGGCGGAGCCGATGACACCGGCGCCCAGGTAGGAGATGAAGAACGCGCTGAACAGGTGGGTACGGGCGGCCTGCGGGACCTGCGCGCCGGCGATCGCGTTGCCCACCGAGAGCAGGCCGAGCATGCCGGCGAGGATCAGGCTCAGGACGACGGAGGCCGAGGCGACCGAGGCCACGAACGGCAGGCCGGCGAACGGAACGGTGTAGAGCACCGACGCCCCGATGAGCAGGGTCCGCTGCGACATGAACCGGCCGAGGAAGAGGAGCGGGATGACCGCGACCGCCATGGCTCCGGTGGCGATGGCGTAGATGACGCCCGCGTCGCCCTCGCTGATGCCGCGCTCGGCGAGGTAGAAGTTGAACACCACGTCGAAGATGGTGTTGGCGAGCCCCATGAAGAAGGACGCGGCCAGGTAGAAGTAGATGGGCCGCGGGACCGCGGACAGTTTGCTAAGCAAGGGGAGCACGTTCCTGGTTCGATGCGGGGGACGGTACGAGTACGTGTCCTGAGTGGCGCTCGATCAGCGCCGCCCCGTGGCTCCACGGGCCGTAGCCGTCGCTGGTGGCCAGGTGCCCGCCACCGGGGACGGTCTCGACGCTGCTCCCCCAGGTTTTCGCCAGCGCCAGACCCCGCTCCCGCGACAGGTACGGGTCGTTGTCGGTGATGACGAGGTGCGTCGGGATCGACAGCGCGCCGGTGGGCAGTGGTGCCTGCGGGCTGATGGCGGGCAGCGCGTCGGCCGCGTCGACATCGGCCGGGGCCACCAGGAGCGCCCCGACGACCCGGCTGTCCCGGTGCGTCGCCGCCCACTGCGCGACGGTCACCGCTCCGCAGCTGTGGCCGATGAGGAAGACCTCCCCGTCGATGCCGCGCACGGTCTCGTCGAGCCGGGCGACCCAGCCGTCGCGGTCGACGGTCTCCCAGTCGTCCTGGATGACGCGGGTGAACCCGTCGTAGGTGTTCTCCAGGTGCGTCTGCCAGTGGTCAGGGCCGGAACCGGTGTACCCCGGTACGGTCACGTAGTGCATGGAATTACCTTTCGAGCCCGAGGTCCTGGAGGGGAACGCTGAGGCCGAAATGGAGCCCGAGCAGTTCCTGGAGCCGTTCGGCGTCGCCGACGGGGGTGGTGGTGTGGCTGCCGTCCGCCACGACGACGAGATTGCCGTCGCGCACGCTGATCCGGCCGGTGCGGGTGGGGATGCTCGCCACCTTGTGCTGGTTCAGCAGGCTGTTGGGCGAGGCCGTCGTGTAGAAGTGCGCCATGTCGAGATCGGCGTCCTCGACCGGGGCGTCGACGAAGCGGTAGATCTCCTGCCACTCCTCCGCGTTGACGGCGTGTTCGTGGATCGACACCGTCCAGACGGGGGCGCCGGAGCCGCCGTCGAAGCGGACCCTGGTGGAGAGGGCGGGGTGGATCAGCTGCTCCCCGTCCGCCAGCCGGATCGGGCCGCGGGGGCCCCGTGCCCCGTAGCCGATGTCGAAGAGCCAGCGCTCGGCGTCGAGGGTCACGACGAAGACCTGGTGGGTCGCCGGGCCCTTGGGGCTGACGCTGCCGCCCAGCCGGATCTCGTAGTCGAATCCGCACGCGTCGAAGAGCCACTGCATCATCCGCCCCGTTTCGAAGCAGATGCCGCCCCGGCGGCGGTCCACGATCGTCTCGCGGAGGGCCTCTTCGGTCAGGCCCCGCTCCGCGTTGCCGTGCATGCTGAAGTTCTCGAAGGGGACGTTGTACAGGTGTGCTTCGTGGATGCGGCGAAGGCAGTCGAGGGTCGGCTCCAGCGGCACGCTGAGTCCGATCCGGTCGACGTAGTCGGCGATGAACTGGTTCACAGGGGTCTTTCCGGTATGGGTCGTGGGGGGATGGCCGCGCCGGCGTCGGACGTCGAGGACGTCAGACGTTCAGCACGAGCCGCGAGCCGATGGACTTGCTGACGCACGGGAGCATGTAGCTGGACTCGGCCTTCTCCTGGTCGGTGAGCACCTCGTCGCGGTGGTCGATCCGGCCGGTGCGGACCTCGACCTCGCACGTCCCGCAGATGCCCTGGCGGCACGAGGACGGGACGCCCACGCCGTTGCGGTTCAGCGCGTCGAGCAGCGGCTGGTGCTGGGCGGCCTCGAAGGTGATGCCGGTCTTGACGCACTCCACCTCCACGGAGGGGGGCATGTCGCCCGCGGCTCCCGCCGAGGAGCCGTCGGTGATCACCTGCCGCGAGCCGGGAGCGCGCTCGACGGCGTCACGCACCGCCGCGACCATCCCGGCCGGCCCGCACACGCCGACCGTGCTTCCCTCGGGGATGCCGGCGACGACTCCGTCCCAGTCCGGGCGGCCGTGGGCCTCGGTGTCGAAGGTGACGACCGTGCCGTTCTGCTCCCCCGCCAGTTCCCGGACGCGCTCGAGGAACGGGAACTCCTCGGCGCCCCGGTCCACGTAGAAGAGCCGCCAGTCGCGCAGCCGGCCCGCGGACAGGACCGCGAGGATCGGGTTGATCCCCACGCCGCCGGCCACGAAGTGGGTGAAGGGGGTGGCGTCCTCGGCGGTGAAGTTCCCGCCCGGGGCGGAGACCCGGACGGACGCCCCGACGTGCAGGCGGGGCGAGAGGTGGTCGCGCCGGCCGCCCCGGTCGCGGTTGCGGACGGCCAGCTCGTAGCCCTCCTCGCCCGATGCCAGGATCGTGTACGTCTTGTAGCGCGGGCCCACGCGCAGGGTGAGGTGCTGGCCCGGCATCGCGGCCGGCAGCTCCGGGCCGCCGGGCGCGGCGGTGAGCCAGTACTGGGTGACGGTCGGCGTCAGGGCGCGCGCGGCCTGGACGGCCGCGGGCCGGACGGTCTCGGTCCTCATGCGATCAGCCCCGATTCCTGGAAGGCCTCCAGCGTGGCCGCGTGCTCCAGGGCCCCGGCCTCGACGAAGTACTGGAGGGTGGGCGCGGCGCCGCGGCGCACGTCGTCCACCACCTTGTCGCGCGTGTAGCAGTCGCTCATGATCTGTTCCACCTCGTGCCCGGCCAGGCCGGACGCCCTCAGTCCCAGGGCCGCGCTCGAGTAGTCCGGCTCCAGGAACGCGAAGATCAGCCGCGGGATGTACGGGCCCGCCAGCTCCCGTTCCTTCTTCGTCATCGCGGGCCACAGGAACCGCAGCAGCGTCGAGAAGTAGGAGTGGTGCTTGGCCTCGTCGACGGCGTGGTCGGCGACCATCTCGCGGACGCCCTCGGGGAGCCGCTTGTCCTGGGGCAGTTCGTCGAGGATCGAGGAGATCAGCGTCTCGCTGACGATGGCGAAGAGCAGCTCGTCGAGGCCGCGGATCTGGCTCGGGAGCTCTTCGTGGATCCGGGCGAGCTCGGCGGTGAAGGTCGGCGTGTCCGGGAGGGCCGGGGCGATCCCCGTACGGGTGCGGACCTCGCGCAGGATCTCGTACGTGAACTGCGCGTGCCAGGCCTCGTCGGTCACGATCTTGAAGGCGTCCAGCAGCATGGTCTCGGGCAGGTCCAGTCCGGACATGCCGCGGCTGATGTGCCCGGTGACGGGGATGACCGCGCTCTGTTCGAGGTCGATGGTGAACTTCAGGTATTCGTACAGGCGGTGGACCAGGACGGTCTCACGGATACGGGGCTCGGCCTGCTCCAGGATCGGGTGCGAGAGGGCGGGCACGAGCTCGGGGCTGAAGAAGAGTTCACCGTCGCCTTCCAGGACCCGCATCGGGCTGTTTCGGACGGTGGCGACCCGTTCCCAAGTACGGAAGCGGCTGCGGTAGTCGGCTTCTGCGAAAGCCTGGTCGAGGCGATTTTGGTGCCGGCGGGCGAGTACGGTCCGGTTCGCCGTACTCGCGAATTGCAGTGCCATGCTTTAAACCTTCATGTGACTGCTCAGGCCGTCGTGTGACCTGTATGTGGTGGTGTCGTTGGCTGGAGGATGTCCATCGACACAACTGCCCGTCAAGCGGCAGAAGTTTGCCGCTGTACGGAGTTGTCCGATTCGTCGGCACAGATAAAGAGTCGAATCGGACAAAAGAAAGACGACCGGCAAATGTTTGCCGGTCGCCGTTCGGAGAAACTGTGTAGAGTGATGACTATTCCGCTGAACTGCCGTTCTGTTGTACGGGGATGTGGAGACGCGGGGGCAGGACGGGATTCTGCGGAAGCAGCATGACGCAGCGCATTCCGTGCTGGTAGGCGGGGAGGAGCACCTGAGAGGTGACGGTGATCTGTTCGGGTGAGACGTGGGGAAGGCTCAGCCGGTAGCGGTGACCCTGGCGGAAGGCGACGACCTTCGGCCCCTGGGCCCAGAGCTGACGGCACTCGGCGTCCTGCAGGATCCGCTGGACGAGACGGTCGAAGGACGCCTTGACCGCGCCCGTACCCGTGGCCAGGGCGAAGCGGAGCATCGCGAGGTAGATCTCCGCGTGCTGCCGCCAGTCCAGCATCTGCTCGCGGGCCTCTTGCTCGGTCAGCGCCCAGTGCATGAGGTTGGCACCCGGTTCGCGCACCCAGGGGAACCAGGTGGCCATCAGGGTGTTGTAGCCGAGGATGTTCCAGCTGCCGTCCGTGAGATAGGCGGGGAACTGGGTCTGCCCCGTCACCAGGCGCAGGAGGGCGAGCTGGTCCTCGGCCGCACCCTCGTCGTCCGCGAGGGCGACGCCGGCGCCGTCGAGCGCCCGGCTGTACAGCACCATCCGCTCGTCGGGACCCAGAACCAATGCCTCGGAAAGCCGGCCCAATATGTCACTGGAGAGCGATACGGAATCCCCCGATTCCAGGCTTCGATACCAACGCTCGCTCACGCCCATGATTTCTGCGACTTCCTTCTGCGGAATCGCCTTTTCCCGTCGCAGCTTCACACCTGCGTCAACGCGCCAAACGCGGAGGAGCTGCGGCAACTCCATGGACTGAAGGGCGGGACGGTCGGCCACGACAGGGCGATTGTGAACGCCACTTGTCCCCATCGTTAAATCTCCCCCGCGATGGTTCGCTATCGACTCAGGTCTGGGGTTCAGTGTACAGCGTGACGCGCGTCTCAGGGCCTTGCGCAAACAGCGGCGAGACCGCTTTCATGCAACCAACTGCCTATCACCCACGGGCGGTTGAGAGTCTGGAACAGGAAAGCAGATCCCTATGCACCAGCCGACCCCACCCCATGGCCGGCCAGTCGAAGTGACCCGCGCGACAAAGCGGCGGGTCGTCATTACCGGTTTGGGTGCCATCACCCCTCTCGGTGTCGGCGTTCCGGACCTGTGGCACGGGCTCCTCGAAGGGCGCAGCGGTGTGCGGCGCCTGGAGGGTGCGGAGTTCGCCGGTCAGCCCGTGCGCATCGCCGGGACCGTGCCGGAAGACCCCACCGAGCTGCTGTCCCGGCCACAGGCCCGGCGGATGAGCCGCGCCTCCCAGTTCGCCGTGATCGCCGCCCGCGAGGCGTGGCGCGACGCGGGCTTCGACGCGTCCGGGACGGTCGCCAGCGGCATCGACCCGAGCAGGGTCGGCGTGTCCGTCGGCACCATCATCGGCGGCGCCCCCGTCCTGGTCGACGGCGACCGCCGGCTGCGCGACAAGGGGCCGCGGGGCGTGTCCCCGCTCACCGCCCCGATGACCGTGCCCTCCCAGCCGGCCGCCCAGGTCTCCCTCGACCTGCGGATCACCGGCGAGGCGCGCACCGTCGTCAGCGCCTGCGCCTCGGGCACCGAAGCCATCGGGCAGGCCATCGACCGCATCCGCCTCGGGCACCTCGACATGGTCCTGGCCGGGGGCACCGAAGCCGCCATCACCCCGTCCGTGATGGCCTCCTTCGCCGCGATGCGCGCCCTGTCCACCCGTAACGACGAACCGGAGCGGGCCTCCCGCCCCTTCGCCAAGGACCGCGACGGCTTCGTCCACGGGGAGGGCGCCGGAATGCTCGTCCTGGAGGCGGAGGAGCACGCCCTGGCGCGCGGCGCGCGCATCTACTGCGAGGCGGCGGGCTGGGGCCTGTCCGCCGACGCCCACCACCTCGCCGCACCCGACCCCTCGGGCGACGGGATCGTCCTCGCGCTGCGCCGCGCGCTCGCCGACGCCGGTTCCGACGCGGGCGACGTCGTCCACGTCAACGCGCACGCCACCGCCACCGCGGACGGCGACCTCGCCGAGGCCACCGCTCTGCGCCGGCTCCTGGAGGAGCGCGGGGCGCAGGCGCCCGGGGTCCCGGTGACGGCCGTGAAGGGCAACCTGGGCCACCTCCAGGGCGCCGCGGGCGCGGTGGCGGCCGTGGTGGCCGCCCTCACCCTCGACCACGGCCGCATCCCGCCCACCATCGGGTGCGACGACCGCGACGACGCCTGCGGCGTGGACCTGGTCACGCACGCGCCGCGCCCGCTGCCGGCCGCCGGCGACCTCGTCCTGAGCAATTCCTTCGGCTTCGGCGGCCACAACGCGGTCCTCGCCCTGCGCCGCGACCGCTCGGAGCGCTCGGACCGCTCGGACCGCTCGGACCGCGAGAAGGAGACGATGGCCGCATGACCGACAACACCCCCACGCCACAGGAACTGGTCCGCGCGTTCCACCGCGCCTTCGGCCTCGACCTCGCGGACACCCCGGCCGGCGTCACGCCGGAGCTGGCCCGCCACCGCCAGGTCCTCCTGGAGGAGGAGGTGGCCGAGCTCGCCGAGGCGTCGGAGTCCGGCCGCCTGGCCGACATCGCGCACGAGCTGGCCGACGTGGTCTACATCGCGTACGGGACCGCCGCAGTGCACGGGATCGACCTCGACGCCGTCCTCGCCGAGATCCACCGCGCCAACATGTCCAAACTCGGCCCGGACGGCCGCCCTTCGTACCGCGAGGACGGCAAGGTGCTCAAGGGCCCGTCGTACCGTCCGCCCCGGGTGGCCGACGTCCTGCGCGAGCAGACCCGGGCGGCTCCGCCTGCTCCAGCTGATCGGTGAACCGCTTGAGCGCCTTGGCGCCGAGCGGGTCCACCAGCGGGTGCAGGGCCCGGTCGATCAGCCGGAGGCCCGGGATGCGCAGGGCGCCGAAGAAGGCGAAGCGGGTGCCGTCGCCCTCCGGTACGGCGGCCATGCCGCCGAGGACGAACCGGCTCTGCATCAGGCACCAGCCGGGCCGCAGCACGATGTCGAAGCGCGCCCGCATCCCCAGCGGGCTGCGGGCCCGGGCTTCGAGGTGTTCGCCGGCGGCCGAGGTCACCGTGAACGCGCTGATGTCGGTGATCAGCCGGGGCATCTGGGTCTCCAGGTCGGAGGCGAGCGCCCAGACCCGGTCGAAGGGGGCGGCGAGCAGATGGTCCGCGAAGCTCGCGCCCGGGGTGGTGCGGGCGATCACCCGCAGCCTGCGGACGGCGTCGAGTTCGGCGACCGGCCAGGTTTCGTTCAACGTCCCCACGCCTTCCGGAAGTTGCGACGGGCCCGGAAGAGCCGGGTCCGTACGGTGGGCTCGGGCACGCCGAGCAGTGCGCTGACCGCGTGCTCGTCCAGCCCTTCGAGGTCGCGCAGGACCAGGACGGCACGGTGCGCCGGGGAGAGCCGCGCCAGGACGTCCCGTACGTCGGCGGCGAGCTCGGGGTCGTCCCGCGCCGGCACCTCGTCGAGCGGATCCGGGACGGACCGGGCGGCCAGCCGGGCCACCCGCACGGCCTCCCGTACGGCGATCACCCGCACCCACCCGAACAGCGCGGCCGGCTCCCGCAGTCGGCCGATGCCGCGGAAGATGACGATCAGCGCCTCCTGGGTGGCGTCCGGCCCGTCCTGCAGGGCGATCGGACCGCACAGCCGCCCCACGTACGGGGTGAGGAGGTCGAGGAGCTCCGAGGCCGCCATCCGGTCGCCGCGCTGGGCCGCGCGCACGAGGTCCGCCGGATCCGCGGTGACCGGGTGCTCCCGCGTCGCGCCCGTCACCGTTCACCGAGGCGCGCGAGGAAGGGCGTCACCGTCTCCAGCAGGGTGTTCTTCTCCGGCGCCGCGAAGAGCGGGTCCAGGTGCGTCATGGCCGGGTTCTCGGCGTAGGTCGCGGAGCGGATCCGCGACTGCTCCACCACCCACCGGGCGGCCGTGTTGGCGGTGCCGTGGGTCAGCCCGGTCTGGAAGGAGTACAGCGGTACGTCGATCTCCCGCGTGTGCCACAGCCGCAGGCCCAGGCCCCGCGCGACGGGGGTGTCGGCGAAGGGGTCGGCCGCCTGGAGGTCCAGGGTGAGCCGGCTGGGCCAGTACCACTGGTTGACGGAGGGGACGGGGCCGGCGAGCGCGCGGGCCAGGGCCGCGGGCGGGGTGTGGGCCGGGTTGATGCTGATGTCCGGCACCAGCGGGTGGGTCACGTAGAGCCATTCGACCAGGCCGGCGTTGGTCACCTCGGAGGCCGGGCGCAGCCACTCCGGCAGGTGGGCGGCGAGCGTCGAGGGCTGGTCCGGGGCGGCCGCCGCGTACGTCCCGGCGAGCTGCTGGAGGATCGCGAAGGTCTCCGTACGGCCCATGGTGACCGACTCGTCGAAGACCTCGCCGCGCCCGATCCGCTCCCGCCAGGCGTCCGCCTGCTCGGCGGTGAGCCGGTAGGTGATGCCCTCCCCGGCGAACGCGTCGTGCACCCCGCCGTCGATCACGACCAGGCCGGAGAGGTCCCGGTGGCCGGGCCGGCCGGCGAAGTCCCAGCCGGCGTACGCGAGTGCGGTGGTCCCGCCCCAGGAGTGCCCGCCCAGGACCACCTGGCGGCGTCCGCCGTCCCGCGCCGCGAGGACGACCTTCCGCAGGTCCGCAAGCTCGACGGCCAGACCCCACTCGGCGGTGTACGGGACGCTCTGCGGGGTCTGCGCCCGGTAGTGCCCGCCGAGGTAGTACTCGGCCGCGCGGTCCGGTGAGCGGCGGAAGCCGTCCAGATCCGCGAGGTTCTGCTCGCGCCGGTCGACGGCCCACACCTGGGTGTCCGGGCGCCGGGCGGCCAGCTGCCGGGCGAGGGGGGCCAGACTGCCCGCCGCCGCGAACTGCCCCGGCACCAGCACCAGGACCTGCCGGGCGCGGGGGGACCCGACCTTCAGTACGTGCACCCGGTCCCGCTCCGACGGGCCGGGAGCGTCGGCTCCGGCCATCGACACGTACGCCTCGCGCACCTGCCCCGGCGCGACGGGGGCGGCGGTCGCGGGCGCCGCCGTCGCCGCGCCGGCCGTCGCGGCAAGGATCAATCCGGTCGTGACCACGCGGCACATGCGCCTGGCCGGACCGGCCCACGGGATTCTCATCGCTTCCTCCTTGAGGACGTCTCGGGGAGGAAGAGGGCGCGGACCGGCAGAACATTCCCTATGAGCCAGGTCACACCGGGGTGCCGGTCAGGACCTCCACCTCTCCGGTGTCGAGCGAGTAGTAGGCACCGACCACCGCGACCGAACCCTTCTTCACCAGTGGGGCGAGGTCCGCGTTGGCCCGGAGCTCGTCCGCGGTCAGTCTGATCTGGTTGCGGATCATCGTGTCGACCGGGTCGGCCCCGGGGGCCTTGGCCGTCCGCGCGTACGCCGGCTGCAGCGCTTTGTTGATCGCCTCCAGATTGCCCGGCAGCGCCGTGCCGGCGCGCGTCGCCTCGTACGCCGCCTCGATGGCCCCGCAGCGCTGGTGTCCGAGGACGAGGATCAGCGGGGTGCCGCCCGTCACGGGCCCGTACTCGACGGAACCGGTGACGACCGGGCCGACGGCCTGCCCGCCCGTGCGCAGCACGTAGAGGTCGCCGAGTCCGGTGTCGAAGACGAGCTCCGGGGGCACCCGGGAGTCGATGCAGGAGAGGACCACCCCGTACGGGTCCTGCGCCTCGGCCAGCTGCTTGCGCCGGTCGGGGTCCCGGTCGGGGTGTTCGAGCTTCCCGCTCACCCAGCGCCTGTTGCCGTCCATCAGCCGCGCGAAGGCCGCCTTCGGGGTGGCCGGGCGGGGTTCGGGCGCGCCGGACGTCGCCTTCGGCGCGGTGCTCGCCGAGCAGCCCGCGAGGGCCGCCGCGGCCGCCGCGAGCCCACCGGCGAGCAGCGCCCTGCGATGCGGAAGTCCTGTGCTGTCCATGGGTCGTTCCCCTCGTGCGTCGTGGCAGCAGCGACTATTCAGCGCGCGGCGGCCGACGCCGCGGGAGGCGCACACGGGCGCGGGCCCCTTTAGCCCCGACGGCCCATATCCGGTGACAGGGTCCCGATCGTTTTGTTCACAGTGCGATTTCGCGCACTACTCCAAAGGAGAGTCAAAAATGGCATCCGGCACCGTGAAGTGGTTCAACGCGGAAAAGGGCTTCGGCTTCATCGAGCAGGAGGGCGGCGGCGCCGACGTGTTCGCCCACTACTCGAACATCGCCACCTCCGGCTTCCGTGAGCTTCAGGAAGGCCAGAAGGTCACCTTCGACGTCACGCAGGGCCAGAAGGGCCCGCAGGCCGAGAACATCGTTCCCGCCTGATCACCGACGGATACCCGCGATCGGGGCCCACGCCTTCGGGTGCGGGCCCCGACTCCCGGCCCCCGCGCTTGCTAGAGTCCCTGCCCATGTCGATCCCTGACGACCTGCTCATCGATCTCGCCGCCAAGGTCGAGTCGGAGCAGACCAATCAGATGTCCCTCACGGTCGTGGTCCACGGCGCCGTCATCACCGGCCGGCTCGCCCCCGAGAGCGTCTGGCGCCAGCGTGTGGCCGAGGTCCTCCAGGACTCCGATCAACTCGGCCCGTTCGCCGAGGTCTTCCGGGCCACCGGACCGGCCTCCCCGACACCCTCCCATCTGCATTTCCACGTGGCGCGCATCCTCCAGGGCACCCTGGGCATCCCCGAGACGGGCGGGATGTACCGGATCGCCGTCAAGGACGTGGGCGCCTGGACCGTCGGGGACTTCAGCTACTCCGACCGGTAGCCCCGGCGGCCGCACCGCACAATGGGCCTCATGCGGATCTCGATGCTGGGAGCCCTGGAGGTACGGGGCGAGGACGGGGGCGGCGTCGGAGTCGGCGGGGCGCGGCTGCGGACGCTGCTGATCCTGCTGGCGCTCGAACCGGGCCGGGTGGTCGCCTCCGAGCTGCTCATCGACGGGATCTGGGAGCACGATCCGCCGACGGGGGCCGCCAACGCCCTTCAGGCGCTGGTGTCCCGGCTGCGGCGGGCGCTGACCGGCATGGAGGTCGCCTCGCATCCGGCCGGGTACCGGCTCGTCGTCGAACCCGACGACGTGGACGTGGTCCGCTTCGAGCGGCTGGCCTCGGCCGGGCGCGGGGCGCTGGCCGCCGACCCCGGCGAGGCCGCGCGGCTGCTGCGCCGGGCCCTGGCGCTGTGGCGCGGCCCGGCGCTGCTGGACGTGGCGGCCTCCGAGTTCTTCCGGGCGCCGGTGACCCGGCTGACCGAGCTGCGGATGGCGGCCCTCGAAGACCGGATCGAGGCCGATCTGCGGGTCGGGCGCGGCCGGGAGCTGACCGGCGAGCTGACCTCCCTCGTCGCCGAACACCCCCTGCGGGAAGGGCTCGTCGGGGCGCTGATGCGGGCGCTCGTCGCCGCCGGGCGGCCCGCCGAGGCGCTCGCCGCCTACGGGAGGGCGCGCGAGGTCCTCGCCGAGGAGCTCGGCGCCGACCCCTCGCCGGAGCTGTCCGCGCTGCACACCGCCGTACTGCGCGGCGAGCTGCCCGGGCCTCCCCACGCACCCGCACCCACGACCGCGGCCCCGGACACCCCCGACGCACCGCCGCCGACCAACCTCCGCGCCGGGCTGGCCAGTTTCGTCGGCCGGGACGAGGACCTCGCCGAGGTCGCCGACCTGACCGCCCGGTTCCGGCTCACCACGCTCATCGGCCCGGGCGGCGCCGGCAAGACCCGGCTCGCCGTCCAGAGCGCCCGCCCGCTGCTCGGCCGCTTCCCCGACGGCGTCTGGCTCGTGGAGCTGGCGCCGCTGAGCGCCGGCGCCGACGTGGCACAGGCCGTACTGCACGCCATGGGAGTGCGGGAACACGCGTCAGCGGCGGCCGGCGACCCGCTGGAGCGGCTCACCTCGGCGCTGCGCACCCGTACCGCCCTGCTCGTACTGGACAACTGCGAGCACCTGATCGAGGAGGCCGCGGCCACGGCCGACCGGCTGCTCGGCGCATGCCCCGGACTGCACGTCCTGGCCACCAGCCGGGAGCCCCTGGGCCTCACCGGCGAGGCGGTGTGGCCGGTGAGGCCGCTCGCCCTGCCGCCGCCGGACGCCGACGCCGAGCAGGCCCTTTCGTACGCGGCCGTCCGGCTGCTGGGCGACCGTGCGGCGGCGGCCCGTTCCGGCTTCACGGTCACCGACGGGACGGCCCCGGCCGTGATCCGGATCTGCCGGGCGCTGGACGGGATGCCGCTGGCCATCGAGCTGGCGGCGGCCCGGCTGCGCACGATGGGCCCGGAGCAGCTGGCCGCCCGGCTGGACGACCGGTTCCGGCTGCTGACCGGCGGCGCGCGCACGGCACCGCGCCAGCACCAGACCCTGCGGGCGGTCGTCGACTGGAGCTGGGAGCTGCTGACGGACGCGGAGCGCGCGCTGCTGCGGCGGCTCGCCGCCTTCCCCGGCGGCGCCACGGTGGAGGCCGCCGAGGGGGTGTGCGCGGGCGGGCCCGTGGCGGAGTACGAGGTCCTGGACCTCATCACCTCCCTCGCCGACAAGCCCCTGCTGGTGACGGCGGACGACGGGCGCTACCGGATGCTGGAGACGATCCGGGCATACGCGCTGGAGCGGCTGGAGGAGGCCGGCGAGCGGGAGGCGGTGCGCCGGGCGCACGCCGCGTACTTCACGGAGCTGGCGCGGACGGCGGACCCGTACCTGCGGCGGGCCGAGCAGCTGCGGTGGCGCGCGCGGCTCGCCGAGGAGCACGACAACCTGGGGGCGGCCCTGCGCGGGGCCATCGCCGCCGGTGACGCCGGGGCGGCCGTACGGCTGGTGGCGGCGGCCGGATGGTACTGGTGGCTCGGCGGCCGGAAGGCAGAGGGCGCCGAACTGGCCCTGCAGGCCCTGGCGTTGCCGCACCCGGACGGGGAGCAGGGCGAGGCGGAGCGCGCCCTGGCCTGCGCGCTGGCCGTGCTGTTCACGACGGCCGGCCTCGGCGACGACCTGCAGTCGGCGCAGCTGCTGCGCGAGGGGCTGCTGCTCGCCGAGCGCTCGGGGAGCCGGCATCCGGTGGTCCGCTTCCTGGACCCGCTGGGGCGGCTGCTGCGCGGCAACGGCGACGGCGACTCCCCGCAGCCGGACGCCTGGGCGGGACTGCTGACGGACGAGGACCCCTGGGTAGGGGCGCACGCCCGGCTGGGCGGAGCCAGGACCCTGCTCGGGGCGGGCGGCCCGCCGGAGGAGGCGGAGGCCGCGATCGAGGAGGCACTGGCCGGGTTCCGCGGGCTCGGGGAACGCTGGGGGATCTCCTTCGCGCTGACCGTGCTCGCCGATCTCGTCGGCCGGCGCGGGGACTTCGGGGCGGCGCTCGGCCACTACGAGGAGGCCGTCGCGGTGATCGGCGAGATCGGGGTCGTCGAGGACCGGCTGCACGCGCGGATCAGACAGGCCCACCTGCACTGGCTGGCCGGGGACCCGGGGGCCAGTGCGGCGGCCATGGCGGAGGCGGAGCGGGACGCCGGGGCCGCGGGCTGGCCGGAGGCGCTGGCCACCGTGGCGCACGGCCGGGCGGACCTGCTGCGGTGGCGGGGCGAGCCGGCGCGGGCCCGGGAGGATCTGGAGCGGGCCCGCGAGCTGGTCCGGGACGTCTCCGTCCACCCTGTCTTCCACGCGGTGCTGTACGACACCCTCGGCTATCTGGAGGCCGCGCGCGGCGCGTGGGAGGCGGCCCGGGCCCACCGGGCCGAGGCGCTGGAACTGGCGGTGGCCTGCCTGCACGCCCCGACGGTGGCCCAGGTGCTGGTGGGCGTCGCGCACCACGCGGTGGAACTGGACCGGGCCCCGGAGGCGGCGCGGCTGCTGGGCGCGGCCCTGGCTGTGCGCGGCGGGCCGGACCACGCGCGCCCCGACGCGGCGCGCGTGGAGAGCGCGGCGCGCGCCGCGCTCGGCGGGAAGTACGAGGAGTACTTCGCCGAGGCGGCGCGTACTGGTGGCGCCGGCGAGGCCATGGAGGCCGTACGGAAGCTGGCGCGGCTCACGCTGGACGGCTGAACGCCGGACACCCCCTAGCCCTGCTTGAGGTCCTTCAGGGCGGTGTTCAGCTCCAGGACGTTGACGCGGGGCTCGCCCATGAAGCCGAGCGTGCGGCCCTGGGTGTGCTCGTCGACGAGCCTGCGCACCTCGGCGACCGGCAGGCCGTTGAGCGAGGCGACGCGGTGGACCTGGAGGTCGGCGTAGGCCGGGGAGATGTGCGGGTCGAGGCCGGAACCGGAGGAGGTGACGGAGTCCGCCGGGATCCGCGCGGCCTCCGGGGTGTAGCCGGGGACGGTGTTCTCCTCCAGCACCTTCGTCTTGGCCTCCTCGACCGCCTTGACCAGGTCGGGGTTGTCGGCGGCCTTGTTGGAGGCGCCCGAGAGCAGCAGCTTGTACTGGGTGTTGACGCTGTTCTCGCCGAGCCCGGCCGAGGGACGGGGCTGGAACCAGTGGAGGTCTCCCCCGTAGCTCTGCCCGATGAGGGCGGAGCCGACGACCCGGCCGCTCTTGTCCTTGATCTCGGAACCGTTGGCCTTGTCGCCGAAGGCGGCCTGGGCGATGCCGGTGACGGCCAGGGGGTAGAGGACGCCGCACAGGACGGTCAGCACGAGCAGGGCGCGCAGACCGGCGCCGAGGAGGCGGGCGGTGTTCGTGACGGAGTTGTTCATGGCGGGGTCACCCAATGCCGGGGATGAGGGAGATGAGCAGGTCGATGAGCTTGATGCCGATGAACGGGGCGATCAGGCCGCCGAGTCCGTAGAGGGCGAGGTTGCGCCGGAGCATCTTGTCGGCGCTGGTGGGCCGGTACCGGACGCCCTTGAGGGCGAGCGGCACCAGGGCGATGATCACGAGTGCGTTGAAGATGACGGCCGACAGGATCGCGGACTGCGGGGAGTGCAGGCCCATGATGTTGAGCTTGTCGAGACCCGGGTAGACCACGGCGAACATGGCCGGGATGATCGCGAAGTACTTGGCGACGTCGTTGGCGATGGAGAAGGTCGTCAGGGCGCCGCGCGTGATCAGCAGCTGCTTGCCGATCTCGACGATCTCGATGAGCTTGGTGGGGTTGGAGTCCAGGTCCACCATGTTCCCGGCCTCCTTGGCGGCCGAGGTGCCGGTGTTCATCGCCACGCCCACGTCCGCCTGCGCGAGCGCCGGGGCGTCGTTTGTACCGTCGCCGGTCATCGCGACGAGCTTGCCGCCCGCCTGCTCCCGCTTGATGAGGGCCATCTTGTCCTCGGGGGTGGCCTCCGCGAGGAAGTCGTCCACGCCCGCCTCTTCTGCGATGGCCCGGGCGGTGAGCGGGTTGTCACCCGTGATCATGACCGTCTTGATGCCCATGCGGCGCAGCTCGTCGAAGCGTTCGCGCATGCCCTCCTTGACGACGTCCTTGAGGTGGATGACACCGAGGACCCGGGCACCCTTCTCGTCCTCGACGGCGACGAGCAGCGGGGTGCCGCCGGCGGCGGAGATGGCGTCGGTGAGCAGCTGGGCGTCGGCGGCGACCCGCCCGCCCCGCTCCTCGACCCAGGCGACCACGGAACCGGCGGCCCCCTTGCGGACCTTGCGGCCGTCCACGTCCACGCCCGACATACGGGTCTGCGCGGTGAAGGCGATCCACTCGGCGTGCGCCAGCTCGCCCTGGTGGCGCTCGCGCAGGCCGTACGAGTCCTTCGCGAGGACCACGACGGAGCGGCCTTCGGGGGTCTCGTCGGCGAGCGAGGACAGCTGGGCGGCGTCGGCGAGTTCGGCCGCCGTCGTGCCCTTGACCGGGACGAACTCGGAGGCCTGGCGGTTGCCGAGGGTGATGGTGCCGGTCTTGTCGAGCAGCAGCGTCGACACGTCGCCGGCGGCCTCGACCGCGCGCCCGGACATGGCCAGCACGTTGCGCTGGACCAGGCGGTCCATGCCCGCGATGCCGATCGCGGAGAGCAGCGCGCCGATGGTGGTCGGGATCAGGCAGACCAGCAGCGCGGCCAGGACGATCATCGACTGCTTGGCGTGCGCGTAGATCGCGAACGGCTGGAGGGTGACGACGGCGAGCAGGAAGACGATGGTCAGCGAGGCCAGCAGGATGTTGAGGGCGATCTCGTTGGGGGTCTTCTGCCGCGCGGCGCCCTCGACCAGGTTGATCATGCGGTCGATGAAGGTCTCGCCGGGCTTCGTCGTGATCTTGATGACGATCCGGTCCGAGAGGACCTTGGTGCCGCCGGTGACGGCGGATCGGTCGCCGCCCGACTCCCGGATGACCGGGGCGGATTCACCGGTGATGGCGGACTCGTCGACGGACGCGACGCCTTCGACGACGTCACCGTCGCCGGGGATGATGTCGCCGGCCTCGCAGACGACCAGGTCGCCGATACGGAGCTCCGTGCCGGGCACCCGCTCCTCCGCCGGGCCGTTCAGCCGCCGGGCGACGGTGTCGGTCTTGGCCTTGCGCAGGGTGTCGGCCTGGGCCTTGCCGCGGCCCTCGGCCACGGCCTCCGCGAGGTTCGCGAAGATCGTGGTCAGCCACAGCCAGGCGGTGATCGCCCAGCCGAACCAGTCCGTCGGGTCGGCCATCGCCAGCAGGGTGGTCAGTACGGAACCGACCTCCACCACGAACATCACCGGGGACTTGACCATCACCCGGGGGTCGAGCTTGCGGACCGCGTCCGGGAAGGACCTGACCAGCTGCTTCGGGTCGAAGAGTCCGCCGCCGACCCGGCCCTGGCCGGGCTCCTCGTGGCCGGTCGGAGCGTCCTGGTGGGGCGCACGGGTGGGGGTGATGGTGCTCATGAGGCGAGCCCTTCGGCAAGCGGACCCAGCGCGAGGGCCGGGAAGTAGGTGAGACCGGTGACGATGATGATCGTGCCGACGAGCAGGCCGGTGAACAGCGGCTTCTCGGTGCGCAGGGTTCCCGCCGTGACGGGCACCGGCTGCTGCCCGGCCAGCGAGCCCGCCAGGGCGAGGACGAAGACCATGGGCAGGAAGCGGCCGAGGAGCATCGCCAGGCCGGTGGTCGTGTTGAACCACTGGGTGTCGGCGTTCAGGCCCGCGAAGGCGGAGCCGTTGTTGTTGCCGGCGGAGGTGTAGGCGTAGAGGACCTCCGAGAAGCCGTGCGCGCCGCCGTTCGCCATCGAGTGGACGGGGGTCGGCAGGGCCATCGCCACGGCCGTGAAGCCGAGGACCACCGCCGGGGTGATGAGGATGTAGCAGGCGGCGAGCTTGATCTCGCGGGTGCCGATCTTCTTGCCCAGGTACTCGGGGGTGCGGCCGACCATCAGGCCCGCGATGAACACCGCGATGATCGCCATGATCAGCATGCCGTAGAGGCCGGAGCCGACACCGCCGGGCGCGATCTCGCCCAGCTGCATGCCCAGCAGCTGGATACCGCCGCCCAGGCCCGTGTACGAGGAGTGGAAGGAGTTCACCGAGCCGGTCGAGGTCAGCGTCGTCGCGACCGAGAAGATCGCGGAGGCGCCGATGCCGAAGCGGGTCTCCTTGCCCTCCATCGCACCGCCCGCGGCCTGGAGCGCCGGGCCGTGGTGCGCGAACTCGGTCCACATCATCAGCGCGGTGAAGCCGAGCCAGATGGTGGCCATCGTCGCGAGGATCGCGTAGCCCTGCCTGACCGAGCCGGTCATCCGGCCGAAGGTGCGGGTCAGGGCGAAGGGGATCAGCAGGATCAGGAAGATCTCGAAGAGGTTCGAGAAGGGCGTCGGGTTCTCGAAGGGGTGCGCGGAGTTGGCGTTGAAGTAACCGCCACCGTTCGTGCCGAGCTCCTTGATGACCTCCTGCGAGGCCACCGCGCCGCCGTTCCACTGCTGGGTCCCGCCCGTGCTGTGCCCATTCAAAAACTGACCGACCTCGTGGATGCCGGAGAAGTTCTGGATGACCCCGCAGGCCACCAGGACCACCGCGCCGACCACCGCGAGGGGGATCAGGACGCGGAAGGTGCCGCGCACCAAGTCGGCCCAGAAGTTGCCGAGTTCGCCCGTACGGGCGCGCGCGAAGCCCCGTACGAGGGCCACCGCGACGGCCATGCCGACCGCCGCCGAGAGGAAGTTCTGCACGGCCAGGCCGCCGGTCTGCACGACGTGGCCCATGGCCTGTTCACCGGCGTACGACTGCCAGTTGGTGTTCGCCACGAACGACGCGGCGGTGTTGAAGGCCTGGTCCGGCTTGATCGAGGCGAAGCCGAGCGAGCCGGGCAGACTGCCCTGCAGGCGCAGGAGCAGGTAGAGGAAGAGGACGCTCACGGTCGAGAAGGCCAGGACCGAGCGCAGGTAGGCGGGCCAGCGCATCTCGGCGTCGGGGTTGGCGCCGATCGCCTTGTAGATCCACTTCTCGGGCTCGTAGTGCTTCTCCGAGGAGTAGACGCGGGCCATGTACTCGCCCAGCGGGCGGTAGGCGAGGGCCAGCGCGGCGACGAGCGCGAGCAGCTGGAGCACCCCGGCAAGAACGGGACTCATCGGGGCTCAGAACCTCTCCGGGTACACGAGGGCCAGGACGAGATAGCCCAGGAGGGAGACGGCGACCAGCAGACCGACGATGTTCTCGGCGTTCACAGCTTGGTCACCCCCTTGGCGACGAAGGCCACCAGCGCGAAGACCGCGATCGTGGTGACGACGAAGGCCAGATCGGCCATCGTGAGCTCCCGGAGGTGCGAGGGACGTGTTTCGGACACCTCCGAGTGGAACGCCCTTTTTCCCCGTCCACAGCCTCCCTTGACGACCCCCATACGCCCGGGATCCCGCCCTTGACGCATCCCTAACGCGGCAGCCCGTCGAGGAATCGCTGGGGTACGCACGGCTTCGTCCGGGTATATCCCCTGGGACAGCGCGACGACGCATCCCGGGCCGCGCCCCTGCCCCCCGGGGTGGCACCGTCGGAGGAGCGCAGGCCATGCACCGCACAGAGCTCACAGACGTCGCGACCCATGAGGCCAGGACCCTGTCCGTGTCCCTGTTCCGGAGGCTGGCCGAGCTGGAGGAGGGCAGCGCGGAGTACTCCTACGTCCGCAACACCCTCGTCGAGCTCAACCTCAGCCTGGTGAAGTACGCCGCCCGCCGCTTCCGTGGCCGCAGCGAGCCGATGGAGGACATCGTCCAGGTCGGCACGATCGGCCTGATCAAGGCCATCAACCGCTTCGATCCGGAGCGCGGGGTGGAATTCACCTCGTTCGCGATCCCGACGATCACCGGCGAGATCAAGCGGTTCTTCCGGGACACCAGCTGGGCCGTCAAGGTCCCGCGGCGGCTCCAGGAGCTGCGGATCGACACGGCGAAGGCGCACGACGTCCTGGAGCAGGAACTCGGCCGGGAGCCCACGGACGACGAGCTCTCCTTGCACCTGGAGGTCACGCCCGAGGAGCTGTCGGAGGGGCGGAAGGCGGCGTGCGCGTACTCCGCGCGCTCCCTGGACGCGCCGGCGCAGGAGGACGGCGGCGACCGGGAGACCTATGCCGAGCGGCCCTCGCTCGGCGAGGAGGAAGAGGCGTACGACCGCATCGAGTGCCTGGAGTCGCTCAAGCCGATGCTGGACGGGCTGAGCGAGCGGGAGCGGACGCTGCTCTCGCTGCGGTTCGGGCAGGAGCTGACACAGACCGAGATCGGCGACCGGCTGGGCCTGTCCCAGATGCACGTGTCCCGCCTGCTGAGCCGCACGCTGGCGCGGCTGCGCACCGGTCTGCTCACCGACGAGGCGGACGGCTCGGGGGACCCTGCGGAGCCGGCGGCCCGGGCGGGCCAGGCGGGCCAGGCGGGCCAGGCGGAGCCGACGGCGGCTGCGGATGCCGGGCCGGCACCTCCAGCCAGACCGTCTTGCCGGGCAGGCCGTCCCCGGAAGGCGTCGACCCCCAGCTCCGCGCGAGCCGTTCCAGCACGATCAGCCCGTGCCCTCCCGGCAGCGCGCGGTCGCCGGGCCCCCGTCGGCGCGGGTGCTCCGGACTCCCGTCGCTGACCTCGACGCGCAGCCGCTCGGGGGTGTGCCGCAGAACCAGTTCGCGGGGGCCGCCCGCGTGCAGGCAGGCGTTGGTCACCACCTCGGAGACCAGCAGCAGTACGTCGTCCACGGCCTCGGGCCACCCGGCCCGGCCCGCCCACTGCCAGTCCGCGAGTGCCCGCCGGGTGAAGTCCCGGCACCGGCCCACGACCCCGGTCGTGGCACCGCCGAGGACCAGCCGCCGCGTCTGCTCGGTCACAGGGCCTCCCGCCTCCTCCCGCCGAAGAGGCCCATCCTAGGGCGCCGACCGCCACTCAACCCTTTCTGAAGTTTCACATCTCGGAAATCAGTTTCCACCATGCGATAATTTAAGATCCAATCCGCTCGACAGCACCCCAGGACCCCAGGAGGAGAGCAATGGCCGAGAGCCGCGTCGCCCTGATCACCGGTTCCTCTTCCGGAATCGGTGCCGCCATCGCCCGCAGACTGAGCGCCGAGGGCATCCGCGTCGTGATCAACTCGGCCCGCAGCGAAAGCGCGGGGAGGGCGCTGGCCGCCGACCTGCCGGGAGCGGTGTACGTCCAGGGGGACGTCGCCGACGCGGCGGACGCGCGACGGATCGTGCGGAGCGCCGTCGACGTCCACGGCCGGCTGGACATCCTGGTGAACAACGCGGGCGTCACCCGCTTCATCCCGCTGGACGACCTGGAGGCCGCCGACGCCGAGGCCTGGCGCGAGATCCTCGACGTCAACGTCGTCGGCGCCTGGCAGATGATCACCGCCGCCGCGCCCCACCTGCGGAAGTCCGGCGAGGCCTCGATCGTCAACATCTCCTCGGTCTCCGCCACCCGCGCGCTGGGCAGCTCCATCCCGTACGCCGTCAGCAAGGCCGCGCTCAACCACATGACCCGCCTGCTCGCCTCCCAGCTCGGCCCGGCCGTCCGCGTCAACGCCGTGGCGCCCGGGCTCATCGACACCCCGTGGTACGAGGACGCCGAGCAGGTCTGGGAGAGCTCCCGTGACTGGATCACCGAGAACACCCCGCTGCGCCGCGTCGGCACCCCCGAGGACGTCGCCGAGGCCACCCTTTACCTGGTCAACGCCGCGTACACGACCGGCGACGTCCTGACCGTCGACGGCGGGCGCCACATCGTCTGAGTCCGGCATGCGGGATGCGCCCCGAAGGCACCCCCGGATCCACATCCCGGACAACTACCCTCGACGCATGAATGCAGAGTCCGACGCCCTCGCCGCGGCAAAAAGCGCCGTGAAAGAAGCCGACCGGAAGCACGTCTTCCACTCCTGGTCGGCGCAGGAGCTCATCGACCCGCTCGCCGTGGCCGGGGCCGAGGGCTCGTACTTCTGGGACTACGAGGGCAACCGCTACCTCGACTTCTCCAGCGCGCTCGTCTACACCAACATCGGCTACCAGCACCCCAAGGTCGCCGCGGCCATCGCCGAGCAGGCCGTCAAGCTGTGTACGGTCGCGCCCGGCTTCGCCGTGGACGCCCGCTCCGAGGCGGCCCGGCTGATCGCCGAGCGCACCCCCGGCGACCTGGACAAGATCTTCTTCACCAACGCCGGGGCCGAGGCCGTCGAGAACGCCGTACGGATGGCCCGGCTGCACACCGGCCGGCCCAAGGTGCTGTCCGCGTACCGCTCCTACCACGGCGCCACCTCCACCGCGATCAACCTGACCGGTGACGCCCGCCGCTTCGGCAACGACTCGGCGACCGCCGGCGTCGTGCACTTCTGGGGGCCCTTCGCCTACCGCTCGCCCTTCTACGCGGCGACGCCGGCCGAGGAGTGCGAGCGCGCCCTGCGCCACCTCGAGGACACCATCGTCTTCGAGGGCCCGCAGTCCATCGCCGCGATCATCCTGGAGACCGTCGGCGGCGCCCCGGGCGTGCTCGTGCACCCGGACGGCTACCTCGCCGGCGTGCGCGCGCTCTGCGACCGCTACGGCATCGTCTTCATCCTCGACGAGGTCATGGTCGGCTTCGGGCGCACCGGCACCTGGTTCGCCTCCGAGAACTGGGACGTCACCCCCGACCTGCTCTGCTTCGCCAAGGGCGTGACCAGCGGATACGTGCCGCTCGGCGGGGTCGCCATCTCCGCCGCCATCGCCGAGACCTTCGCCCGCCGCCCCTACCCGGGCGGGCTGACGTACTCCGGGCACGTGCTGGCCTGCGCGGCCGCCGTCGCCACGATCAGCGTCATGGAGGAGGAGGGCATCGTCGAGCAGTCCGCCCGCACCGGCGCCGAGCTGCTGGGCCCCGGGCTGCGCGCGCTCGCCGAGCGGCACCCCTCGATCGGGGAGGTCCGGGGTCTGGGCACCTTCTGGGCCCTGGAACTCGTACGGGACCGCGAGACGCGCGAGCCGCTGGTTCCGTACAACGCCGCCGGGGCGGACAACGCGCCGATGGCCGCCTTCGGCGCCGCCTGCAAGAAGGGCGGGCTGTGGCCGCTGCTCGCCGGGAACCGCATCCACGTCGCGCCCCCCTGCAACATCGCGGCCGACGACGTCGCCAAGGGGCTGGAGATCCTCGACGAGGCCCTCTCGGTGGCGGACGCGCACATGGCCTGACCTGTGCAGATGGAGGGTCGCCCAAGCCGTGGGTGCCTGTCTTGGATGTTCCGCGCCATTACGAACACCACGTGAACATGCTGAAATCCGACAGAGCACCTACGGACCGGGATGCACGTCAGTCCCGGGGCGGTCCTCCGTGACCGAACGGCGGGGAGCGGGCCGACCGCTGGACGCCGGGCGTACGGGATCCAGCCAGTCGGACTCCGTGTACCCGAAGGAAGACAGCCATGAGCAAGCACGTCCTGGCGCAGAACCAGTACGGCAAGGCCGAGAACCGGATCGTCAAGGTCACCCGCAAGGGCAACGACGGTTCGTGGCACGAGATCCGCGACCTCAACGTCTCGGTCGCTCTCCGCGGTGAGTTCCGCGACGTCCACCTCACCGGCGACAACACCAACTGCCTGCCGACCGACACCACCAAGAACACGGTGTACGCCTTCGGCAAGGAGCACGGCATCGCCTCCCCCGAGGCCTTCGGCATCCTGCTCGCCAAGCACTTCGTCTCCTCGCAGCAGCCGATCCGCGAAGCGCAGATCCGCATCGAGGAGTACGCCTGGGAGCGCATCCCGGTCCCGACGCGCAAGGAGCAGCACTCCTTCGTCCGCAAGGGCCAGGAGGTGCGCACCGCGCAGATCACCTACAGCGAGACGACCGGCCTCCAGGTCATCTCGGGTCTGAAGGACCTGACCGTGATGAACTCGACGAACTCCGAGTTCCACGGCTACATCAAGGACAAGTACACGACCCTCCAGGAGGCGTACGACCGCATCCTGGCGACCAAGGTCACCGCGCGCTGGGCGCACTCGGCGCTGGCCGCCGACGACGCCGACTACGACTGGGACCAGTCGTACAAGAAGGTCCGCAAGAACATGCTGGAGGCCTTCGCGGAGACGTACTCGTACTCCCTCCAGCAGACCCTGAACCAGATGGCCGAGCGGGTGCTCGACAACTGCCCCAAGGTCAACGAGGTACGCCTCAACCTCCCCAACAAGCACCACTTCCTCGTCGACCTGGAGCCCTTCGGCCTCAAGAACGACAACGAGGTCTACTTCGCGGCGGACCGCATGTACGGCCTGATCGAGGGCACCATCCACCGTGACGGCGTGCAGCCGGTGATCGCGACCTCCGACTGGATCGTCGCGTAACACCCCGCCGCCGCAACCCGGTTCGGCCCGGACCGCGTCGCGGGGTCCGGGCCGTTCTGCTGCTTACTCCCGCTGCCCCACGAGCAGGTTCCAACGGCCCGAGCGCCCGGTGAGGGTGGTGACCGACTCCGGCCTGACGTCGAGGCGCCAGAAGGCCGCCGCGGGCAGTTCCAGCGCGTGCACCACGGCCGCCCGTACGACGGCCTGCTCGACCTCGGCCCGGTGGGTGGCCGCCGCCAGCCCGTCCAGTTCCGCCCCGACGCGGGCGATCAGCGCCTCCACCGACTCCCCGCCGGGCGGCGCGTAGCGCGGATCCGTCAACCAGGCGTGCACGGCGGCCGGATCGGCCCCGGCGACCTCGTCCAGGGTCCGGCCCGCCCACTCCCCCGCGTCCAGGCCGCGGAAGCCCTCGTATCCCGGGCACGGCTCCCCGTGGCCGAAGCGGGCGGCGCGGTTTTCCGCGTCCAACGGGAGTCTCACGAGTCGGACTCGTACCGAGGAGGTCTTCATAAGGGGAGCGTAAGCGCGGTACGGTCTCGGACGACATAACTACATGACGACGGTACGACGGAAGCATCGGTGAGAATCCGGCACGGTCGCGCCACTGTGAACCCTCCCGGAAGGGGGAGGCAAGTCAGACCCGCCACCGTCGTCGCGAGCACCACTGACCGGGACGCGTGTTCCCTCTGGAGGTTCCTGCCATGGCCCACTCCGCCGTGCCCGCTTCGGCCCCTGCCGTCGCACCGATTTCGCTCTCCGCGCTCGCCCCCTGGGCGGCCTTCGTCGCCGTCCTCATGCTCGTCCTGCTGTACTTCGTCGGCATCGAACAGGGTGCCACCGCGGTCTTCCAGGGCGAGAACGTCCACGAGTGGCTGCACGACGGCCGCCACCTCCTCGGCTTCCCCTGCCACTGAGCCCGTACCTGTCTCGGCAAGGGATCCACAACGTGAACACTCTCTCCCCACGCGTCCTGCTGGTGCGGGGCATGCTCGCCGGCCTGCTGGCCGGCGTGGCCGCCTTCCTCGTCGCGTACCTCCTCGGTGAGTCCAAGGTGGACGCGGCGATCGCCATCGAGGAGGCCGGCCACATCGCGGCCGGCCACGACCACGGCGCAGAGGACGCCCCGGTCAGCCGGGCCCTCCAGGCCACGGCCGGCCTCGGCACGGGCGTCCTGCTGTACGGGGTCGCGCTCGGCGGCATCGCCGCGCTCGTCTTCTGCTTCGCCCTGGGCCGCATCGGCCGCTTCGGCCCGCGGGCCACGGCCGCGCTGGTCACCGGGGGTCTGTTCGTCACCGTCACGCTGGTGCCGTTCTTCAAGTACCCCGCCAATCCGCCGGCCGTCGGAGACCCCGACACGGCCGCCCGGCGGACCGCCCTCTACCTCCTGATGATCGCTCTGAGCGCGCTGCTCGCGGCGGGCGCGCTGATCCTGGGCCGCAGGCTGGCCCCGAAGCTCGGCAACTGGAACGCGTCGATCGCCGGCGGTGCGTTCTTCGTCCTGGCCGTCGGGATCGCGTACGCGGTCCTGCCCGGCATCAACGAGGTCCCGGAGGACTTCCCGGCCGCGCTGATCTGGTCGTTCCGCCTCGCGTCCCTGGCCATCCAGGCCGCGCTGTGGACGACTTTCGGCCTCGCCTTCGGTCATCTAGCCGAACGCGCCCTTGTGCCGGCCGCCGCGCCCAAGGAGGCTGTTCAGCCGACCAGTTGATGAAGAGGGGGCCGGTGGTACATGCCCACGGCGATACGGGAATGGCGCGGCTGGACGGGCGCGGCCCCGTTCTGGCTGAGCTCGTTCCTGCTGCTCCTGGCCCCCTTCACCGCGATCACGCTGTTCGGCCAGATCGGCGTGATCGCGGCCTTCGCCGCCCTCGGCGGCCTGGCCCGGCACCTCTGGTCCGGCGACTACGGCCACCCGGCCGTCCACCTCGCCGCCGCCCTGATGGGCGCGACGGCGGCGGCCCTGATCGCGGTGTGACGCCGGCGACCGACCTCCGCATCTCACCCGTTCGGGCGTAGCCGTCCCCACCCCCGGTCCGTGCCGGGCGGACCGCTGTCAGCTGCGAAGACGGCCGGATTATGTGACGACACGCCCGTGACGCTTCGTCAGTCCTGCGTGTTTCACGGAGTGCGGGCGGGCAGAGGAGGTGTCCACTGCTCACATGACCCGGCCGCACGAGCCGGACAGGAGGGAATCCCATGCCTCGCGCCTCGGGGGAAGCGCCCAGCGGTGTCTGGGGGAAGGTGGCCGCCGTCGTGACGGTGGTTCTGCTGGCCACCGGCATCGGTGCGCTGCTCCGTACCGAGGGGGCCAAGCCCGTGGCCTCGGCCACGGACGACGCGCTGCCCTCGCGGGCACTGGGGCTGTCCGACCACCGCCGTCTCGTGCGGCAGCTGGAGGAGTCCGGCGAGCACCGCCCCGGGCAGGGCGCCCGCTCGCCCAGGACGGCCGCCGGTCCGCTGCGCGGGGTCACGCAGCCGCTCCGGGCCGCGCCGCCGTTGCGGTTGCGCATCCCGAGCCTGGGCATCGACGTACCGCTGGCGGCCGGCGGCCACGAGGAGGCCTCCTGGGACGCGGGCAGTCCGGCGCCGGGCACGGCCGGCACCGCCGTGATCAGCGGATCAGGGCTGCAGCTGGCCGGGCTCCAGCGGGGCCGGACCATCGAGGTCCCGCGCGCGGACAGCCGTACCGCCGTGTTCACCGTCATCCGGATCTCACCCGGCGAGGCCACGGGCCGCGAGGACCGGGCCGGGCGGGCCCAACTGCGGCTGATCGGCGGCGAAACCGCCGTGCTCGCCCGGCTGACGGGACAGCGGCGCGGTCGCTGAGCCGTCAGTCCTGGGGGGTGTCTTCGTCCCCCGGTCGGGGGCTTCTCGTGGTCCGTGCGGGAGTCGCCCGGCGAAGCGGGGCACACCCCTCGCATGAGCGGGAGGCATCGCGCACGGACGGCACTGACCAGGGCCCTGACGGTGGCCTGCGTCGTGCTGCTCTGCGTGTTCGGTGCCGGTCCGGCGGCCGCGACGGCCGCCGAGTCCCGGCCCTCCTCCACCGCGCCCGCCGAACCGACCGAGGGGCAGAACGACCCCGGCCCCGCCGATCCCGAGGTACGGGCCGCCGTACGGACGGTCCTGCGCGGGGTACTGCCGGGCACGCGGCGGACACCGCTCCCGGTGTTTCACGTGAAACAGGCGGCCCCGGTGGAGCGCACGCCCCCGTGGGAGACGGCCGAACCGCCGCTGTCCCTGCGGACGGTGCGGAGTGTGGTCCTGCGCTGCTGAGAAGGCCGAGCAGCGCAGACCCCCCACACCCCCCTCGATCACCGTGAGGTTCCGCCATGCCCATCGACCCGTACGCCGCCCTGAACGCCATGCTCCGCGCCGAGGCCGCCCGCTTCACCCCGCCGGTCCGCCAGGCCGATCCGGCGGAGGCCGCCGAGTCCGAGAGCGAGCCACAGAAGACCGCGAGCCAGACCGCGAGCCCGGCTCCCGCGGACTCGGCCGCGTAACCGGAGCGCTCCGGACGTGAAAGGCACCGGTTCCCGCGCCCCTCGGCAACGGAGAGTGGTCATGTGAGGTTCGACCACGGGGCTCGGGAACCGGCGCCACCGCCAGTCTCCGCCGGGCGGCCACCCGGCCGCCTCAGGCAGAGGTACCGACTCGGCCCGGCCGAAAGTACGGCCGGGCCGGGGCGAAGGTCCGGGCTCGGGGGCGCCGCCTCAGTCCTCGCGGGTGTAGTAGCGGTAGAACGCCACCCCGCCGACGCCGAGAGCCACGAAGAAGCCGATCACGGTCGCCTTGAGCACGGACGAGTTGGTGAGGCTGTGCAGGTAGCCGACGGCGACGCCGGCGAAGACGCCGTAGGCCGTGGCGTGCAGCTCCCGCTTCATCCGCGGGCCGATGCGGGCCAGGGCGAACATGCAGGCGGCGAACAGCGCGCCGCACAGGATCCCGTAGAAGACGTTCCCGGCGTCGACGGGGCCCATCTGGCGCTTGATGAAGGCGGCCCAGACCCCGTAGACGAGTCCCATCAGCAGGGGCCTGGTGTAGGCGCTCCTGCTCAGGTGGGTCATGTCCGCCATCTGCCGGTGCTGCCGCCGCGGGGCGGTGGGTGCCGCATGTGCCATGACGGGCTCCTCTCTCCCATCATCCAGGGCACACCCGCCACCTCCGGGCGGCAAGTGGATCACCCGCGTACGGCAACCGCGTCAATCTCGAAGAGCATGTCGGGCAGGGCGAGGGCGGCCACGCCGATCAGGGTCTGCGCGGGCAGCTCGGTGCCCCAGGTGGCGTGCAGCTGCTTGAGGAGGACCTCCAGCTTCCGCCGGTCGTGGCCGACGATGTACGTGCCGATCCGGACGACGTCGGAGGGCCCGAGGCCGACGGCCGCGAGCGCGGTGCGGAGGTTGGCGAAGGCCTGCTCGACCTGCTCGGCGAAGTCCTCGGAGACGACGTGGCCGCTCTCGTCGGAGCCGTACTGGCCGGCTATGAAGACCTGCTCCCCGGGGGCGGAGACGATGTGGCTGTAGCCGTAGTCGGTCGGCGTGTGGAGTCCTGCCGGATTGATGATGCTGCGCGTCATGCCGAGCTCCCTGGTTCCGTGTCCGTACGTGGGGTCTAGCGGGTGGCGAGCCAGGCGCGGAGCCGTTCCGGGGCCTCGGGGGCCTGCCGTTCGGCCTGCTGCCGGATCTCGTCGAGGTTCTGTTCCGCGAGGGCCCTGCGCCAGGCCAGTTCGGCCCGGCCCATGGCGTGCGCGATGGCGCACTCGGGACCCCCGGTGGTCTTCGGCCCTGCGCCCGGGCCCTGTTGCCGGATCTCCGCGCACCGGAAGGCCTCCTCGGGCCCCTCGACGGCGGCGACCACGTCCATGAGCGAGATGTCGGTGAGCGGGCGGGCCAGCCGGAAGCCGCCGCGCGGGCCCGGGGTGGAGGTGACGATGCCCTCCCGGGCCAAGGCCTGGAGCTGCTTGTTGAGGTAGGCCGGGGGCAGTTCGTGCCACGCGGCCAGCCGGGCCGCCGACACGGCCCGCTCCGGTCCGATCCAGGCCAGGTTGACGCAGCTGTGCAGCGCCCACTCGACGCCCTCGCTCATCTTCATAACCTGGATATTAAATGTCCAGAATCAGGAAGGCAAGGCCGACACACCACCCGTCACCCTCCCCCGCCACCCGCCCGCACCAACACCGCTGGCGCGGGGCCCCGCCCCGGCATTCCCTGGTGACGTGCGCACCATCCTGTCGGCGGTACTCATCGCGCTCGTGGCCCTGCTGGTGCCCGCGAGCGCCGTCGCGTACTGGGCCGACCGCGAGCTGGGCGACGCCGACCGCTACACCGCCGCCATGTCCCCCCTCGCCAGCAACCCGGCCGTCCAGGGCGTCGTCGTCACCCAGGTCGGCCGCGCCCTCTCCGACCAGATCGACGCCGGTCCCTTCCAGATCGGGGTGGACGCCCTGCTCGACGAGGCCCTGCACTCCTTCGCCGGCACCCCCGCCTACCGCACCGCCTGGGACGCGGCCAACCGCGCCGCCCACGCCGCCTTCCTCGACGCGCTCACCACCGGCCACGGCGACGCCCTCACCATCGACCTCGCCCCCGTCATCGACCAGGTCAAGGGGGAACTCGTGGCCGACGGCGTGCCCTTCGCCGATCGCATCCCGGTGACCCACTTCTCCGTCAAGGTCATGGAGTACGACAACCTCGGCGCGCTCCGGGAGGGGTTCCGCATGCTCCAGGTCGCCGGTATCTGGCTCCCCGTACTGACCGTGCTCCTGGCTGCGGCGGCCATCGCGGTCGCCGTCCACCGGCGGCGCGCCGTCATGGCCACGGGGCTGGGACTCGCGATCGGGGCCGGACTGCTGTGGATCGCCGTGGACGTGTGCCGCCGGCTCGCCCTCGACGATCTGCCCGCCGACATCGACCGGCGGGCCGCCGGGGCCGTCTACGACGCCCTCACCTCGTTCCTGCGCACCACCGCCTGGGTGGTGCTGGCCATCGGGCTCGCCGCCGCGCTCGGCGCCTGGCTGATGGGCCGACTGCGCCGCACCCCATAAGCTCGGAAGGTACCAACGCACGCAGAACGACGCAGAAGAGCCCAGAAGAACCGATTCGCAAACGGCGGCACGGAAGCGGAATGAGCACCGAACAGATACCGTCCGGGCGAACCAGGCACCATCCACTGGCGCCACCCGCCTGGCTGCTCCAGGGACTGCGGCCGAGCACCGCGCCGATCCCCTGGGCCGCCGCGATGCGCGCGGCGGTGGCACTGGCCGCGCCCCTCGCCATCGGATTCGCCCTGGACGAGCCGGAGTACGGCGCGCTCTTCTCCATGGGCACCCTCTCCGGGGTCATCGGCGACACCGCCGACGCCTACCGGATGCGGATCCTGAACATCGCCGTCCCCCAGCTCTTCGGCGCCGTCGGTGTCGCGCTGGGCACCCTCGTCTTCGGGCACGGCTGGCTCGCCGTCGGCGCCCTCACCCTCATCGCCCTCGTCTCCGGGATGATCTCCTCCATCGGCACGGTCGCCTCCGCGTCCGGGCTGGTGTTCCTCCTCAACGCCGTGGTCGGCGCCGGACTCCCGCTGCCCCGCCCCTGGTGGACGGCCCCCCTGCTGCTGACCGCGGGCGGGCTGTTCGTACTCGTCCTCACCCTGCTCGGCTGGCCGCTGCGCGGCCGCCGGCCCGAGCGCGCCGCCGTCGCCGCCACCTACCGGGCCCTGGCCGACGCCCTGGAGGCCGCCGGGCGACCCGCGGCCACCGCCGGCTACGAGGAGCGCCGGCTCCAGGTCACCCAGGCCCTGAACCACGCCTACGACCTCGTGCTCGGCCGCCGGGCCCGGGTGCACGGCCGCAGCCCCTCCCTGGTGCGGATGCTGGCCCAGCTCAACGTGGTGATCCCGCTCGTGGAGGCCGCGCCCGCCGCGCACCTTCGCGGCCGGCCGCTGGCACCGGAGATCCCGGCGGCCGTACGGGACCTGGCGGTCGCCGTCGAGGAGGGCCGCACCGGCACCCCCGTCCTGGACCTGCCCGCACCGCAGACCCCGGCCGAGCGGGCCGTCGACTCGGCCCTGCGGCACGCGGCGACCATCGTGCACCTCGCCGAACCCGACCCGTACAACGTCGACGACCGGCTCGGCCGGCCCGCCGCCCTGCGGGTCCGCGCCCGGCGCGCGGTGCGGGACATGATGATGTCCGGGGCCTCCTGGCGGTACGGGCTGCGCCTCGCCCTGTGCATCGGCCTGGCCCAGTCCCTCGTCTCCCTCATCGAGGTCGAACGGTCCTACTGGGTCGCGCTGACCGTCACCTTCGTCCTCAAGCCGGACTTCGGCTCGGTGTTCTCCCGGGCCGTACTGCGCGCGCTCGGCACCGCGGCCGGGCTGGTCATCGCCGCCGCGGTGCTGTCCGAGGTCCCGCGCGGCTGGTGGGACGTACCGGTGATGATGGTCCTGGCGGCCCTGATCCCCGCCTTCTCCGCCAAGGGTTACGCCTTCCAGACCGCGGCGATCACCCCGGTCATCCTGCTCCTCTCGGACCTGCTCAACCACCAGGGCTTCGACCTGATCCGCCCCCGGCTGCTGGACAGCCTCATCGGCTGCGCGATCACCCTGGTCGCGGGCTACCTGCTGTGGCCCGAGAGCTGGCACACACGGATCGGGGACCGGCTCGCGGACACCGTGGACGACGCCGCCCGGTACGTGGAGCGGGCTTTCGCCCCGGTCGCGGACGAAGCCGCGCTGCGGGCCGCCCGCCAGTCCCGTCTCCAGGCCCGGCGCCGCATCTATCGCGACCTCTCGGGGGTCCGCAGCGAGTTCCAACGGGCGCTGACCGAACCCCCGCCGACCGGCACCCGCGCCGCCGCGTGGTGGCCGCTGGTGGTCGCCGTCGAGCGGATCGTGGACGCGACCACCGCCGCCCGCGTCCGCGTCAACCACGGCGCGCCCCCGCCCTCTCCTGCGGAGGTCGCCGCCCTCACGGCCCAGCTCCACACCCTCGCGACGGCGGTCCGCACCAACACCACCCCCGCCGGCGCCCCGGTGCCTCCCTCCTCCCCGACCTCGGAGGTCCTCTCCCCCCTCCACCAGGAGGTAGCAGCAGCCCAAGCCTTGACCCACCCAGCCTGACCGTATGCCGCTGCCCGGAGCCGGTCCCCTACCCGCCCGGTTCCCCGGACTCCGCCAGGACCCGTCAAAGACCCGGGGCTCCGCCCCGTACCCCGCGCCTCAATCGCCGGCGAGGCTGCATTTGCCCGGCCAGGGCTGAAATGTGCCTGGTGGCGTGAGGGTCGGAACGCTACGGCCGGGGTCGGGGACGGGGTGGGGTGTCGGCCGGGACTAAAACGAGATGAATTCGGCGCGTTGTGCCGTCCGGCAGAGCAGACGCGGAAAGGGCGCCGAACATCGAAGCCCGTCCCGGACGACACCCCCCCCCCGGCCCCGACCCCCACGAAGCCCCCGCCATGGCCCGGCCCCCGCGAAGCCCCCGCCAAGGGACCGGCCAAGCCCCGGCCAGGAGACGGGCCCCGACCCCCACGAAGCCCCCGCCGGGACGCCCGCGAGCCCCGCCAAGGGAACGGCCGTCCCCCGGATGGCCCCGCCCTCGCGCCCCCGCGGCGCCGGCGGGAGAGCATCGGGGCATGCGCATGCGCAGCCCCCGGCCCCTCGCCGGAACCGCCCTCGCCGTCATGCTCGCGGCAGCGCCCGGCTGCGCCGACGTCCAAGGCCTCCGCAGCCAAGGCGACCTCGGCACCGTCCACGCCCCCCAGACCCTGTGGAAGGACATCCGCCCCGCCCCGCCCGACCCCGGCCAGAAACCCGGCACGGCCACCGTCGTCCCGGGCCTCCCCAAGGTCGCCAACCTCAGCATGCGCGGCGTCCGCGCCGTCGACGTCGTCCGCGCCGACGTCACCGCCGCCCTCGCCCAGGACGCCGGCACCGGCCGCCTCGTCGACCCCCGCGCCCTCCAGCGGCTCGCGCTCTGCACACAGGCTGTGGACGGCGGCCCCGACTGCCCGGTGCGCCCCGGCGTCCTGCACGACCTGACCGGCAACGGCCGCGAGGAGCTGATCACCGCCCTCGACATCGACGGCCGCCTCAGCGAGCTGCGCGTCTACACCGTCCAGGACGACGGATCCATCGCCCGGGTCCTGTCCCGCCGCGGGGTCCTGGAGGGCGTGGAGGTGGCCGCCGAGCACCTCGCGGTCCGCGAGCCCACGTCCAACCCCAAGTACGTCGCCGTCTCCGACTACGTCTGGGACCCGCAGGCCAGGATCATGGCCCTCTCCCAACTCACCCTGGACGAGTGCCCCGCCCTCTCGGACGCCTCCGCGACCGCGCACGGACCACGATGCGCGCGCTGAGCAGCCTGCGCTGGAAGATCGCCCTGACCACCACGACGGTGTGCTGTGCGGTCGCCGCCGCCCTGGGGATCCTCGTGCACAACGTGGTCTCCCGGCAGATCGTCGGAGAGGTCCGCAGCAAGGTGACCACCGAACTCGACCACGCCCTCGGCCACTACGAGTACGGCACCGCGCACGGCGACGTGAACATCGCGATCGACCCGCCCGACCTCCCCCGCCCCCTGCGCGACCTGGTCGCCCGCGGCGACACCGGCAGCATGGTCGGCGAGCACGACGACGAGCCCGTCATGTGGGCCGCCGCCCCCGCCGACAGGACGGCCCTCGCGGTCTGGGTCCCGTACGAGAACACCCGCGACCGGCTCCGGGACATCGACACCGCGATCCTCGCCTCCTCGGCGCTCGCGGCCGGAGTGGTGGCGCTGGCGGGCCTGTTCCTCGCCAACCGGATCAGCCGGCGGCTCGCGACCACGGCCGCCGTGGCCCGCCGGATCAGCGCCGGGGACCTGGACGCCCGGGTGGACTTCCCGGCGGACGGGGACACCGACGACACACGGCCCGCCCGTTCCCGGGACGAGGTACGGGACGTGGCGCACGCACTGGACTCGATGGCCCGGTCGCTCCAGGACCGGCTGGAGGCCGAGAAGCGCTTCACCGCGGATGTCGCACACGAGCTGCGCACACCGCTCACGGGCTCGCTGGCCGCGGCCGCGCTGCTGCCGGAGGGCCGCCCCAAGGAGATGATCAAAGACCGACTCAATGCCCTGCACCTGCTGACCGAGGACCTGCTGGAGATCTCCCGGCTGGACTCGGGCGTCGAACGGGCCGACCTGGCGCCGGTGGAGCTCGGCCGG
This sequence comes from Streptomyces sp. NPDC048337, assembly GCF_043201175.1. Lineage (NCBI taxonomy): Bacteria > Bacillati > Actinomycetota > Actinomycetes > Kitasatosporales > Streptomycetaceae > Streptomyces > Streptomyces sp. NPDC048337. The sequence goes on from NZ_JBICYR010000004.1 coordinate 392,053, forward strand.
GCCGTGCGGCGGGCGGTCGCCGGGACCGGGCTGGCCGCCGAGGTCACGGTGGTCCGGGACACGACGGTGCTCACCGACCGGCGCCGGCTGGACCGGATCCTGGCCAACCTGCTGGCCAACGCGCACAAGCACGGGCGGCCGCCCGTCGAGGTGACCGTGGAGGGCCCGGTGGTCGTGGTCCGCGACCACGGACCCGGCTATCCGCCCGAGCTGATCGAGCACGGCCCGCAGCGGTTCCGCACCGGCGATCCGGGCCGCGGGCGCGGCCACGGTCTGGGGCTGACGATCGTGGCCGGCCAGGCGGCGGTGCTGGAGGTCGCGCTGGGCTTGGCCAACGCCCCCGACGGGGGCACGGTCACCACTCTCCGGCTCCCCGTCGGCAGGCTCCCGGAGGGGAATTGACCGCATCCGACGGATAGGACGCCCGAGGGGCATGTTTCACGTGAAACATGCCCCTCGGGTCGGCTTCGGCTCGGCTTCGGGTCAACTGGTCCGGTCAGACACCGATGTTGCGGCCGTCCTTGCGCCAGACGGACACGACCGCCGGGCGGACGATCTTGCCGGGGCCGTCGGGCCACACCGACTGCGGCTTCTCGACGGACGCGCCGTCGATCTCGCCCGGGTGCTGGACGGCGACCAGGACGCGCTTGTCCTGGATCAGCGGGCCGCAGGTCTCGGCACCGCGCGGCACGGTCAGGAACTGCTTCAGCTCACCACGGCGCTCACCGGCGGTCGCGACACCGAACAGGCCGTCGTGGGAGCCGAGCTGGTTGCCGTCCGTGGAGATCCACAGGTTGCCGTGCGAGTCGAAGGCCACGTTGTCCGGGCAGGAGATCGGGCTGACCTTGTCCTTCGGGAAGCCCGCGAAGTAGGTCGACGGGTCGTTCGGGTCACCGGCGACGAGGAAGAGCCGCCAGGCGAAGCCGTCACCGGCCGGGTCGTCGAAGTTCTCGGCGAGCTCCAGGATCTGGCCGTGCTTGTTCAGGTTGCGCGGGTTGGCCTCGTCCGCTCCGGCCTTGCCGGCTTTGCCGCGGTCGGTGTTGTTGGTCAGCGCGATGTAGACGCGGCCGGTGCGCGGGGAGGGCTCGATGTCCTCGGGACGGTCCATCTTGGTGGCGCCCACCTTGTCGGCGGCCTGGCGCGTGAAGACGTACACCTCCTCGGCGGTCATCCCCTCGACGTGCGAGACGTTGCCGGACGGCGAGGCGGTGGCCAGCTTGATCCACACGCCGGAGCCGTCGAACTGGCCGTCGGAGGGGAGCTTGCCGGAGCCGTCGATCTCGGCGGCCGGGGAGTCACCGGTGAGCTTGGCGACGTAGAGGGTGCCCTCGTCGAGCAGCGTGAGGTTGTGCTCCTTCGCCGCGCGCGAGTTGCCCTTCTTCATCTGCTTCGAGGAGACGAACTTGTAGAAGTAGTCGAAACGCTCGTCGTCGCCCATGTAGACGACGGGGCGGCCGTCCTCGGTCATGCGCGGCTGGGCGCCCTCGTGCTTGAAGCGGCCGAGCGCGGTGCGCTTGCGCGGGGTGGAGTTCGGGTCGTACGGGTCGAGCTCGACGACCCAGCCGAAGCGGTTGACCTCGTTGGGCTCCTGCGTGACGTCGAAGCGCTTGTCGAACCGCTCCCACTTGCGCTCGGTCTCGCCGGTGGTCACGCCGTAGCGCTTCAGGCGGGCGGCCTGGACCGGGTCGGTGACCTTGCCGGCGTTGGCGAAGTACTGGTTGATGTTCTCCTCGCCGTGGAGGGTGGTGCCCCACGGGGTGGTGCCGCCGGAGCAGTTGTTGAGCGTGCCGAGGACCTTGGTGCCGGTCGCGTCGGCCGAGGTCTTCAGCAGGGCGCTGCCCGCGGCCGGGCCGGTCAGCTTGAACTCGCTGGTGGCGGTGAGGCGGCGGTTGAGCTGGTGGCGGGTGACGGCGGTCAGCTTGCCGCTGCGGTGGTCCTCCTGGACCACGACGACACCGAGGCCGTGCGCGGCCCAGGCGATCTCGACCTGCTCGCGGGTCGGGTTGGCCGGGTCGTAGCCCTTGAACATCAGGACCTCGTCCGTGTACTCGTGGTTGGCCACGAGCAGCTGCTGGCGCTCGTAGTCGCCGCCGAGCGGGAGGAGGCTCAGGAAGTCGTTGTTGTAGCCGAACTGACCGGCCTGCGCGGCGGCGGTCTGCTTGTCGGAGTTGAAGGCCGGGGCACCCTTGAGGATCGGGTCGCCCCAGCGGATGACCACGTTCTGGTCGTGGCCCTCGGGGATCGTGACCCTGTCGTCGGTGTTCGGCGCGACGGGCTTGAAGCGCAGACCGCGGGCGGCCTCGCCGCTCTTGCCCGCACCGGCGGCCTCGGCCTCGCCGGCGGGGGTGGCGTTCGCGGTCTGGCCGGGGCCGCTGAGGGCGACGGCGGTACCGGCGGCGGTGGCGACCGTCACGACGGCGGCGGTACGCAGCATCGCGCGGCGGGAGTAGGCGCGGGCTATGACATCGCCCGCGTACTCGTTGTCGCTGGTGTTCGGCACCTCGTGGAAGCAGGCGTCGCCACAGCGGTAGCGGCAGGTGAGAGCGGAACGGCCGCTCCCATGCGGGTTGCCGATGAGCGGCAGGAGCTTGCGCACGAGTTTCCTCCGAGTAGCTGCATGAGCGCCGACAACGTGTCGGAATCGATCCAGCGCGACGGTAGGGGCGGGTTGCGCCGAAGCGGCGGCGGAAGGATGAACGCACGATGAACCCGGCACGTCGGGGCGGCAGTTCGGGGGGCGCCACGGCTGTGCCGGTGGGCCGGACGCCACGAAAGGCGCCCCTGCCGAAGTTCCAGCCGGGCGGCCGATAACCTTACGTGTCCACTCTGGGCAGGGATCATCCGCGCAGCACGGACAAATGACGCACGCACTCATGCGAAAGGCCTGGCCCATGGGTATTCGGAGCTTGTTGCGCAAGGTGTTCGGACGGGGTGCGGAACCCGTTCCGGAGACGACGGACGCCCCTTCTGCGGCCCTCCCGAGCCAGACGGAACGGACCCCGCTGGACGCGGCGGCCGAGCTGGTGGCGGCGTCCTTCGACAACCCCACCGTTCCGCCGCAGTCCGCCCCGCGGGACCGCGAACCCGGCACCGTCCTCACGGCCCCGGCCCCCGACCCGGCCCCGGCCCAGTCCCCGGACCCCACGGTGCCGGAAGCCCGCCGCCCCGTTCCGGCGACCCCCGCCCCGGACACCACCCCTCCCGCGGCGGACGCCGAGCCGGTACCGGTGGCCCCCGAGGCGGAGCCGGAGCTCGCGCCGGAGGCGCAGGTCGAGGCCGTCGAGGCCGAGGTCGCCGCCCCGGCGGCGGAGGCGCCGGCCGAGCCGGCGGCCGCCGAAGCGGAGCCCGACACCGCACCGGAGGCACAGGAAGAGGCCGAGCCCCTGACCCCCGTAGCGGCCGAAGCCCAGGACACCCCCGAGGCGGAGGCCCCGGCCGAACCCGTGGCCGCAGCCGCGGAAGCCCCCGCGCCGGAGACGCAGGAAGAAGCCGAGGCCGAGGCGGAGGTCGTGGCCGCGGAGGTCGAGGCCGAGGCGGAGGTCGCCGTCGAGCCCGTGCCCGTGCCAGTCGCGGTCGAGGCCGAAGCCGAGGCCGAGCCCGCCGAGGCGGAGCCGGTGGCCGCCGAGCCGGAGGCCGAGGCCGGGCCCGCGCACGCGCTGGCAGGCGTGAAGCGACGCGCGCCAGGTCTGGCCGGGGCGTACAAGGCCGCCGGGCAGGTGCTGCGCGGCAAGGGCAAGGCCGGCGCGCGCGCCAAGGTGTACCTCGTACTGGACCGGTCCGGTTCGATGCGCGGGTTCTACAAGGACGGCAGTGCCCAGCACCTCGCCGACCACGCCCTCGCCCTCGCCGCGCACCTCGACGAGGAGGCGACCGTGCACACGGTCTTCTTCTCCACCGAGCTGGACGGCACCGCCGAGCTGACCCTGGACGACCACGAGGGCTGGGTCGAGGCCCGCCACGCCGAGCTCGGCCGCATGGGGCGCACCAGCTACCACGTGGCCGTCGAGGCCGTCGTCGAGCGCTACCAGAAGGACGGCGGCGAGGGCCCGGCCCTGGTCGTCTTCCAGACGGACGGCGCCCCCGACAACCGCCAGCCGGCCCGCCAGGCCATCGCCGACGCGGCCACCGCCGCCCCCGGCATCCACTGGCAGTTCGTCGCCTTCGGCGACCACGACTCCAAGGCCTTCGACTTCCTGCGCAAGCTGGACGCCGAGAACGCCGGGTTCTTCCACGCCGGCCCCGCCCCCGCGGAGCTGACCTCGGCCGCCCTCCTCAAGGGCATCCTCGAGCGGTTCTGACCGTACGTACGGAGGAAGGGCCCGGGATCCTCGATCCCGGGCCCTTCCTCACGACCGGCTACCCAGCGGCAGCGTTACCGCGCGGCGTCCGGGTGGACGGCCTCGGCGATCGGCTTCGCGTCCGCCGGCTTCGTCTCCACCGGCTTGCGCAGCGCGATGTTCAGCTCCCGCAGGCGGGTCTCCTCCAGCACCGTCGGCGCGCCCATCATCAGGTCCTGCGCGTTGCCGTTCAGCGGGAAGGCGATCGTCTCGCGGATGTTCGGCTCGTCGGCGAGCAGCATGACCATGCGGTCGACGCCCGGGGCGATGCCACCGTGCGGCGGGGCGCCGAGGCGGAACGCGCGCAGCATGCCCGCGAACTCCCGCTCGACGGTCTCGGCCTCGTAGCCCGCGATCTCGAAGGCCTTCAGCATGACCTCGGGCTCGTGGTTGCGGATGGCACCCGACGACAGCTCGATGCCGTTGCAGACGATGTCGTACTGCCACGCCAGGATGTCGAGCGGGTCCTTCTCCTCCAGGTCCTTCATGCCGCCCTGGGGCATGGAGAAGGGGTTGTGGGAGAAGTCGATCTTGCCGGTCTCCTCGTCCTTCTCGTACATCGGGAAGTCGACGATCCAGCAGAAGCGGAAGACGTTCTCCTCGAACTGGCCGGCGCGCTTGGCGGCCTCGACCCGGACCGGGCCCATGATCTTGGAGACCTCGTCGAACTCGCCCGCGCCGAAGAACACGGCGTGGCCGGGGACCAGGCCCAGGCGCTCGGTGAGGACCTTGACGTTCTCCTCGGTGAGGAACTTGGCGATCGGGCCGGTCAGCGAACCGTCCTCGCCGACGCGGACCCAGGCCAGGCCCTTGGCGCCCAGCGAGATCGCGTACTCGCCGAGGCCGTCGAAGAACTTGCGCGGCTGCGCGGCGGTGTCCGGGACGGCCAGGGCACGCACGTGCTTGCCGGCGAACGCCTTGAACTCCGAGCCCTCGAAGACGTCGGTGATGTCGACGAGCTCCAGCTTGGCGCGCAGGTCGGGCTTGTCGTTGCCGTACTTCAGCATCGACTCGCGGAACGGGATCCGCGGGAAGGGGGAGGTGACCGGGCGGCCGTTGCCGAACTCGGTGAAGAGCTCGGTCATCAGGCGCTCGATGGGCTGGAAGACGTCCTCCTGCTCGACGAAGGACATCTCCACGTCGAGCTGGTAGAACTCGCCCGGCGAGCGGTCGGCGCGGGCGTCCTCGTCGCGGAAGCAGGGCGCGATCTGGAAGTACCGGTCGAAGCCGGAGATCATGAGCAGCTGCTTGAACTGCTGCGGGGCCTGCGGCAGGGCGTAGAACTTGCCCGGGTTCAGGCGGGACGGGACGACGAAGTCACGGGCGCCCTCGGGAGAGGTCGCGGTGAGGATCGGGGTCGCCATCTCGTTGAAGCCGAGGGCCACCATCTTCGAGCGGATCGAGGCGATCACGGCCGAGCGCAGCATGATGTTGCGGTGCATGCGCTCGCGGCGCAGGTCGAGGAAGCGGTACTCCAGGCGCCGCTCCTCGTTCACACCGTCGTCGGTGTTGATGGTGAAGGGCAGCGGGGCGGCCGCGCCGAGCACCTCGACCTCGGCGGCCTCGATCTCGATCTCGCCGGTGGGCAGCTCGGGGTTGATGTTCTCGGCGCCGCGCGAGACGACCTTGCCGTCGACCCGGACCACGGTCTCCTTGGAGAGCTTGTCCAGGGCCTCGGCGGCGGGGGTGCCGGGGCGGGCGACCAGCTGCGTGATGCCGTAGTGGTCGCGCAGATCGATGAAGAGGATGCCGCCCAGGTCTCGACGATTGTGCAGCCAGCCGCTCAGCCGGACGTCGGTGCCGACGTCAGAGGCGCGGAGCTCGCCGCAGGTGTGGGACCTGTACCGATGCATCAGTCATCCAGTTCTTCGCGATACCAGGGTGGATTCAACCCTTGCAAGGTTACCGTCCGAGCGGGACAGGTCGCGGGCGCGCCCGGTGGGGCCGCCGAACAGGCACGTCGGTCGGATGACCTGTAAAGATGACCGGGTGCGCACCGAGGACGTCCTGGCCGCCATCGCGACGGGCCTGTGGCGATGGGACAACGCCTCCGGGACGGTCACCCTCGACAGCGAGGCCGCCCGGCTCCTCGGGCTGCCCGCGGAGCCCGTGGAGCTCCCGGAGGTCGCCGTACGGTCGCGGTTCCACCCGGTCGACTGGAACGAGATCAACGGCATCGTCAACCTGGCCGTCGCCGAGGGCACGCTCGCCGAGGCCCGGCTGCGGATCATGGACGAGGACGGGCGCGTCCTGCGGACCGTGCGCAGCCGCTCGAAGCCGCTGGAGAACCGGGCCCCCGACGGCCGCCTCGACTACGAGCTGATCGGCACCATCCAGGAGATCGCCGAGCCGCAGCCCGGCACCACGGCCGCGCACACCCCGATCACCGGCGACTGGCGGCGCTCCCGCGAGGCCTTCCTGCTGGACGCGGGGCGGGCGCTCGCCGAGGCCCGCTCGACGGCGGAGGTGCTGCGGGTCGCGGCCTCGCTGTCCATGCCCGGCTTCAGCCCCGACGGACTGGCCGTCTTCGGGGTGGCCGGGGAGCGGCTGTCGATCATCGGGCACCACGGGCACGACGCCGGGGACGAGAGCCCCTTCGCGGACATGCGGGTGGAGACGGACTACCCGGCCGCGGAGGTCGTCCGTACCGGCCGGGCGATCTACCTCCCCAGCCCCGAGGACTACAAACGCCGCTTTCCGGCCACCTGGCCGCTCGCCCAGCGCTTCGGGCGGATCTCCTGGGCCTTCCTGCCGCTGATCGTCGCCGGACGGACCATGGGGGCCTGGATGGCCGCCTTCAAGCACCCGGTGTCCTTCTCCCCCGACGAGCGGTCGGTCCTGACCACCGTGGCCCGGATGCTGGCCCAGGCGCTCCAGCGCGCCGGGGTGGCCGAAAGCGAGCGGGAACTCAGCACCGGCCTCCAGCGGTCGATGATGCCGCAGCTCGGCCCGGAGATCCCCGGCATGCGGATCGCGGCGCGGTACGTCCCGACCGGCGGCGGGCTCCAGGTCGGCGGCGACTGGTACGACATGATCCCGCTGCCGTCGGGACGGTTCGCCCTGGTCATCGGCGACGTACAGGGCCACGACGTGCGCGCGGCGGGGCTGATGGGCCAGCTGCGGATCGCGGTACGGGCGTACGCCTCGGAGGGGCACCGCCCCGACGCCGTGCTCTCGCGCGCCTCCCGCTTCCTGGCCGGCATCACCGATTCGTACGAGGACTCGGACGATCCGGGCCCGCGGTTCGCCACCTGCCTGTATGTGGAGTGCGACCCCCGGACGGGCATGCTGGAGGTGGCCCGCGCCGGCCACCCCGACCCCGCGATCCGGATGACGGACGGCACGGTCCTGATGCGGCCCACCGCGGGCGGGCTCCCCCTCGGGATCGTCCCCGACACCGACTACCCGACCACCCGGTTCACCCTGGAGCCCGGCGAGACGATGATGCTGTGCACCGACGGGCTCATCGAGACCGGCGGGCACGACCTGGACACCGGCTGGGCGCGGCTGCGCGCGATCCTGGAGTCCGATCCGGAGGAGTCCGGGGCGGGCCCGGAGCCGGGGCACCTCGAACGGCTGGCCGACCTGCTGGTCCAGGCCGTGCACGGGCCGTCCTCGCACCACACCACAGGCCCGCTGGCCGACCGCCGCGAGGACGACATAGCCGTGGTGCTGCTGTGCCGCGAGGGCGAGGGCTGCGGCTGCGGCACCCCGCTGCTGCACCCGGCCCGGCCGGCCCGCCGCACGATGCTGACCGTGGCCCAGGCCGAGCCCGAGCGGATCGCGGGCGCGCGCCGGCAGATCCGGGAGCTGCTGCACGACTGGGCCGACGGGGAGCAGGTCGACTCGGCGGTGCTGATGGTCTCCGAGATGGTCACGAACGTACTGATGCACACCGACGGCGACGCGCTGCTCGTGGCGGAGGCCGTGGGCGAGCTGGGCGCGCGGCGGCTGCGCATCGAGGTCGCGGACGCGAGCGACGAGCTCCCGCACAGGCGGCACCCGGGCGAGATGGCCTCCAGCGGCCGCGGGGTGCTGCTGATGGAGATGCTGGCCGACACGTGGGGCGTGGACCCGCAGGGCGAGGGCAAGTCCATCTGGTTCGAGCTCTACGAACGGTCCAAGTCACCCGACGCGTAGGCCTCGGGCAGCCGGCAGCCGCATTCAGCCCCGCCAGCGTTTGAGGCAAGGGGCTCCCCACACCCGCGACGGCCCGGCCGGGCGGTCCGCGAGCGATGGCAGCGTGCCCGGTCCGGCACGCGATACGGCGTCAAGCCGCCGGGCAGCCCGCGTGGTTGGATGGCCGCGTGCCGAACTCCCTCCTCCCCGAGCCCGTGCGCAGGCTGGCCGCCTGGTGCGTCGTCTTCCTGCTGGTCACCGGGGTCGTCGCGGTGCTGATCTGGCTGTGCGTCACCTTCAAGACCGCCGTCACGCCCGTCCTGCTCGCCCTGCTCGGGACGGCCCTCCTCGGGCCGATGCACCGGCGCCTGATCCGCATGAAGGTGAACCGCTCCCTCGCCGCCGCCCTCACCTGCCTCGCCGTCGTGGCGGTGGTCGGCGGGGCGTCGTACGTCGTCGTCGCCGCGCTCATCGACACCGGCGACCAGATCGTCGCCTCCCTCAAGCGGGCCGGTCAGGACCTCGCCGAGCACTTCGGGGCCGCCGGCACCTCCCTGGAGGACCTCGCCGCCAACGCCAAGGAGCTGCTGACCAAGTTCGGCGGTACGGCCGCCTCCGGCGTCATCACCGGCCTCAGCGTCGTCGGCGAGATGATCGCCACCGCGATCCTCGCGCTCCTGCTGATCTTCTTCTTCCTGCGGGACTCCGACCACGCCGCCGGCACCCTGCGCTCGCTCGCGCCGCGCGCCACCGGGGACGCCCTGGAGGCCATGGCCCGCCGCGCGTTCGAGGCCGTCGAGGGGTTCATGCGCGGAACCACCTTCATCGCCGCCATCGACGCCGCCTGCATCACCATCGGCCTGCTGGTGCTGCGCGTGCCGGGCGCGGTCGGGCTCGGCGCGCTCGTCTTCGTCGGCGCCTACATCCCGTACCTCGGCGCCTTCATCTCCGGCGCCGTCGCCGTCCTCGTCGCCTTCGCCGACCGCGGCTGGGCCATCGGCCTGTGGGCGCTGGGCGTGGTGCTCGCCGTACAGGTGCTGGAGGGGCACGTGCTCCAGCCCATGATCCAGAGCCGGACCGTGCAGATGCACCCGGCCGTGGTCATGCTGGCCATCACCGCCGGGGCCGGGGTCGCCGGGATCCTCGGGATGCTGCTGGCGGTTCCGCTGACCGCGGCGGCCTTCGGCATCGTGTCGGAGCTGCGGACCCGCTACGCCGCCCAGGCGGGGCCCGGGCCCGTGGGCCCCGCCTAGTAGTGCGCTGTGCTCTAGTCCTCGTCCGCCTCGCCCGTGCCCCGGTGGCCCAGCCCGGTCCGCGCGGTGGTCGGGATGGTGCCGAGCCGGCCCGCCTGGAAGTCGTCGAAGGCCTGCTGGAGCTCGTGCCTGCTGTTCATGACGAACGGCCCGTAGTGCGCCATCGGCTCCCGGATCGGACGGCCGCCGAGGAGCACGACCTCCAGGTCGGGGGTGTGGGAGTCCTGGGACTCGTCCGCCCGCAGCGTGAGCGAGCCGCCCTCGCCGAAGACGGCCGTCTGCCCGGTGTGGATGGGCCGGCGGTCCTCGCCGACCGTGCCGCGGCCGGCCAGTACGTACGCCAGGGCGTTGAAGTCCTCGCGCCACGGCAGGGTGACCTGCGCGCCCGGGGTGACGGTCGCGTGGATCATCGTGATCGGGGTGTGGGTGATGCCCGGGCCGTGGTGCCCGTCGAGCTCACCGGCGATCACGCGGAGCAGGGAGCCGCCGTCCGGGGTGGACAGCAGCTGGACCTGGCCGCCGCCGATGTCCTGGTAGCGCGGGGGCATCATCTTGTCGGACGCCGGGAGGTTCACCCACAGCTGGAGGCCGTGGAAGAGCCCGCCGCTGACGACGAGCGCCTCCGGCGGGGCCTCGATGTGCAGGAGGCCCGAACCGGCGGTCATCCACTGGGTGTCGCCGCCGTTGATGACTCCGCCGCCGCCGTTGCTGTCCTGGTGGACGAAGGTTCCGTCGATCAGGTACGTGACGGTCTCGAAGCCGCGGTGGGGGTGCCAGGGGGTGCCCTTCGGCTCGCCCGGCGCGTACTCCACCTCGCCCATCTGGTCCATCATGATGAACGGGTCGAGGTACTGGTAGTTGATCCCCGCGAACGCGCGGCGCACCGGGAACCCCTCGCCCTCGAACCCACCGGGAGCGGTGGTGACGGCCAGCACCTTGCGCGGCACGGCCGCCTGCGGCTCCGCCACGCGGGGGAGCGCCAACGGGTTCTCAACAGTCACTGCGGGCATGGTCAGGACCTCCTTCTGCTCCGAGTTTAGTTGAAACTCGAACTTTCTGCCACACCCCGCAGAACAGTGCGCGGCCCCACGTCATTCCCCCTATCAACCCCGGGCCGGGATCAACCGTCCTCATACCGGGGAAGACCGCACCGACTACAAGGGGACACCGCATGACCAGCAGTTTCGGCAGGTTCCTGAAGCCTCTGGGCGCTTCGGCGGCGCTCGTCGCCCTCGGCTGGGCGGCCTGGCGGTGGGCGGCGACCGGATGCCGATGACGCCGATGCCGGGCTCGCCGTGGCCGTACCTGGCCACCTGGGGCGCCCTCTGCCTGGCCGGCTGCCTGCTCATGCGGTGGGCCACGGCGCGCGGGGGCGCCGAGGGCACCGACTACGTCGTCGGGGTACTCGCCTTCGCCGGCGTCCGGCTCTCCCTCGCCCACCGGCCGGAGCTACCGCTGCTGTGGACGTACGCCGCGGCCGTACTGGCGGCCGGGGTGGTGGCCGCCCTCCTGTGGCGGCGCTCGCGCGCACCCCGCCACACCTGAGACGCCGAAGGGCCCGCCCCCGCCGCGGACTGCGGCGGGGACGGGCCCCTGGCTTTACGGGCTGCGGACTACCGGCCGGCCGACCTCGAAGGCCATGCCGGTCGCCGGTCGGCTAGCCGTACATGCGGCGCATCGCGAAGTCGACCATCTGCTCGACCGCCTTCGCGTCGAAGACCATCCGGTGGTCGCCCTCCATGTCGAGGACGAAGCCGTACCCGGTCGGCAGCAGGTCGATCACCTCGGCGCCGGTGATCACGAAGTACTTGGACTCCTTGCCGGCGTACCGGCGCAGCTCCTTGAGCGTGGTGAACATGGGGATGACCGGCTGCTGCGTGTTGTGCAGCGCCAGGAACCCCGGGGTGTCGCCGCGCGGGCAGTAGACCTTCGAGGTGGCGAAGATCTGCTGGAAGTCCTCTGCGGAGAGGGACCCCGTGGTGAAGGCCCGCACCGCGTCGGCGAGCGACGGCGGGGACGGCTCCGGGTACAGCGGCGGCGCCTGCTGCGCGTAGCCCTGCGGGGGCTGCTGCGCGTACTGCTGCTGGGCGCCCGGGTTCTGGTCGTAGCCGTACATGGGGCGAAGCCTACCGACCGGCCCCTGCCCCCAGGACACGGATTTCCCGCCACGCTTGACGCTGGTCACAGTCGCCGGGAGGGGTTGCGTCTTATTACTGGTGGGTAGCATCATGGTGTTACCGATTGGTATGTACGAGGAACCTGTCTCCCCGAGCCTTAACGGAGCCGTCGCCATGGGGCACTACAAGTCGAATCTCCGCGACATCGAGTTCAACCTCTTCGAGGTGCTCGGCCGCGACAAGCTGTACGGCACCGGCCCGTTCGGCGAGATGGACACCGAGACCGCCAAGAGCATCCTGTCCGAGCTGACCCGCCTCGCCGAGAACGAGCTGGCCGCCTCCTTCGAGGACGCCGACCGCAACCCGCCGGTCTTCGACCCGGCCACCAACACCGCGCCGGTCCCGGCCTCCTTCAAGAAGAGCTACGAAGCCTTCATGGAGTCGGAGTACTGGCGCCTGGGCCTGCCCGAGGAGATCGGCGGCACCACCTCGCCCCGCTCCCTCATCTGGGCCTACGCGGAGCTGCTGCTCGGCTCGAACCCGGCCATCTGGATGTACTCCTCCGGCCCGGCGTTCGCCGGCATCCTCTTCGAAGAGGGCAACGAGGCGCAGAAGAAGGTCGCGCGGATAGCCGTCGAGAAGCGCTGGGGCTCCACCATGGTCCTCACCGAGCCGGACGCCGGCTCGGACGTCGGCGCCGGCCGCACCAAGGCGATCCAGCAGGAGGACGGCTCCTGGCACATCGAGGGCGTGAAGCGCTTCATCACCTCCGGCGAGCACGACATGGAGGAGAACATCCTCCACTACGTCCTCGCCCGCCCCGAGGGCCACGGCCCGGGCACCAAGGGCCTGTCCCTCTTCCTCGTCCCGAAGTTCCACTTCGACTGGGAGACCGGCGAGCTGGGCGAGCGCAACGGCGTCTACGCCACGAACGTCGAGCACAAGATGGGCCTCAAGGCCTCCAACACGTGCGAGATGACCTTCGGCGACCAGCACCCCGCCAAGGGCTGGCTGATCGGCGACAAGCACGACGGCATCCGCCAGATGTTCATGATCATCGAGTTCGCCCGGATGATGGTCGGCACGAAGGCCATCGCCACCCTCTCCACCGGCTACCTGAACGCGCTGGAGTACGCCAAGGAGCGCGTGCAGGGCCCGGACCTGGCCGACTTCATGGACAAGACCGCGCCCAAGGTCACCATCACGCACCACCCCGACGTGCGCCGCTCGCTCATGACGCAGAAGGCGTACGCCGAGGGCATGCGCGCCCTCGTCCTCTACACCGCCTCGATCCAGGACGCGATCCAGGTCAAGCAGGCCGCAGGCGAGGACGCCTCCGCCGAGATCGGCCTGAACGACCTGCTCCTGCCGATCGTGAAGGGCTACGGCTCGGAGAAGTCGTACGAGCAGCTCGCCCAGTCCCTGCAGACCTTCGGCGGCTCCGGCTACCTGCAGGAGTACCCGATCGAGCAGTACATCCGCGACGCCAAGATCGACACCCTCTACGAGGGCACCACGGCGATCCAGGGCCAGGACTTCTTCTTCCGGAAGATCGTCCGTGACCAGGGTGCCTCGCTGAACGTCCTCTCCGAGACGATCAAGAAGTTCCTGGCCGAGGCCGACGGCGGCGAGGACCTCGCCCCGGCGCGCGACGCGCTCGCCAAGGCCGCCGTCGACCTGGAGGCCATCGTCGGCCAGATGATCGTCGACCTCACCGCCACCGGCGAGGACGTCAAGAACATCTACAAGGTCGGCCAGAACACCACCCGCCTGCTGATGGCCTCGGGCGACGTGGTCGTCGGATACCTGCTGCTCAAGGGCGCGGCCGTGGCCGCCGAGAAGCTCGCGACCGCCTCCGCCAAGGACGTGCCGTTCTACACCGGCAAGATCGCCGCCGCGAAGTTCTTCGCCTCGCAGGTCCTGCCGGGCGTCTCGGTCCAGCGCGCGCTGGCCGAGGGCGTCGACAACTCCCTCATGGAGCTCGACGAGGCCGCCTTCTAGGCCCCACATTGCGTACGCGGTGTACGAACCGGTGGCCGGGCCCTCCGCGCGGGGGCCCGGCCACCGGCGCGTGCGCGGGGCCCTGTCCCTCGGCCCCCTGTCCTGCGGCTTTCCCCCGATGTCGGTGGTTCATGGGACGCTCGTACGCATGAGTCCACAGGATCAGCACGGCAGCAGGGGGTACTCCGTCCCCACCGGGCGCCCGTACGCCCTCAAGGAGCTGCAGGCGAGCCTGGGCAGCCTCGGTGACCACCTGCGCGAGCTGTACGACGGCGCCCACCCCGCCGAGTACGACAGCATCGCCGACGCGCTGTACGTGGCCTTCCAGACGGCCGCCGGACTGGCCCCCGCCAAGAGCTACACCGGCTGCCCCGAACACCCCAACGGCGCCCTCGACCCCGAGGCCCCCGAAGGCTGGGGCCGCTGCCTCATCTGCAACGACCGGCGACGCCTCGGACAGCGCCGGCACGGCGGCCCGGCCGCCGCCCCCGCCGGCGAGCAGCGCCGCCTCGGCTACCCGGTACCGGACGGCCCGTACACGCTCCAGCTGCTGCACACGTACCTGCGCACCGTCGAGGACCAGCGGTTCCACCTGGGCCTGTCCTCGCCCGCGGAGGACTTCGTCCGTATCGCCGACGACCTGCACCGCGCCTTCATCGTCGCCCGCGAACTGTCCCGGCCCCGCAACGCCTCCGGCTGCTCCGAGCACCCCGGAGCCCCCATCGACCCCGACGCGCCCCCCGGCGAGGCCTGTATCTTCTGCGCCGGACGCAAGAGACGCGCGCAGCGCTCCGCGCAGACCCCGGAGATGCTCCCGCGCATCCGCCGGGGTGAGCGCAGGCAGCTGCACCGCCGATTCGAGCGCCCGCCGGGCTGAGAATCGACGGGACCGCCGAACACAGGCGCGGGACCAGTCCTCTCGGCTATCCGCCGCAGTCCGGCCATGGCGAACACGACCGTCGTTAAGGTGAACCACATGAGCTCTCCCGCCCGCTTCGACCGCGGCCACACCGACGATCTGATGACCTTCCTGACGGCCAGTCCGTCGCCGTACCACGCCGTGGCCAACGCGGCCGAGCGGCTGGAAAAGGCAGGCTTCAGGCAGTTGTCGGAAACGGACGCCTGGGACGCGAGCACCGGTGGCAAGTTCGTGCTCCGCGGCGGCGCGCTCATCGCCTGGTACGTCCCGGAGGGCGCGGCGCCGCACACCCCCTTCCGGATCGTCGGCGCGCACACCGACTCCCCGAACCTGCGGGTCAAGCCGCTGCCGGACACCGGCTCGCAGGGCTGGCGGCAGATCGCCGTCGAGATCTACGGCGGGACCCTGCTCAACACCTGGCTCGACCGCGACCTCGGCCTGGCCGGGCGGCTGACCCTGCGCGACGGCACCGAGCGCCTGGTGAACGTGGACCGCGCGCTGATGCGCGTACCCCAACTCGCCGTGCACCTGGACCGGTCGGTGAACACCGACGGCCTCAAGCTCGACAAGCAGCGGCACATGCAGCCGATCTGGGGCCTGGGCGAGGTCCAGGAGGGCGACCTGATCGCCTTCCTGGAAGAGGAAGAGGGCCTGCCGCAGGGCTCGGTGGCCGGCTGGGACCTGATGGTCCACTCGATCGAGCCGCCCGCCTACCTCGGCCGAGACCGCGAGCTGCTGGCCGGCCCGCGCATGGACAACCTGCTGTCGGTGCACGCGGGCGTCGCGGCGCTGGCCGCCGTCTCCACGGCCGGCAAGCTCGACCACATCCCGGTCCTCGCGGCCTTCGACCACGAGGAGAACGGCTCCCAGTCGGACACCGGCGCGGACGGCCCGCTGCTGGGGAACGTGCTGGAACGTTCAGTCTTCTCGCGCGGCGGCTCCTACGAGGACCGCGCGCGGGCCTTCGCCGGCACCATCTGCCTCTCCTCGGACACAGGCCACGCCGTGCACCCCAACTACGCGGAACGGCACGACCCCTCGCACCACCCGCGCGCCAACGGCGGCCCGATCCTGAAGGTCAACGTCAACCAGCGCTACGCGACGGACGGCAGCGGCCGCGCGGTGTTCGCGACCGCCTGCGAACGGGCCGGCGTGCCGTGGCAGACCTTCGTCTCCAACAACTCGATGCCGTGCGGCACGACGATCGGCCCGATCACGGCCGCCCGCCACGGCATCCAGACCGTGGACATCGGCGTCGCGATCCTCTCGATGCACAGCGCCCGCGAACTGTGCGGCGCGGACGACCCGTACCTCCTGGCCAACGCCCTGGTGGCCTTCCTGGAGGGCTGAGCCCCCAGGAAGGCCGTACGGACCCGTCCTGCGGGCGGTACGGGTTACCCCTCGTCGTCCATCCCGGCGAGGACGAGGGGCAGCCGGGAGGCGCCGTCGGCCGAGACCCGGACGGGCACGCCCCAGTCCTGCTGGTGGACGTGGCAGGCCGGGTATTCGTTGTCGGGGTCGTCGTCGCAGGACGCCGCCATCGCGGAGACGTGCAGCACGCCCTCGGTGACGCCGTCCGCGAGGACCAGTTCCCGGAAGAGATCGGTCCCGGAGCCCTCCCCGGCCGCCAGCAGCCCGGGCGGGGTCGAGGAGACCAGCAGGCGCGTCGACGGCCCGTAGCGGGTGTCGAGCTTCTGCCCGGTCGGGGCCTGGAACACGATGTCGAGGCGGAGCGCGCCGGGAGCCACCTCGGTCGCCGCCCGCTGCGTGCGGTGGGCCACGGACTCGACCCGTACGGCCTCCTCCGGGAGCCGCAGCCGGGTCAGCCGGTGACGGGCCGACTCGACGACCACGATGTCCGCGTCGACCAGGACGGCGTCGCTGGGCTCGCGCAGATCGGTGGCGAGCGTCGTCACCTGCCCGGTCGCCGGATCGAACCGCCGCAGCGCGTGGTTGTACGTGTCGCACACCGCGACCGAGCCGTCCGGCAGGGCGGTGACCCCGAGCGGGTGCTGGAGCAGGGCCTGGCCCGCCTCCCCGTCCCGGTGCCCGAAGTCGAACAGCCCGGTGCCGACGGCCGTGTGCACGATCCCGTCCGTGTCGATCCAGCGCAGCGCCGAGGTCTCCGAGTCCGCGATCCACAGCCGGTCCCCGGCGGCGGCGAGCCCCGACGGCTGCGCGAACCACGCCTCGGCGGCGGGCCCGTCGTGCAGCCCCTCGTTGGTCGTACCGGCGGCGACCTCGACGGTGCCGCTCTCGGGGTCGTACGTCCACAGCTGGTGGACACCGGCCATCGCGATCCACACCTTGCCCTGCCACCAGGCCACGTCCCACGGCGACGACAGGTCCACCTCCAGGGCGGGCCCGGAGGTGGGCGAGCCCTGCCACCACTGCCGCCCGGTCCCGGCGACGTGCTCGATCACGCCGGTGGCGGGGTCGTAGGTACGCAGCGAGTGGTTGACGGTGTCGGCGACGACCACCTTCCCGTCGGGCAGCAGCGCGAGCCCCTGCGGCTCGCGGAAGTCGCCCTCCCCGATCCGCCGTACGACGCTCTCCCCGTCGGCGGCCAGCTCCACGAGCTGGTGCCGCGTCGAGTCCGACACCAGGAGGTTCCCGGAGGCCAGCCGGAGCGCCTTCCCGGGGAACCGCAGATCGGTCGCCACCGCCTCGGGCGCCACGTACGGCCCGTCACCGCGCCGCAGGGTCCCCTTGGCCTCGTGCTCGGCCTCCAGCTCCTCGACGAGCCGCGCGATGGCGTGCGCGTGCCCCTCACCGGCGTGCTGGGCGACGATGTACCCCTCGGGGTCGATCACGACGAGCGTGGGCCAGGCCCGTACGGCGTACTGCTTCCAGGTCGCGAGCTCGGGGTCGTCCAGCACGGGGTGGTGCACCTCGTACCGCTCGACGGCATCCACCACGGCGGCGTGGTCGGCCTCGTGCACGAACTTGGGCGAGTGCACGCCGATGATCACGACGGTGTTCCGGTGCTTCTCCTCCAGCTCGCGCAGCTCGTCGAGCACGTGCAGGCAGTTGATGCAGCAGAAGGTCCAGAAATCGAGGATCGTAATGCGTCCTCGCAGGTCGGCGAGGCTGAGCTCTTTCCCACCGGTGTTCAGCCAGCCGCCCTTGCCGATCAGCTCGGGGGCACGGACACGGGCACGGCGGCGGGGCTCGGGAGCGGGGGTGGGCTCCGGGGCGGCATCGTTCATGCTTCAAGCTTGCCATCCGCGCATGAACGCCCGGTCACGCCCGTGCGACGAGGGGCGGGGGTCAGCCGCGGGAGTAGGAGCCGATGCCGACCAGGCAGTAGACGTACTGGTTGATGACGGAGCCGTTGAGCGTGTAGCGGTGGGAGAAGGCGTACTCGGTCTTGGGGTAGTCGTCGCAGCGGTTCATGTCGGAGGTCATCGGGATGCTCGCGATCACCCGGTAGTGGGCGTCGGAGGCCGAGCAGGAGACCTCCTCCACGTTGTCGACGCGCTGGGCCGTCTCCGAGTCGGGGAGGGTTCCGTTGAGGCAGGTGCCCTTGTCGTACGGGCTGGGCGCCGCCGGGGCCGCTTCCGTGGTCGCGGGCGCGGCGGGGGTGGAGCGGTACGAGGGGCTGGAGGGCGGGCTGTAGGAGGAGCTGTAGGAGGGGTACGGGGAAGGCGAAGAGGCGCTGGCCGACGGGGTGGACGTCGAGGAGGCGGAGTTCTTGTGGTCGGTGTCGTCCCCGGAGTTGACCATCACCAGGCCGACGATCACGGCCACGATGAGGCCGACCCCCAGCAGGCATCCGGCGGCGCCCTTCCTGGCCGGCTGTCCGGGCTGCGGCGGGCCCGCGGCCCCGGCGGGCGGCCAGCCCGGGACCTGGGACTGCGCCTGGGTCGGGGTCTGGCTGAAGTACGGGCTCGGGGCCGGAGCCGGGGCGGCGGGGCGGGTCGCGCCGGCCACCCGGATCCGGGCCAGCACCTCCTGGCCGCCGACCCGCGCCCGGACCAGTTCGCCGTCCCGCGTCCCGGACGGAATCCGCAGGCGGGCGGGCCCGGTGGGGAGGGTTACGGTCAGGATCACGCCGTAGGCGGCCTGTTCGGGAGTGATCGTTAAGTCGAGTTCCTGCGACGACACCGGATGCTCCTCGGGGCGTAGGGGGCGCAGGCCGCCGGACGGACCTCCCAAAAGTGTGCCCAAGGCATCCGGGCTGACGCAGGCATTCCGCCGAGATCAGGCCAACTCCCGGGCCGCACTCCCTAGTCGAAGAGGGCGCTCAGGCGCGGGAGGCGGGCAGCGGTCTCCTGCGTGTCGTCGAAGTCGAAGTCCCAGGCGGGGTCCAGGGGCGGGTAGTCGATCGTGAAGGAGTCCTCCGGGAGCTCCCGGCCCGTGGCGGACTCGTAGGCGGTCCAGGCGATCGAGAGGGCCTCCTCGTCCGCCAGCTCCAGGCCCTCCGCCGCGGCCTCGCGGACCGCGGGGTGGTCCGCCAGGGAGTCCGCGTCGGCCAGGGCCGCCTCGAAGGCCGCCCGCCCCTGGGTGAGGAGCCAGCCGCGGAAGTAGTCGAACCCGTCGTCCGAGCAGCCGCCGTTGATGACGTGGGCCGCGGCCCAGAGCGGGGCGCGGTAGGACTCCGACAGCAGGTCCCACAGCACCTGCTGGGCCCCGGTTATCTCCGTCTCCGGGCGCCCGGCGAGCAGCTCCGCCGCGCGCTCCGCCACCCGGTCGTCCGCCACGTCCGCGCGGGCCGTCTCGATCAGCTTCCAGAAGGTCTGCTTGTCCATGACGGGAGCCTCGCACCCGGGTCTGACATCAGGACAGGAAGCTGTGGAGGGAGCGCGTGAGCGCGGTGACGAAGGCGTCCTGGGTCTCGGCCGGGAGGAGGTCGAGGGAGAGGTACGGGTTCAGGTCCTCCAGCTCGACGAGGAGCAGCTCGCCGGAGGGCGCCCGGCAGGCGTCCACCCGCTGGATGCCGTGGCCGAGGGTGTTCCACTCGATGAACGCGCGGGCGAAGGCCAGGTCCGCCGCGGTCGGGGCGTAGGGCCGCAGCTCCCAGCGGCGGGCCGGGTCCGGGGCGTAGAGCGCGTACTGGAAGGCGTCGTCGACGAAGTAGAAGGAGACCTCGTACGCGAAGTCGACGCGCGGTTGGATGAGGACCTCCCCGGCCGGGCCCGTCGGGGTCGCGGTGAAGGTGAGGCCGATGGAGTCCGCGCCCTGCTTGGGCTTGACCGCGTACGAGGGGACCTGCGGCAGCTCCGCGAGCCGGGCCGGGTCGTCGACGGTCGGGATGACCGGGTAGCCGGCGGCCGTCAGGTCGAGGAGGTACTGCTTGCCCGCCATGTCGCCGCGCCCGGTGAGCGGGTTGTAGACCCGGGTCCCGGCGGCGAGCGCCGCCGCGCGGAAGGAGTCGTACGCCTCCTGGTAGTGCAGGACCGGCCCGCTGTTGCGGACGACGACGGCGTCGAAGCCGCTGCCCAGGAGGGCCTGCGCGTCCCGCGGATGGCACAGGGCCAGCGCGAAGTGCTCCCGCAGGCGGGAGGTGAGGAATATGTCCTCGTCGCAGTAGCGGCGGCCGCGCGCCGGGTACGCCAGGTCGGTCACGAAGAGCAGAGGCATGCCGCAAACCTATCGCGGGCACGGATCAGCGCATGAAATACCTCGTACGGGACAAACTGCTGGCCATCGGGGACGACTACTGGATCGAGGACGAGGACGGCCGGCACGCCTTCCTCGTCGACGGGAAGGCGCTGCGGATCCGGGACACCCTGGAACTGAAGGATCCGGACGGGCGGATCCTGATCACCCTGCGGGAGAAGCTGTTCGGCTTCCGCGACGCGATGACGCTGGAGCGCGACGAGCGGCGGCTCGCGGTGATCCGCCGGAAGCGGCTCTCCCTTCTGCGCAACCACTACCGGGTCACCCTGGTCGAGGGCACCGAACTGGACGTCAGCGGGCGGATCCTGGACCGGGAGTTCAAGGTCGAGTACGAGGGCGAGCTGCTCGCGCTGATCTCGCGCCGGTGGTACCGGATCCGCGAGACGTACGCGGTGGACGTGATCCGGGAGGACGCGGACGCGGCGCTGCTGATCGCGGTCGCGGTGTGCGTGATCCGGATGGCCGAGAAGGAGCGCGAGGCGGTCTGACGCCGAAGGGGCCGAGAGACCCGGGGCTCCGCCCCGCACCCCGCTCCTCACACCCCGGCGGGGCCGGATTTCGGCCCCGTCATCGGGTCGGGGGGCGCAGGCCCAGCATGCGGTCCTTGAGGGCCGGGAACTGCTCGCGGGTGTCGGCGACCTTCGCCGGGTCGAGGTCGACCGTCAGGACGGCCTCGCCGGGGCCCGCCTCCGCGAGGACCTCGCCCCAGGGGTCCACCACCAGGCTGTGTCCCGCCTGCTCGACGCCCGCGTGGGTGCCGGCCAGCCCGCAGGCGAGGACGTACGACTGGTCCTCCACGGCGCGTGCCCGGCTGAGCAGGGTCCAGTGCGCGCGGCGGCGCGCGGGCCAGCCGGCCGCGACGACCATCGTGGTGGCCCCGGCGTCGACGAGCCCGCGGAACAGCTCGGGGAAGCGCAGGTCGTAGCAGGTGGCGATGCCGAGGGTCTGCTCCGGCAGCTCCACGGTGGTGAGGGTGTCGCCGGGCGTCATCAGGACGGCCTCGCCCTGGTCGAAGCCGAAGCGGTGGATCTTGCGGTAGGTGGCGGCCAGCTCGCCCGCCGGGGAGAGGACGAGGGTGGTGTTGTAGAGCGAGCCGTCGCCCGCGCGCTCCACGATCGAGCCGGCGTGCAGCCAGGCGCCGGCGTCGCGCGCGGCCTTGGACATGGCCTCGTAGGTCGGGCCGTCGAGCGGTTCCGCCTCCGTCTCGAACTGTTCGTAGGCGAAGGCCCCGACCGTCCACAGTTCGGGCAGGACGACGAGGTCGGAGCCGGCCTGGTCCCGTACGAGATCGGCCGCGCGGGCCCGCCGGGAAGACACCGACTCGCCCTCGTTCACTGCGATTTGGATCAGCGAGGCGCGCACATTACCACCGTCCTGGCGTTCAAGCCGTCAACTCGGGCCTACGATCGTCACACGAAAGCACTGCCGGGGTGCTCACCGGCAGCGTAGTTTTGGAATCCGAGTCTCCGATGTCCAGAGCTTCCAGAGCTTCCAGAGCTTCCAGAACGCGCCACTGAACAGCACGCGAGGGGTCCCGTTGACCGTCCATCCCAGCCTCCAGCACTATGCCGACGCGTGGACCCATTCCATCGAGGCGATATCCGAGCTGGTCCTCCCGTTGCCGGAGGGCGAGTGGAACCGGGCGACGCCGTGCCCGGGATGGTCGGTCCGTGACGTCGTGTCACACATCATCGGCATCGAATGCGAGCAGCTCGGGGACCCGCGGCCGATCCACACCGTGGCGCGGGACCTGCGGCACGTGGTGGACGAGTTCAGCCGGTACATGGAGGTGCAGGTCGACGTACGGCGGCACCACACCGCGCCGGAGATGACCTCGGAGCTGGAGTACACGATCATCCGGCGCTCGCGGCAGCTGCGGGACGAGAAGCGGGATCCGGCCACGATCGTGCGGGGGCCGCTGGGCGACCAGGTGACGCTGGAGCACGCGTTGCGGCTGCGGGCGTTCGACGTGTGGATCCACGAGCAGGACCTGCGGGCGGCGCTGCGGGTGCCGGGGAACTGGGATTCGCCCGGGGCGTACGTGGCGCGGGACATCCTCCTCGCCGGGCTGCCGAAGGTGGTCGCGAAGCGGGCGGCCGCGCCGGCGAACTCGGCGGTGGTCATCGACGTGCACGGGCCACTGGAGTTCATGCGGACGGTACGGGTGGACGCGGAGGGTCAGGGGACGCTGGACAAGGCGCCGTCGCTGGGGCCGGCGGTTTCGCTGACGCTGGACTGGGAGACGTACGTGCGGCTCGCCGCCGGGCGGGTCCGACCGGCCGCGGTCGCCGACCGGGTGAAGGTCGAGGGCGACGCCGAACTGGCGGACGCGATCCTGACCAACTTCGCGGTCACCCCGTAACCCCGGCTCCCCTGAAAACGCCGGCGGGGTTGGGATTGCCCTGCGGGCAATCCAGCCGCACTGGGCGGGCGGCATCAGCCAAATCCAGCCTCGCCGGCGTTTGAGGCGCCGCCGGAGGCAAAACCAGCCCCGCCGGCGTTTGAGGCGCTGGGGTCCGGGGGCGGAGCCCCCGGCAGTGGCGCCGCGGCCGCGGGGCCGGCCGGGCCCGGGCGGAGCCCGGCGGTGTGGCGGTAGGCCGTCGGGGTCAGGCCGTACGCCTCGCGGAAGGCTCGGCTGAACGCGGCGGCGTTGGGCAGGCACCAGCGGGCGGCGATGTCGTGGACGGGCCGGCCCGCCAGTTCCGGGCGGGTCAGGTCGGTGCGGCAGCGGTCCAGGCGCCGGCGGCGGACCGTGGCGGAGACGGACTCCGGCCGGTCGCGGAAGAGTGCGTGCAGGCCGCGTACGGAGATGCCGTGCGCGGCGGCGATCAGCCCGGGGTCGAGCGCCGGATCCCCGAGGTTGTCCTCGATGAAGGCGTCGATCCGCTCGCGCAGCACCCGGGCACGGGTCTCGGCGGGGAGCTCCCGATACGCGTCGAGCCGCTGCGCGAGGCAGGCGGCGGCCAGTTCGACCGTGGCCCCGCCCAGTCCGCGCAGTTCCCGCGGCTCGCATTCGGCGCCGTGCGCGCCGAGCGAGGAGATGTACCGCGCCAGCACGGCCCCCATGCCGCTGTCCCCGGGGATGCGCCGGCCGAGCAGCCGGTCGACCCTGCCGGACGGCAGCGGCAGGGCGTCCTTCGGCAGGTGGAGGATGAGCGAGCCGCTCGGGCCGTCCCCGCCGTGGGCGACGGTCTCCTGGGGGCGGGAGGTGTCCCAGAGGATCAGGTCCCCGACCCCGAACTCCTCGTCACCGCCGCACTGGGACATCCACCAACGGCCCCCGGTGATCAGCGCCAGCTGGTACTGCTCCGGGTCCCCGCGCCGGATCAGGGCGGGCGTGCGCCGCGACCGCAGGGGCGAGTGCGTGAAGGACGACACCTGCGTGACGCCGAGGTCCAGCATCGAGACCTCCGCCTCGAAGTCGGCGGACAGCTCGCTCCGGATGGCCGTCGGTATCAGCGCGGAGGCGACGATGTCGTGGAACCACTCGAACCTCTCGGCCACCGGAAGGGTGGCGGCGGACACGCTGGTCCACATTGCTCCGGATCCCCCTCGTCCACGCGAACGCCCTACGGTGCCTCGCGCCCCGCGACCTCCGGCAGGGGACACGCGAGCGGGACGGATTGCGGTTCCGCGGCCTGCTGGGCCGGGATCGTGACCCGCGCGTGCGCCGCCTCGCGGGCCAGCGCCCGCGGCCGCAGCCGCAGGATCTGCGCGATGCCGAGTGCCTCCAGGACGAACACCGTCGAGAAGGCGATCCGGTAGTCGTCCCCGGTGGCGTCCAGCAGGATGCCCACCGCCAGCAGCGTGGTCATCGACGCGAGGAAGCCGCCCATGTTCGTGATCCCGGAGGCGGTGCCCTGGCGTTCGGCCGGGTTGGCCGGGCGGGCGAAGTCGAAGCCGATCATCGACGCCGGGCCGCAGCCGCCGAGGACCAGGCACAGGGTGACCAGCAGCCACATCGGCGCCCGGTCCCCCGGGTAGGCGAGGACGGAGCCCCAGAGCAGCGCGGTCACGCCCACGGTGCCCAGGGCCAGCGGGATCCGCGAGGACTGGCGGCGGCCGATGATCTGGCCGTAGACCAGCCCGAGTGCCATGTTCGAGGCGACCACCAGGGTCAGCAGCCCGCCCGCGGTGCTCCGGGACAGCCCCTGGGCCTCGACGAGGAACGGCATCCCCCACAGCAGCAGGAACACCATCGCCGGGAACTGGGTGGTGAAGTGCACCCACAGGCCGAGCCGGGTGCCGGGCTCGGCCCAGGACTCCCGGATCTGGCGGCGCACGAAGCCCCCGCCCCCGCCCCCGCCGCTCCGCACGACCGGCGCCGGCTCGTGCCCCTCCGGGTTGTCCCGCAGGAAGAGCACCAGCGGAACCAGCACGATCAGCCCCGCCGCCGCGCTGCCCGCGAAGGCCGGCACCCAGCCGAGCTCGTGCAGGACGGGCGCCAGGACGAGCGTGGAGACGAGGTTGCCGGCCATCCCGACGAGCCCGGCCAGCTGGGCCATCAGCGGTCCGCGCCGCGCCGGGAACCAGCGGGTGCCGAGCCGCAGCACCGAGATGAAGGTCATCGCGTCACCGCAGCCCAGCAGGGCGCGCGCCGCGAGGGCCATCCCGTACGAGGGCGAGAGCGCGAAGCCGAGCTGCCCGACGG
Organism: Streptomyces sp. NPDC048337; assembly: GCF_043201175.1. Taxonomy (NCBI): domain Bacteria; kingdom Bacillati; phylum Actinomycetota; class Actinomycetes; order Kitasatosporales; family Streptomycetaceae; genus Streptomyces; species Streptomyces sp. NPDC048337. Next base: position 417,072 of record NZ_JBICYR010000004.1, read on the forward strand.
TGAAGAGCACGGCGCCGAGCGTCAGCACCTTCTTCGTGCCGAGCCGGTCCACCATCAGGCCGACGGGTACCTGCATGCCCGCGTAGACCAGCAGCTGGAGCAGGGAGAAGGTGGCGAGGGCCGAGGCGTTGACGTGGAAGCGGTCGGCGGCGTCGAGTCCGGCCACGCCGAGGCTGGTACGGAAGATCACCGCGACGAAGTAGACGGCGACGCCGATGGACCAGATGCCGAGTGCCTTGCGGCCGCCGGGCGGATCGAGGGCTCTCACCGGGCGTCACCGCGCATCAGGCTGCCGACCCTGCCCAGGTGCGCCCGTACGCTCGCGGCCGCCCGTTCCGCGTCGCCCGCCCGCAGGGCGGTCAGGATCTCGTGGTGTTCGACGAGGTTCTGCGCGACCCGGTCGGGGTGGGCGTGCATGACGGCGACGCCCATCCGCAGCTGCCGGTCGCGCAGCTGGTCGTACAGGCGCGACAGGATCTGGTTGCCGGCGTGCCGGACGATCTCGGCGTGGAAGCACCGGTCCTCGACGGCGAAGGCCGCCAGGTCGCCGCTGTCCGCGTGCCGCTCCTGCGCGCGCAGCAGCTCCTCCAGCCGTCCGAGCAGCGCGGCCGGCGCCGGGACGGCCTGCCGCACGGTGAACTCCTCGACCAGCAGCCGGGTTTCGACGACGTCGGCGATCTCCTGCGCCGACACGGGCAGGACCAGCGCGCCCTTCTTGGGGTAGAGCCGGAGCAGCCCCTCCGTCTCCAGGCGCAGCAGGGCCTCGCGGACCGGCGTGCGGGAGACGCCCACCGCCTCGGCGACCTCGCCCTCGGTAAGGAGGGTGCCGCCCTCGTACCGGCGGTCGAGGACGCCCTGCTTGATGTGCCGGTACACGCGGTCGGCGGCGGGCGCGGGGGGAGATGCGGGGGCTGGCATGCGCACAGCATAGATACATGTCAGATACACCGGTGTCCCGTCTCAGCATCCGGGCAGTGGGCCCTCAGCTCGTGGTGACGGTGACGTCGAGCACGAACTCGTCGTACGGGGCCTCCTGCGGGTAGGGCGGCCGGACCTGCGCGAAGCGGATCCGGGCGCGGCCGCCCGGTGCGCGGCCGCGGACGACGTAGGTGCGGTCGACGGTCGCGCCCGGCAGCGGCGGCTCGGGCGTCGGCGGCGGCAGCTCGGCAACCGCCACCGCGTCCTCGTCGCCCGTGACCTGCCAGGTCCACACGTAGCCGCGCGCCCCGCGCCCGGTGAGCCGCAGCTCGTACGGTTCACCGGGGCCCAGGACCACGCTCCGTACCTCCACGGCACTCCTCTCGGGCCTCAGGCGGGGCCGATCACCGCCCCCTCGTGCCAGCCCGCGCCGTCGCGCCAGTAGTGCTGGAGCAGGCGGTCGGTGCGCAGGACGACGACTTCCAGGTTGAACCCGAAGCTGCCCTGGAGCATCCCGGTGACGGCCAGGACGTCGTGCCCGAAGACGGCGCTGCGGCTCCAGGCCGCGCCGCCCGCGTTGCCCCGCCACCAGTGCTCGACGCGGCCGCCCGCCACCGCGACGCACAGCTCGTAGTTCCCGGCGGTGTCCTCGTCCACGGCCCCGTACTGGCCCTCGATCAGGCAGGGCGCGGAGATGGCCCCCGTACCGCTGCCGAAGACCTCGCCGGGGCGCCAGGCGAAGCCGTTCGCGTCGTCGCGCCACCACAGCTGCATCCGGCCGTCGGTACGGGCGGCGACGAGGTCGAGGTGGCGGCCGCGGGTCTGGACGAGGGCGGGGCCGTAGTGGGCGATGCCGGAGGCGAAGCGGCCGCCGTCGTTCCAGGTCCAGGGGGCCCCGTTGATCCGCCACCAGTGGTTCAGGCGGCCGTCGGTGGTCTGCACGACCACCTCGAAGTTGCCCGGCTTGCCGTAGTCGCTCTGGATGAACGCCGGGGTCGAGCCGACGACCGCGTCGCCCGCCCCGAAGGCGCCGCCGTCCCGCCAGACGCCGGCGGACTGCTCGTAGTACCAGTGGCGCAGCCGGCCGCCGGTGGTCACGTGCAGGGACTCCATGTTCCGGTTGTAGGTGGTCCCGGTGAAGGCGGGCTGGCCGGAGGCGTCGTTCGCGAAGCTGCCGGCGCGGGCCCAGGCGAAGGGGGCGTCGCCCTCGCGCCACCAGTGCTGGAGGCGGCCGGCTCCCGTGGTCGCGAGCAGCTCGAAGTTGCGGTGGGCGCGGCCGTTGCCGCTCTCGTAGACGTTCCCGGTGTGCAGGCGGCGCTTGCTCCACGGGTCGATGTTGGTGCCGCGCAGGCCGCACTTGGCCCAGTAGTCGATGTTGACCTCGCCGTAGGCGATCCGGCCGTAGCCACCGACGTGGTAGCCCGTCCCCCAGGAGTTCTTGAACAGCCAGCAGCCGGCCGCGTCGTCGTAGCCGACGATCAACACGCAGTGCCCGCCCGCCAGATGGTCGCTGGTGCGGTGGTAGACCCCGGACCCCAGGCCGAAGAAGTCGTCGTAGACGTCGAAGCAGGCGGTCAGCGGGCCGACGGTGTCCAGCCAGACCTTCTGCTGCTCGACGTCGCCGAGGCGGACGTAGTCGGTGATGCGGACGGTCCGGCCCGAACGGTCCCAGCTGGGCGTGTACTCGGCGCGCCAGGCGTCGCGGCGGGAGGCCGGCAGGCCGGCGGGCGGGGTGCTGTACGGCCAGCAGTCCGGGTCGGCGAGCCCGCCGTTGGTCTTGATCCAGTCCAGGGCGGTCTCCGGGTTCGACCCCTGCCCGCAGGTGAAGCGGAGCCCGTCGTGCACGTCCCCCTCGGAGCGCTTCGCCCAGACGTCGTGCTCTATCCGGGCCATGGACTCCACCAGGCCGGCGGCGCCGAAGGCCCAGCAGGAACCGCACGGGTTCTGGTCCTTGACCTTGGTGATCCAGGGCCAGCCCCAGCGGCTGCGCCAGTCGACGGAGGTGGGGCGGGGCGCCCCGGTCGTGGGCGGGCCGGGCAGGAGGCCGTGCGCGGCCCTGCGCCTGGTCAGGTGCGGATTGGCGCTCTCGTGTCCGATGAGCGCCCGGAGGTCGACCTCTCGCACCGCCTCGGCGGGCGTCAGGTTGGCCCCGGGCTCCAGGCCGAGCGAGGGCCGTGGCACCGGTTCCTCGTCGGCCAGGTGCTCGATGACCGACCACCGCGCCCCCTGCGCCACGAGCTGCGCCCGCAGCTCCCCCACCGTCTGGACAGACTCCTCCGGCATCGCGGCCCCCCAGCTGCAACCGTACGGATCCCAGCGCCCGAACCCGGGGAGCGTCTCCCCGCCGCCGACCCCAGTCAAGGGGCGCCGCGCGGTCGCGCGGGCGCACGGGGGGGCTCGTACGGTGCGGGGATGGACGAAGCGCGTACGGACCGTGCGGAACGGCAGTTGGCGATGATCGGGGAGGTCTGCGGACTGGGGGCGGAGGTGGGGGTGGAGCTCTGGCTGCCCGCCCCGCCTGGCTCCCGCACACGGCGGACTGGCTGACGAGCCACCTCGCGGGGCCCGCTAGTACAGCGACGGCCGCGCAGCCACCTGCTCAGGGGTGACGTCCTCGACGGTCAGGTTCCCGGTCCAGAGCTGATCCCGGTTGCAGTACCCGCCCAGCCCCGCCCGCTTGCCGCCGCCAAGCTTCCACGTTCCCCGCGGAAGCTTGACGATCACATCGCTCCCACAGATGAACGCCCGATTGGCCTGCGCCATGATCCACCGCGCATGCTCGGCGTCACCCTCGGAGAGACGGCACATACCGCGCGCCATCTGCCACAACCGCCCCCACTCGACCCCGGGAGTCATCGGCCCGACCACCGCGACTTCCCCCAGCATCCGCTGATCAAGCGAATGGGTCGCGTACCCGAAGACAACCCCGAACATCGCGAAGACGGTGACCCTCCCGCACCCGGACTCCATCGGCCGGCGGCCGGCTCAGCAACAACCGCCGTCACCGCAGCACGCGGGCTGATTACAGTCGGCCGAGGTACCCCACAGCGCTTCGTCCACCTCGAACCCGGCGGCCTTGATCCGATCCGCGACGGACGCCATGAGCGGCCGCGTCCGGACCTTGGAGTTGGGCGCGTGGTGCACGAAGTATCCGAACTGTTCTTCACACCACGTCGCGTACTCCTGGGTGTGGAGCATGAACGTGTGCCAGCCCGGGTCAACGATCTCCGACGGGGCCATATCAAAGGCCCGCGCGTCCCCCATGACCTTGAGGAAGGCCAGGGCCTGATCCATCACCCGCCGCGCCACAACCGGCTCCTGCCCGTACTCATCCGCGCAGAACGCGCACAGTTTCGCGAACAGCTCGGGACTCACAAGGTCCCGCCCATGCCGCAGGCCGACGGCGTTTTCCAGCATTGTCGTCACAGCGATTTCCCTTTCTCTCGACGGATGGAGGCCCTACCGGGACACTCGTTGTGCCGGTAGACAATGACACCCGAAGCGGACGCGCGGTCGCCGGCTCCTCTGAGGACGAGCTCCAAGGGCTTGATGGTCCGCTTGCAGGCAGAGCACTCGTGCCCGGGCGCGTAGGTCAGGTACTCCCATGCGTCCCGGTCGAACGTCGGAGCCTGTGCCTTCTTCGCCCTCGCCATGTAGTGCCCCTTCACGTCACCTTCGCTGCGTCGGCAGCCATAGTGACCAGCGGAGAAGGGAGTTCCTAGCCCGTTTCCTGTTCCGTCAAGAATCCGTCTCGGATACTCTCGACAAGGCGTTGCATTCCGTCGCCGGACAGAGCCCCCTGCTCGAATCTATCGAACTTTCGGACGTACATCTCGACGTCTCTCGGATCGGTGACCACTATCTCGGCGTGAACCGTCTCAACCGTAACCATCCGATCGTCACGAATGACGAAAGCATGATTACCAATGTCTGTCTGCTGCGCGGACAACGGAACGATCCGGATGTCCACATGAGGCAGTCGAGACATCGACACGATGCGATCGAGCTGAGCGGCCATCATCTGAGGAGGGACGATCCGCCAACGGAGTACGGGCTCCGTGATGACGAAGCGGAACTTCTTCGAGCTGTCGAACAGGACGGTCTGACGCTCGAGCCTCCCGCTGATCGTGCGGGTGAGTGCGTCCTCGCTCAGCTCGTGGCGCTGGAGGATGGTCCGGATGTACTCGGGCGTCTGGAGCAGGCCGGGGACCAGGGCCGGCTGGAACAGCCTGAGCATGGCCATCTGGGCTTCGAGGGCCTTCGCGGCCTGCTGACCCTTGTGAACGCCGGCTCGCTTGAGGAGCCGCCACGCGGTGGCCTCTGTAGTCGCTGCGCGGGCCGCTTCGGTGTACTCGGCCTTGATGGCGTTGGACACCCCGAGGGCCGAGAGGATGCGTTCTACGTCCGTGGCACTGGGCAGAAGGTTGGCGTTCTCAATCTTGGAAAGCTTGGACGGAGACATGAGGGCGCTACGGGCAACCGCTTTGGCCTCCTTCCCGGATGCCTCCCGCAGTGCCCGCAACGCGGCCCCAAGCTGTCCTTTGTTCACTCGCCGTGTTTCGCCCACCAGTCGGAGAACGGCTCCGCGTGAGCGAGTGCTGTTTCCCGATAGCCGACGAACTTTTCCGTCTCTGTCACGGGAAGCACCTGCGCGCCTTGAAAGGCTCCGTGGTCGTCGTAGCCCATGACGGCCGTGTCCCTGGAGTCGAAGAGCCAGAAGTCGGGCACACCTTCGAGCGGGTTGGGAACGTCGGTCACGTCGAGGATGAAGAACTCCTCCCCGCCGGTCATGTTCGTCCGATAGCCCCAGCCCAGCTCGAAACGGAGATACTCGGTGAGGGGCCGGGTGAGGACGTGCACGCGGTACACGCGCTTACCCTGGTGTGTGAGTCCCCGGATCTCCTCGACCCACTCAGTGTTATAGCCCTCCGGCTGCTGCAGGCCGGCCTGGAAAGCGCGGTAGGCGTCAACGTTTCCAGAGCGGCTGTAGTCGTCCAGGGTCTCCAGCCTGAACGCCTCCTGCTGAAACCCCTCGAAGAGTTCGGCGAGGCTAGATGAGGCCATTGGCAATGGCCTTCTTGATCAGCTCGGCAGGGATCTCTACGAGGGTTTCATGAGCGGGAATCTTGAGCCCGTGGTTGGTTAGCGTCTCTCCCTGCACCAGGAACGTACCCCGGTCGGTCGCGTAGATCGTCGCACAGTCCGTGAGGTCACAGGTGCTGATCAGTTTGGTCACCTTCATAACTTCCGGTTCCCCTCTCCAACATGGCTGAGTGCGCCGTTCGATGCTCCCGAGCCAGTGACCACAGGGTCAAGGGATCACGGTTGAGAGAACGGGAAACCGCGAGAGTAGGCCGGGAACCAGTCGAGGTCCCGTCTGGAGCGGGGGTCGCTCTGCCGGGGATGGAAGTCAGACGGCGAGGGCCCGCCTTACCTGGGCGAGGGAGGGGTTCGTCAGGATCGACTCCGTGCCCTGGGGAGTGGTGATCCGCAGCGTGGGGACGGTCTCGCTGCCGGCGTTGTGGCTGCGGACGAAGGCCGCCGCGTCCGGGTCCGCCAAGATGTTGACCTTCCGGAACGGGATCCGGGCCAGCCGCAGCTGTGTGCGGAGCTTGATGCAGAACGGGCAGCCGGGTCGCCAGTACATGACCACCTCGTTCACCGGCGCACCCCGATGAACGCCGTCCACGCGGTGTCGGTGACCCGGATGACCGGCCCGGCCGTCTGCTTGCTGTCCCGGACCGCGACCGTGCCCGCCACGTTCGTCGCCACTTCCACACACTCCGAGTTGGCCTGGTTGTCGCTGTAGCTGGACTTCACGAACTCGAACTCGCGCATGGACTTACATACCTTTGCTGATGGCTTCGATCAGGAGCAGGGAGTCGTGCGGCGCAAGACTCAGGCGTGACAACCGGTTGAATTCACCGCTGTAAGCCTCGCTGGCCTCCGGTCCCTCTGCCCACAGGGTAGAACCGATGGCCTCCGCGTAACCGACGTCCAGCGCCCCCGGATCGGCGAACGAGATGATGTTGAAGGAGCCTTTGACGCCGTGGTGCCTCCCGGGTCCGAAGGGCAACACCTGAACATGCACGTGCGGCAGTCTTGCCATCTGCACCAGATGGTCGAGCTGCCCGCGCATCACCACGCTGTCGCCGACCTGGTTGCGAAGCGCCGCCTCCCACAGCACCGCATGAAGCTCCATCGGCTCGTCGCCCCATAGCCGCGCTTGCCGCTTGGTCCGTGTGGTGACCAGCGTCTCGATCTCGTCCGGGTGCGACCAGTTGGAGGTGACACCCAGCGCCCGGATGTACTCAGGGGTCTGAAGCAGGCCGGGGATCAGCGCGTGTTGCCACGTACGGATGCGGGTGGCGACCTCCTCCATCGCGATGTACTCGCCCAGCCCTCCCAGGATGGGCGTCTGCTGCCACCAGCCCTTGGCCTTGCGGCGCTCACGATCCAGCTTGGCCAGGGACAGCAGCCCGTGCACGACCCCCTCGTCCGTCACTCCGTACAGCTTGCACAGGGCGACGACATCCGGATCACGGAACGGGACCCAGCCGCGCTCCATCTTGGCGATCTTGGCCGCCGTGGCGCTCAAGACCTGGGCCGCCTGGGGCTGGGTCAGGCCCGCCGCGTCGCGCAAGCGGAGCAGCTCACCGCCCAGCCGGCGCGCCAACACTGTGGATACCCGGTTGTCCGTGGGCACTTGGGCCACCTCCTCGTACCGGAGGCAGTCTTCCGCGCGCGGCCCACACCGCACAACTACCCCCTGGGGATAGATTTCCCGGGAAGAGCTTGCACCCTCGATGCACACGGTCCTACCGTCGGTGACGAACTGCTCACCGCGCAGCGTCAGTTGGCGGAAGTGCACCGGGCTGCCCACACGGCACCGGCATGCCACCGCCCGCACAGGAGGTGCACAGGCATGGACGAGCCGATTCGGTACGACGTGCGGAACTACCCGCCCCGGCAGGACTCGGTCCCCGCGGCCCGGCGGCGGGCCGCGTGGTTGGCGGTGGCGTGGGGGCAGCCGGGGTTGGCGGCGGATGCGGCCCTGCTGACCAGCGAGCTCACCACCAATGCCGTGCTGCACGGGTCCGTCGAGGATCGCTTCGTACGGGTCGAGCTGCGGCTCGACGGAGCAGTGCTCCGGATTGCGGTCACCGATCCGAAGGGAGAGCGGCGGCCCGAGCCGCGGATCGCCGCCGAGGATGAGCAGTACGGGCGGGGGCTCCAGATCGTGAGCGCCGTCTCGGAGCGGTGGGGGGCCTCGGGCCGGGTCGTCGGGAAGACCGTATGGGCCGAGTGCGCCTTGGAGGCGTCTGAATGTATCCCCGGCTCAGCCGGGAGGGATTTGGAGGATATCCCTGGGTCGAATGACTCACCTGGAGTCGAAA